>CALDBJ010000142.1 GCA_937937835.1 uncultured Collinsella sp.
GACACTATCTATGCCGAGGGCCAGCGTCGATACGTCGAGAGCCTTTCGAGCTATGCGCGCCAGTTCTTGGGCCAGATGGACAAACCCGACTTGGATTCAATCGACGGCCTTTCGCCGGCGGTGTCGATCGACCAAAAGACGACGTCTAAAAACCCTCGCTCGACGGTTGGCACCGTAACCGAGATTTATGACTATCTGCGCCTGCTGTTCGCCCGTGTGGGCACCCCGCACTGTCCCGAATGCGGCCGCGTCATTGAGCGCCAGACGACCGACCAGGTTGCCGACAAGGTCTTGGCGGCGGGGGAGGGCCGCCGCGCGTTTGTGCTGGCACCGGTGGTGCGCGGGCGAAAAGGCGAGTACACCAAACTGTTTGAGGACCTTCGCGCCGAGGGCTTTAGCCGCGTGCGCGTTGACGGCGAAGTGCGCTCGCTCGACGACCCGATCGATCTGGACAAAAAGTTCAAGCACGATATCGAGGTCGTAGTCGACCGCATCGTGATTCGGGAAAACTCTCTGGGCCGCATCGCCGAGTCTGTTGAACAGGCGACTGCCTTGGCGCACGGCAATGTAAACGTGTACATGCTGCCCGATCGCGATGCTCCCGAGGGGACCGAGGGCGAACTGCTGGAGTATTCGTTGGCCTTGGCGTGCCCGGAGCATGGACACTCCATTGACGATCTTCAGCCGCGTGATTTTTCGTTCAACGCTCCCTATGGCGCATGTCCTGAGTGCGACGGCCTGGGCTTTAAGAAAACCGTTGATGCCGAGGCGCTGATTGAGGACCCCTCGAAGTCCATTGCCGACGGAGTCTTTGGTAGCCTGTTTGGCAATTCGAACTACTATCCGCAGATTTTTGCTGCGGTCTGCAAACACTTTAAGGTGAGCGCCGATACGCCGTGGGAGGACTTGCCCCCTCGCGTGCGTCGTGCATTCTTGGATGGCCTGGGCGATACGAAGATCTCGGTCGACTACCAAAAGCTCGACGGACGTCGTAGCCAGTGGGATACAAAGTTTTCGGGCGTTCGCAACATCCTGTACGAACGCTATGCCGAGACGACGAACGAGAACACCAAGGCGCGCCTGGAGAAGTACATTCGCGAGGAACCGTGCTCGAGCTGCCACGGCGCTCGTTTGCGCCCTGAGATGCTCGCCGTCACCGTGGGCGGCAAGTCCATTTACGAGGTTTGTTGCCTGTCGTGCCGTGAGTCGCTCGAGTTTTTTGAGGGCTTGGAACTTACCGAGCGTCAACGGTTTATCGGCGGCCGTATCGTCAAGGAAATCCTGGAGCGCTTGCGTTTTCTGGTCGATGTTGGACTCGACTATCTGACGCTCGATCGTGCCTCGGCGACGCTTTCCGGTGGCGAGGCACAGCGTATTCGACTGGCAACGCAGATCGGCGCGGGTCTCATGGGCGTGCTCTATATTCTGGATGAGCCCTCGATCGGTCTTCATCAGCGTGACAACGAGCGCCTGATCAAGACGCTCGAGCGCCTGCGCGATATCGGCAATACCGTTATCGTCGTCGAACACGACGAGGATACAATCCGTGCCGCCGACTACGTGATCGACATGGGGCCCGGCGCCGGCGTCAACGGCGGACACGTAGTCGCGGCGGGAACGCCTGCCGATATCATGGCGTGTCCTGAGTCGATGACGGGCGCTTATCTGACCGGCAAACGAATGATCCGGGTGCCTGATGAACGGCGCAAACCCGGTCGCGGCTGCCTTAAAATTACGGGCGCTCGAGCCAACAACCTCAAAAACGTTACTGCCAAGATCGAGTTTGGTACGCTTACGGTTGTTACCGGCGTGTCGGGATCGGGCAAGAGCTCCCTAGTTACCGACACCATTGCGCCTGCCCTTACGAATGCCATTCACCGCTCGACGCGCCCTGTGGGTCCGTATAAGAAAATCGAGGGCATCGAGTGTATCGATAAGGTTATCGATATCGACCAGTCGCCGATTGGCCGCACGCCGCGTTCCAACCCTGCTACCTATATCGGCCTGTGGGATGATCTTCGCGCACTGTTTGCGAGTACGCCGGAGTCGAAGGCGCGCGGCTACTCGCCAGGTCGTTTCTCCTTTAATGTGAGTGGCGGGCGCTGTGAGGCGTGCAAGGGCGACGGACAGATCAAGATCGAGATGCACTTCCTTCCCGATATCTACGTTCCCTGCGAAGTTTGCGGCGGTAAACGCTACAACCGCGAGACACTCGAGGTCACCTATCGTGGCAAGACCATCTCGGACGTGCTCGACATGAGCGTTACCGAGGCGCTGGCCTTCTTTGGGAATATCCCGCAGATTAAGCGCAAGCTCCAGACGCTGTACGATGTAGGCTTGGGCTACGTGAGCCTGGGCCAGCCCGCCACGACGCTTTCGGGCGGCGAGGCGCAGCGTGTAAAGCTCGCCAAGGAGCTTCATCGACGCCAGACGGGCAAGACGTTCTATATTTTGGACGAGCCGACGACCGGCCTTCATTTTGAGGACGTCCGCCAGCTGCTCGATGTACTGCAGCGCTTGGTCGATGCGGGCAACACGGTGCTGGTGATTGAACACAACCTTGATGTCATCAAGGTTGCCGACCGCCTGATCGATATGGGTCCCGAGGGCGGTAACGGCGGCGGAACCGTCGTGGTTTCGGGTACACCGGAGCAGGTTGCGGACTGTCCGCAGAGTTATACGGGCAAGTTTTTGGCGCCGTTGCTCAGGCGTGACCGGGAGCGCCAGGCTCAACTTGATGCTCAATAAATAGGCGATTCAGTTTATGGGCGCCATCGACTCCTTGTGATTCGATGGCGCTTGCTGTGCCGAAGTGACGTATGCAGCCGAATTGGACATATACTTAATCCTTGCGTCCGAATGCGAGGGAAAGGATATGTCATGGCAAAGGCTGTAAAGACGCCAAAAACCAATGCGATGCGCGAGCTGGAAAGCGCCGGCATTTCCTATGTTCTACATACGTACGAAGACGATGGCGATGAGTCGGTGGGCCTGGGGGTCGCGATTTCGGAGCAGCTTGGCGAGGAGCCCGGTCAAGGATTTAAGACTTTGGTCTGTGTGACACCGTCCAACGACTATGTCGTGTGCTGCATCCCTGTTGCCGACGAGCTCGATCTAAAGTCCGCCGCGCGTGCCGCGGGGGAGAAGTCCTTGGCCATGATGCATGTGAAGGATTTGCTTGCGGCGACTGGCTACGTTCGCGGCGGCTGCAGCCCGGTCGGTATGAAAAAACGCTACCGGACGCTCATTGATGAGACATGTGTCCTTTGGGATACCATTTTTATTTCGGGAGGCAAGCGTGGTTATCAGCTCGAGCTTGCACCCGATGATTTAATTGCATTTTGCGGGGCGACGGTTGCCGCGATTACGAGAGAGGACTGAGCGATGCCGCAGGAAGAATTGAAGCGCGGAGCTCATTTTGCAAAAGAATCTGCGCCTCAGACACCCTCATCCGAAGCTTCTTCGTCGCGAGATGACACTGACGACATGGGCTCGTCGGACTACTCCACGGTTGGTCGTTCCGCCGGGCTTATGACCATCCTGACTATCGTGTCTCGCGTCACCGGTTTTATCCGCACGTGGGCAATGGCGGCCGCTATCGGCATGTCGCTACTCTCGTCCTCCTATCAGGTCGCCAACAACCTGCCCAATATGCTCTACGAACTCGTGATGGGCGGCATGCTCGTGACGGCGTTTTTGCCCGTGTACATGGGCGTGAGGCGTGAGCAGGGTCGCGAGGCCTCAAACGAGTACGTGGGCAACCTGCTCGGCATTCTGCTTTTGGTGCTGGGTGGCATTTCGTTGCTGGGGACCGTGTTCGCCCCGGGCTTTATCTGGACGCAATCGTTCCTTTCGGGTGACGGCGGCAGCATGGATACCGCTGCGTTCATGTTCCGTTTCTTTGCCATCCAGATTCTGTTTTATGGTTTGGGCTCGGTGTTCTCGGGCGTTCTCAACGCACACCGCGACTACTTCTGGTCGACGTTTGCTCCGGTCCTCAACAATGTGATCGTCATTGCGAGCTTTATGGGTTTTGCGCCCGTGTCCGCACAGTTTGGCGAACGTGCCGGCATCATCTTGATTGCGGCCGGTACGACCCTCGGTGTCTTTGTTCAGATGGCATGTCAGATCCCCGCGCTTGGCAAGCACGGCGTGCATCCCCATATCCATATCGACTTTAAGGACCCCGCACTGCGGCAGACGATTGCGCTCGGTATCCCGACGCTGCTCGCCACGGTGTGCATGTTTGTCTCGACTTCTATCACCAACGCTGCCGCGCTGGTGGTCCAGCCCGAGACTGGTCCTTCCGTCATCGCCTATGCGCGCCTGTGGTACACGCTGCCCTACGCGCTGATTGCCGCCTCGCTTTCGACGGCGCTCTATACCGAGCTCTCTCACGACGCGCAGGAGAAGGATTACGACAGCGTTCGCACGGGCATTTCGCGTGGCGTCGCCCAGATGCTGTTCTTCCTGATTCCGTTCGCGCTGTACCTGATTGTCTTCGCGCGTCCGCTCAACATGATCTACTGTGCTGGCAAGTTCGATGAATCCGGCGTGACGCTGGTGTCCGAGTACCTTGTCTACCTGGCGCTCTCGCTGCCGCTCTACGGCGTGGTCGTGTTGATGCAGAAGAGCTTCTCTGCCTTGCTCGACATGAAGCCCTATAGTCGCTATTGCCTGTATTCTGCCATCGGCCAGGCCGGCTCGGTTCTGCTGTTTGGCGTTGTGCTGGGCTTCGGCATGCCGGCAATCGCGCTTTCGTATGTCGTCGACTACGTGATCTTGGTCGGTTGTTCGCTGTGGTGGCTGCGTCGTCGTCTGCGTGGCCTTCAGGTCAAATCTATCCTACATGGCGGTTTCTTTGGCCTTTTGCTCGGTGGCCTGGGTGCTGCCGCAGGCGCCGGCGTCATGTGGGCGCTTGAGCACTTTGTCGGGGCGCTTGGCGGTTCGATTCTGATTACTCTTGGCTATGTTTGCGTTGCGGGTGTCGTCTCGCTTGCTGTTACCTTTGGCCTTGCCGTCGTCCTTAAGATGCCCGAGGTCTCGGCGCTGCTTCGTCGCAAGTAGGTGCGCGTGGCCGGTCACGACAACATTCCAACGCTTGCCGAGCAGGTTTCGCGCGTTCCCACACAGCCCGGATGCTACCTTTGGAAGGATGCCAAGGGCGATGTCATCTACGTGGGCAAGGCGAAAAACCTACGCGCCCGCATGCGTCAATACGTGACACTGCAGGATGAGCGTCAAAAGATTCCGCTGATGATGCAGCTGGTGGCGAGCTTTGACTATATCGTGGTGGAGACCGAGCATGAGGCGTTGGTGCTCGAGCGCAATTTGATTGGTCAGTACCATCCGTACTTTAACGTCGACCTCAAGGATGACAAGAGCTACCCCTTTATCGCCATTACAAAGGGCGACCTGTATCCCGCTATCAAATATACGCGTGAGCGTCATAAGCCGGGAACGCGCTATTTTGGACCCTATACCGATAGCCGTGCGGCACGTGAGACGATAGATACGCTGCGCAAGGTTATTCCCATCTGCTCCGCATCCTGTGCGGAGTGGCGTCGTTGTCGCCGTATCGTTGAGTCCCACAAGGGCGAGGAAGACATCGTCAATATGATTTGCGCGCAAAACGGGCGTCCCTGCTTTGACTACCATGTCGGGCGCGGCCCGGGTGCGTGTGTCGGCGCGATTTCCCCGGCAGACTATGCCAAGAACGTCAAGCGTGTCGAGCGCTTTTTGTCGGGCCATCGCAAGGATGTCGTCGATGAGCTGACCTCCGAGATGACGGATGCCGCCGAGGCGCTCGACTTTGAGCGCGCGGCACGCGTCAAACGTCGTTTGGAGGTCATCAGGGGTCTGGACGATCGTCAGCAAGTCGTTTTTCCCTCCAGTGTCGATATCGATGTCATCGGGTTCTATCGCGAGGAGACCATCTCCGCCGCTTGCGTCTTCGTCGTTCGCGAGGGCCGAACAGTTCGCACCTGCGAGTTCATTCTCGACAAGGGTCTTGATGTTGACGAGGAAGAGCTCCAGTCGGGCTTTCTTAAGCGCTATTACGACGAGACGGCTGATATTCCAGCTGAGGTCAACCTTTCCGTCGAGCTTGAGGATGCGGAGGCGCTGGGGGAATGGCTTGCGGGCAAGCGCGAGCGTTCCTGCCATCTCCATAGGCCGCAGCGTGGCGAAAAGCACCGTTTGCTCGATATGGCATCCAAAAATGCGCGCCATGCCCTCATGCGCTACATGATGCGAACGGGGTACGCTGACGACCGCACCAATCAGGCGCTCCTGGAGCTCGAAAGCGCGCTGGCGCTGCCAGCGCCGCCGATGCGTATCGAGTGCTTCGATATCTCGACGCTGCACGGAACCTTTACCGTCGCCTCGATGGTGGTGTTTACCAACGGACGCGCCGACAAGAGCCAGTACCGTCGTTTTAAAATTCAGGCCGAATTGGACGAGGCAAACGACTTCGTGTCGATGTCCGAGGTTTTGGGACGACGCTATGCTCCCGAGCGCATGGCCGACGAGCGCTTTGGATCGCGCCCCGATTTGCTCGTTGTCGATGGCGGTAAGCCGCAATTGACCGCTGCGATCAAGCAACTTGAGGCTCTTGGGCTCGATATACCAGTTTGTGGCTTGGCAAAGGCCGATGAGGAGGTTTTCGTGCCTTGGGACGAGACTCCAGTCGTGCTTCCGACCGGGTCCGCGTCGCTCTATCTAATTAAACAGGTGCGCGATGAATCGCACCGTTTTGCCATCACGTTCCATCGCGAATTGCGCGATAAAGCCATGACGGTTTCGGTACTCGATGACGTTCCAGGCGTGGGACCCACCAGAAAACGTGCCCTTATGCGCCATTTTGGCTCGATGAAGCGTTTGCGCGCGGCGAGCGAGCAAGAGATCGCGGAAGTTCGAGGCGTTCCGGCCGATGTCGCCAAAGCGGTCCACGAGGCACTTGTTGCATGGAATGCCGAACGCGCCCAGGCATCGGCCAACCGTTCCGAAAACTAAACGTGCTTCTAAACAACTGATATACATGATTGGCCGATTTTCAATCATTTATTTCGCGGCGATTACCTGTCGATTTCGGGTTTTATTAACGCTAAAACGTTTGACTAGCCATGGTGAACAACCCTGCTATCCTGCGGGTTGACGATGACTGATATCTCACCTCGTCGATACATACTGTCTGGCGAATCGTTTGTCAATGAATTCGGTGAACGGTAGTAAATACCGTTCAAGCGTATGTATGTATCGGTCGCCGAGCGCGGCACCTCAGTTGGGTTCGTCGGTAGGTAAGGTATATATCGTCCGCAAGTTGCGCGGGGGCAAGTCTAGGTGCTCCCGGGTAAGATTCTCTATTGATAGGAGAAGACATGGCCATCATCAACAAGGGTATGTCCAGGCGTTCGTTCCTCGGCCTCACCGGCAGCGTCGCTGCTGTCGCAGGGCTTGGTCTCACCGGCTGCGGTGGCAGCTCCAACGACGAGGGTTCCGCTTCCGGTTCCGCCGATTCCGCCAACCGTGGCGGCGGTGTGATTACCGCTGGTTCCGCTTACGCTCCGTCCAGCTTCGATCCCGCCAGCACCGGCTCCGCTGTGGGCCTGGGTGCTAACTGGCACGTCGTCGAGGGTCTCTACGGCATCGATTACCACGACTACAGCACCTTCAACGAGCTCGCCACCGACGATCCCAAGTCCGTGGACGACACTACCTTCGAGGTCACCATCCGCAAGGGCGCCAAGTTCTCCGATGGTACCGAGGTCACTGCTGACGACGTCGTCGCTTCCTACACCGCTTGCGCTGCTTCCGCTACCTATGCTCCGTTCTTCCAGCCCTTCGAGTCCATCGAGGCCAAGGATGCCAGCACTGTAACGGTCAAGACCAAGGTCCCCAACTTCTCCCTGCTCAAGGATCGTCTGGCCATCATCCGTGTTACCCCGGCTACTCAGTCCGAGGAGGATCGCGCCAAGCAGCCGATCGGTTCCGGCCCCTGGATGTACGACTCTATCTCCGATACCGAGATCACCCTGGTTCCCAACCCCGAGTACAACGGTGAGTATGCTGCCGAGGATAAGAAGATCCAGTACAGCATCCTGACCGACCCCACCGCTCGCGTTACCGCCCAGCAGGAAGGCTCCACGCTCGTTATGGAGCTCGTCACCGCTGACGCCGTCGACCAGCTCGAGAGCGCTGGCTGCAAGATCGACAACGTCCAGGGCTTCGGCACCCGCTTCATCATGTTCAACGTCGCCAAGGAGCCTTGGAACAACGTCAAGGTCCGTCAGGCCGTCATGTACGCGCTCGACACCGAGAAGATGATCACCAACACCTTCGCCGGCCTTGCCACCGCTGCCAGCTGCTACCTGCCCAAGAGCTTCACCAACTATCATGAGGCTTCCACGGTGTACAAGACCGACGCCAAGAAGGCCAAGAAGCTCATCGAGGAGTCCGGCATCACCCCGGGTGCCATCACCCTGCGCACCACCGACAACGAGCAGATTAAGGGCATGGCCGCCCAGGTCAAGAACGACCTCGACGCTCTCGGCTTCGAGGTGACCATCCAGACCGATACCTCGCCGGCCACCTACGCTGCCATCGACGGCGGCGAGGCCTACGATATCCTCCTTGCCCCTGGCGATCCGTCCTGCTTCGGCGCTGACCCCGACCTGCTGCTCAACTGGTGGTACGGCGACAACGTCTGGATGCAGACCCGTTGCCCGTGGAAGGAGTCCGCTGAGTGGGAGAAGCTCCACGGTCTCATGGACGAGGCTCTTGCCGCCGAGGGCGACGAGCAGCAGAAGAAGTGGAACGAGTGCTTCGACATCATCGCCGACAACGCTGTTCTGTACCCCGTTGTCCACGTCAAGACCGTCTCCGCTTCCTGGGACGATCCGTCTACCGCGCCCAACGGTGAGGCCCTCGATGGCTTCAAGGGCATCGGCACGACGAGCATGTCCTTCAGGGGCGTCGCGACCGTCAAGGCCTAAGACTCGTTTGAGTCATATGTGGGGCGTCGGTCGTAAGGCAACGTCCTCATAGTTGAAACAAAGACCCGGGCGGCCTCGATGTCGCTCGGGTCTTGTAATGAGTATCCATACTCATATACCAGTTGGTCCTACCGACAAAAGAAAGGGGAGAGAACGTGAACAACTTTCTACGTTTGATTGGAAGGCGTCTCGTGGCGCTGCCGATCATGGCATTGGGCGTCACCGTCCTGGTGTTCTTCCTTATGTCGTTCTCCAAGACCGACCCCGCCTATACGGCGTTGGGTGACGGTGCCTCGCCCGAGGCGGTTGCCGAGTACCATGAGAAGTATGGTCTGGACGACCCCTGGCCCGTGCGCTACGTGCGCTACATGGGCGATCTGATCCATGGTGACATGGGCACCTATGGTGCTGCTCGCAACTCCGTTGCCAAGCGCATCTCCACGGCCCTGCCCGTCACGATGCAGCTGACCTTCATCGGTCTTGCCATCGGCGCGGTCGTCTCGTTTTTGCTCGGCGTCATCGCGGCACTGTATCGCGATAAATGGCCGGACCAAGTGATCCGCGTCTTTTCCATCGCCGGCTTGGCAACCCCGTCGTTCTGGCTTGCCGTTCTGTTGATTCTGCTGTTCTCTTCCTACCTTAAGGTGCTCCCGGCATCCGGTGCTCTGCCTCACTTCACCACCAACCCGGCTGGCTATCTGGGACGTATGATTATGCCCGCTATCGCTCTGGCATTCCCGCTGACGGGCCAGATGACTCGTATCGTGCGTACGGCCATGGTTGAGGAGCTCGACAAGGACTACGTCCGCATGGCCCGTGGCGCCGGCGTTCCCGAGAAGGTCGTCGTCGGCATCAACGTTTTGCGCAACGCGCTGATCACCCCGGTCACCACCCTCGGTCTTAAGATCGGTTACCTTATGGGCGGCGCCGTCGTCATCGAGGTCATCTTCAACCTCCCCGGCATGGGTACTGCGATTCTGCAGGGCGTTCAGGGCAACGAGGCGAACCTGGTTCAGGGCGTCGTCATCGTCGTTGCTCTTGCCTTCATCATCATCAACATCGTGGTTGACATGCTCTACCTGCTCATCAACCCGCGCATCAGGACGGTGTAGATTATGGTAAAGATTCGAGAGAAGCAAACCGAGCAGCTCGAGAAGGCTGCCTCCAAGGGGCTCAAGCTCGGTGGCTGGAAGAAGATGACGCTGTCTTCTAAGATTGCCGCCGTCGTGCTGGTGTTGGTCGCCCTGACCGCGATTCTGGCGCCCCTTCTTGCCCCCTATAGCCCGGTCGAGATTTTCACTGCTCGCCAGGCTCCCGGCAATGGATTTATCTTCGGTACCGACGATAAGGGCCGCGACATCCTGTCGCGTATGCTTTACGGTGGCCGTTACTCGCTGATCATCGGCTTCGGTGCTACTGCCATGGCTCTGGTCTGCGGCTCGGTCGTGGGCGCCCTCGCGGCGGTTTCGCGCAAGTCCGTTTCCGAGGCGATCATGCGCATCCTGGACATCATCATGTCCATCCCGGGCATCGCCCTCGCTGCCGTCTTCGTCTCCATCCTGGGCAATTCCGTGCCGTCGATCATCTTCGCCATTGGCTTTATGTACACTCCGCAGATTGCCCGTATCGTGCGCGCCAACATCGTGTCCGAGTACGGCGAGGACTATGTCCGCGCGGTCATCGTTTCCGGCGCCAAGGCTCCGTGGATTTTGATCAAGCATGTTCTGCGTAACTGCATCGCCCCGATCATGGTCTTCACCGTTACCCTGGTCGCCGACGCCATCATCTTCGAGGCCTCGCTGACCTTTATCGGCGCTGGTATCCAGGAGCCCACCGCTACCTGGGGCAACATCCTCGCCGACGCCCGCGGTGGCGTGCTCGCTGGCCGTTGGTGGCAGGCGCTGTTCCCGGGTCTGGCTATCATGATCACCTGCCTGGCGCTCAACATCCTCTCCGAGGGCATTACCGACGCCATGGCCGCTGCTCCCTCCGCCGCCCTGGATCCGACCGATTCCTCCAAGCGCCGCGAGGCCGACCTGCTGGTCTCCGACCCCGTTCGCGCTTACAAGGAGCAGGCTCAGTCCCTGTCCGCCCGTCTTGGCGCCCTGCGCGATGTCGAGCTCAAGCGTAACGACCGCCATGTGCCCGATGAGTCCGTTGAGCCGATCCTTTCGGTCCGTGATTTCTGCATCCAGTTTGAGCACCACGGTGATATCAACGTCGTCGATCATGTCAACTTTGATGTCCGTCCTGGCCAGACCATGGGCCTGGTCGGTGAGTCCGGCTGCGGTAAGTCCATCACCACGCTGGCCATCATGGGCCTGACCGACGATGACGAGCATCTTTCCGGTGAGGTTCTCTGGGAGGGCCGCGACCTGCTCAAGATGAGCAAGAAGGAGTGGTTCGGCCTGCGCGGTACCGATATCGCCATGGTCTATCAGGACGCCCTGTCCTCGCTCAACCCCTCCATGCTCATTTCCGCCCAGATGAAGCAGCTCACCAAGCGCGGCGGTACCCGTAGCGCCGAGGAGCTCCTGGAGCTCGTGGGCCTCGACCCCAAGCGTACGCTCGAGAGCTATCCGCATGAGCTTTCCGGTGGTCAGCGTCAGCGCGTTCTGATCGCTATGGCCCTTACCCGCGACCCCAAACTGGTCATCTGCGACGAGCCCACGACCGCTCTGGACGTTACCGTCCAGAAGCAGGTCATCAAGCTGCTTAACGATCTTCAGGCCAAGCTCGGCTTTGCCATGATCTTCGTTTCGCACGACCTGGCACTGGTCGCCGAGGTCGCTCATAACATCACGGTTATGTACGCCGGCCAGGTTATCGAGCAGGCGCCCACCAAGGAGCTGCTCACCAACCCGATTCACGAGTACACCCGCGGCCTTCTGGGTTCCGTCCTGTCCATCGAGAGCGGTTCGGGCCGCCTGCACCAGGTGCCCGGCGCCGTTCCGAGCCCGCGCGATTTCCCCAAGGGCGATCGCTTCGCACCCCGCTCGAGCCATCCGCGCATTGGCCTGGACACCCGTCCGGTCTTCAAGCGCGTGCCCGGCACCGAGCACTTCTATTCCGAGCTCCCCGACGAGGTGCTCAAGGCAAATGGTTTGACCCCTCACGCGGAGGTGATGTAGATGAGCGAGACCGCAGTCAACGGCGTCGAGCCGATCATCTTCCTTGATGACGTCCACGTCACCTTTAGGACCCGTACCGGCTCGATTCTGCACCCCAACCTGGTTCACGCCGTCCAGGGTGTAACGATTAAGCTCATGCCCGGACAGACCATCGGCATCGTCGGCGAGTCCGGTTGCGGAAAGTCCACCACCGCCAACGTCATGTGCGGCCTGCAGGCCCCCACGAGCGGCAAGGTCTACTTTAAGGGCAAGGACGTTACCAAACGTACCGCCGAGGACCGTCGCCACATGGGTCGCGTCATCTCGGTCGTGTTCCAGAACCCGGCCACGGCGCTCAATCCCCGCATGGTCGTTCGCGAGCAACTGCTCGACCCCATGCGCGTCCACAACCTGGGTACCGAGGCCGAGCAGGAGAAGCGCGTCAAGGAGCTCTTGGAGCTCACCGGTCTGCCCAGCTCCGCCGCCGAGGTTCTTCCCGGCCAGCTTTCGGGCGGCCAGCGCCAGCGCGTCGCAATTGCGCGCGCCCTGTCGCTGAACCCCGATGCCATCATCGCCGACGAGCCCACCTCGGCTCTGGACGTTTCGGTCCGCGCGCAGATTCTGAACCTGCTGACCGACCTTAAGAAGGAGCTCGGCCTGGCCATGGTGTTCATCAGCCATGACATCCAGACGGTCCGCTATATCTCTGACGACATCATCGTTATGAATGGCGGCAAGATCGTCGAGCAGGGCGAGGCCAAGCAGGTCTTCCAGCACCCTCAGGACCCCTACACCAAGATGCTGCTCGGCGCTGCGCCGTCGCTGCTGCATCCCAAGCTCGGCGAGTAGCCTCGCTTTCCCTCCCGTGTGCCCGGTTCCCTTGCCGGGCGCACCTCCGTTGCGATTTCGAAAGGTTGGGTTCACGAGCCATGCCAAGTGCTCAGGAGCTACAACATCAATTTGGTGAATATCGAGGCGCTATGCCCCGTCCATCGGATTTCGATCTCTTTTGGAAGGACCGCATGGCCGAGGCCGACGCCGTCGAGCTCGACTATGCGATTGAGGCGGCTTCGGTTGCGGATTCCGCGACCTGTCGGTTTTTCGACCTCTGGTATACCGGCATGTGCGGTGCACGCCTGCATGCCAAGTATCTCCAGCCGGTTTCGGACGAGCCCGTGCCGCTGGTGCTACAGTTCCACGGCTATCCGGGTGCAAGCCGCAGCTGGTTCGAGCAGGCGTCGTTTGCGGGCATGGGCATGGCACTCATCGCTCTCGATTGTCCTGGCCAGGGTGGCCCCTCCGAGGATATTGGTGGATTTGAAGGCACGACGGTTGCTGGGCATATCGTCGCCGGTATCGACGGCGACCCGGCCAATCTTTACTATGTCCGCTTGCACCAGGATATCCGCATTCTGTGCCGTATTGTTCGCGAGCTCGAGGGCATCGATCTTTCCCGCGTATTTGTGAACGGCGCATCGCAGGGCGGCGGTTTGGGCATTGCGACCTGCGCGCTTAATAGTGAGCTTATCAATCGCGCTGCCATCCTCTATCCCTTCCTGTCGGATTTCCGCCTTGTTTGGGATCTGGATGCCGACGATATCGCTTATGAAGGCCTGCGTTATTGGTCGCGTTGGTTTGACGAGGACTCGACTCGTATTGAGGAGGCCTATGCCAAACTGGCGTACTTCGATTCCAAGAACTTTGCCCCCATGGTCAAATGCCCCGTGCTGTTTGGCACGGGCACAGCCGATATCGTCTGTCCGCCGGCGACGCAGTTTGCGGTCTACAACAATCTGGCCTGTGAGAAGCGACGCGAGTTCTTTGAGGGCTTTGGCCACGAGGAGATTCAGGACTTTGACGATCTGATCATTCCGTTTTTCTGCGAGGGAGGGGAGGCTCATGTCTAAGTGCGAGAGCAATATCGACGAGCTGATCGTCCCCGGGCTCGCGGAGATGCCTGGAACGGTTTCGTCAAGGCTCGCAGAATATCGGGACTGGCGCGGTGATGTCCAAGCAGATGTTTCTGATTTAGAGACATGTGCTTCGAATCTTGAGATTCAAGGCCTGGCCATTACGGCGATTGACTTTGTTAACCCCTGCGCCCGTTACTCGGAGGTTTCCTTTGAGCTCGGTGACGATGCGATTCACGCTCGTTTGATCGAGCCTGTCGGTCGTGCCCGAGTATCTGAGCGCGTGCCGTTGTGCCTGATGTTCCACGACATCGATCGGCCTGTGCGCGGCTGGCATCACATGACGAGATTTGCCGCCATGGGGTATGCCGTCCTCGCGCTGGATGACGATGTTGCTGGTGCGGACGACCTGCAGCGGGGGATTTCTTCGCCCGCTTTTGTCGAGCGCGTCCGTTGGGGTTGCGCGCTGGCGAAGGTGGCACGCAATCTTGATGGCATGGACCCCGACCGCATCTTTGCATGGGGCGAGGGTCTTGGCGGCGGAGTCGCGCTGGCGGTTTCTGCTCTGGACGAGCGGGGCCTCGCCTGCACGGCGGTTGCCAATCCGCTTCCTGGCGGTCTCGAGGCGCTGTCGTCGAGGGTGCGCGGATCGGTGCTCATGGGCACATCGCTTATGGATACCGTGAGCGACCCCAAGGGCCAGTTTGCCGTATTCAACGGTCTTGAGTGTGACCGAAGGCATATCATCTATGCAAAATACGCTCACGAGCGCATCAATGCGTTCGAAAACGAAGTCATCGACTTCTTTAACCAAACGTTCTACCCGTGTTCTTTGGCCTAGACGGCCTGGACACTGCCAACAAGAGTGGGCGGCATAGGGCTGCCCGCCAGACAACTAAGGAGATTCTTGTGGCAACTCAGAAATTCACCGGCGTTATCCCTCCCGTCGTTGTTCCCGATACCGAAGACCACCAGCTCGACGTTGCCTCCTTTGAGCGCAGCATCAACCGCATGATCGATGCCGGCGTCGATGGCCTGTTCTTCCTGGGCTCCTCGGGCGAGGTCGTCTTCTCCACCGACGAGCGTCGTCGTCAGATCATCGCCGAGGCCGTGCGCATCGTCGATCACCGCGTGCCTGTTCTGGTCGGCATCATCGACACCGAGACCGAGCGCATGATCGAGCACGGCAAGGTCGCCCAGGAGCTGGGCGCCGATGCCCTCGTCGCCACCTGCCCGTTCTATGCCCTGCAGGGCATGACCGAGGTCGAGGAGCACTTCCGCATCCTGCACGAGGAACTCGACCTGCCCATCTTCGCCTATGACATTCCCGTCTGCGTTCACACCAAGCTCCCCTGGAAGCTCCTTGCCAAGCTCGGCGCCGAGGGCGTCCTTGCTGGCGTCAAGGATTCCTCGGGTGATGACATCTCGTTCCGTTACCTCGTTCAGGAGAACGAGAAGAACGGCCATCCGATGAGCATCCTCACCGGTCACGAGGTTGTTGTCGACGGCGCTTACCTCGGTGGCGCCGACGGTTCCGTCCCGGGTCTCGCCAACGTTGAGCCCGAGGGCTACGTGCGTCAGTGGAAGGCCGCTCAGGCTGGTGACTGGGCTACCGTCAAGGCCGAGCAGGATCGCCTCAATGAGATTTCGCACATCTGGGATGTCACCTCGGGCGTCCAGGGCTATGCCGGTGGCGTCGGCGCCTTCAAGACCGCTATGAACCTTATGGGCATCTTCGACAGCCCGACCATGCCGCGCCCGGTGAAGGCCATGACCGGCGAGAACGTTGAGGCGATTAAGAAGGTCCTCCAGGACAACGGTCTCCTGTAAAGCTTCCCCGGGCACCCGATCTTGGGGCTCAAGCGGTCGAGCGTGACCCATTAGGTCAACGCCCGACCGCTTTCACCCCAACCTCGGGCACCCGGGAAACCTTTACCAAGCTGCGGCGATAACGCAGCCTTCATTTCCTGTAGTTGTTTTTTATCTCCTAAGGAGAGCGACATGGAGAACAAGTACGTTTGCTCCGTCGATATCGGCGGCACCAAGATTGCGACTGCCATTATGGAGTACCCGGCTGACGGCAGCGTGCCCCATCCTGTTTTTGAGGCCGAGGTTCCTACCGAGGCCCAGGAGGGCGGCGAGGCCGTCTTCCAGCGTATCGAGGCGTCCATCAAGGCTGCTCTCGAGGCGAATCCCGATGTCGAGGTCCTCGGTGTCGGTATCGGTGCCGCCGGTGTCGTCGACCCCAAGACGGGCGCCATCGCGTATGCCAACGAGATCATGCCCGGCTGGTCCGGCGTTCAGTTGGGGCCGCGTCTGCGCGAGGACCTCGGTCTCCCCGTTGCCGTTGTGGGCGACGTGCAGGCTCATGCACTGGGCGAGGCCCACTGGGGCGTCGGCAAGGGTAAGTTCTCCGTCTTGTGTCTTGGCATCGGTACGGGCATCGGCGGCGCATACGTCGAGAACGGCCGCGTGATGCAGGGCTTCCATGGTGCTGCCGGCCATATGGGCCACATCGAGTGCTCGGCTGCCGCCGGCATTCCCTGCGCCTGCGGGCGTTCCGGCCATCTGGAGTCGGTTGCTTCGGGCACTTCCATTGGTCGAATGTACGATGAACGTTTTGGCCGCGTCGACCCCAGCCGTCCTTCGGTCGGTCGCGATGTGAACGACCTGTGCCGTGCGGGCGACGCAAAGGCGACCGAGGTCATCCATGACGCCGGCTTTGCGCTGGGTGCCAGCTTGGGCTCGCTCGCTAACATCCTGGACCCCGAGGTCATCGTGCTTTCGGGCGGCGTGATTCACCAAGGTCCCGATTGGCGTTCACAGACTTGGAAGGATTCGGTGCACGAGGGCTATGCCAGCCAGGCGCTCGATCCGCTTCAGGACACGCCGATCCTCATCGGTTCTCTGGAGGGCGATGCTCCGCTCATCGGTGCCGCCGAACACCTTCTTGCATCGTTGAAGTAAACATAACTACCAAGTGCGCCTTCTGAGGTGCCGCAGATTGACGTGAAAGAGGAGCGAAGCGTACTTCGGTACGCGAGCGACGGTTTGAACGTCAAGGTGCGGTGTCTCAGAAGGCTGTTTTGAGAAAGGTTGAGTCGAACATGACCGTTGATCCTTTGATCCAGTCCCTGAAGGGCAAGCTCGTCGTGAGCGTTCAGGCGTATATGGGCGAGCCGCTTCGTACGCCCGAGACCATGGCTCAAATGTCTCGCGCTTGCGAGCTCGGTGGCGCCGCCGCCATTCGCTGCCAGGGCCTTGCCGACATTGCCGCCATTAAGGGTCGCTGTGAGGTTCCTGTTATCGGCCTGTGGAAGGATGGGCACGAGGGCGTTTACATCACGCCGACGCTGCGCCACGCTCGCGCCTGCGTTGCTGCGGGTGCCGATATCGTGGCGATCGACGCCACCGATCGTCCGCGTCCCGATGGCAAGACCGTCGAAGATACTTTCCGTCCGCTGCACGAGGAGGGCGTGCTCCTGATGGCCGACTGTGCCACCATCGAGGATATTCGTCGTGCTGTCGACATGGGCTTCGACCTGGTGTCCACCACGCTGTCTCATGGTGTTGCCGCCATCGACTGCACCATGGCCGATGGCCCCGATCTGCCGCTCCTGCGTCGGGCGACCGAGGAATTCCCCGGCCTTCCCATCATTTGCGAGGGTCGCGTGCATACGCCCGAGGAGGCTCGCGCCGCGATCGATGCTGGCGCCTGGGCCGTTGTCGTCGGCACCGCCATCACGCACCCCACGAGTATTACGAGTTGGTTCAAGGCTGCGCTTGAGGCGTAAGACAGGCCTCGTATCCGCTCGGGGCGGTATACTCAATATAGGCAATTGACCGCGCGGGATCCGGGTTGCTGGGTCCCGCGCTTGTTTTCGGGAGGCAACACATGCAAAAGGGAGATGCCATGGATGCGGCGGAGCGCTCGGAGCGCATCCCCGATATCGTCATCATCACCGGAATGTCCGGATCGGGCCGCACACAGGCCATGCACGTGTTCGAGGACATGGGCTATTTTTGCATCGATAACCTGCCTCCGCGTCTCATCGCCCAGCTTGCCGAGCTCGTCGGCATCAATACGGGCGTGGGCAGGCATCTCGCCGTCACCTGCGATTTGCGTAGCCAGGGACTGTTTGACGAGTTGCTCGATGCGGTCGCCGCTCTCGAAGAGCGCGAGATGAGCTGCGACATCGTGTTCCTGGAGGCTTCTGACGAGGTGCTGATTCGTCGCTACAGCGAAAATCGCCGCCGTCATCCCATTGCCAAGCCGGGGGAGACTACGGCCGATGCCATTCAGCGCGAGCGCCTTCAGCTTCAGGGCGTGCGCGACCGAGCCGATATGATTATCGACACGAGCCGTCTGCGCACCTCTGCGCTGCGCAACAAGCTACGTATGGCATTTTCCGAGCTGTCCGACCAGCAGCTCATGGACGTCCACGTGTTCTCGTTTGGCTTTAAGCACGGCATGCCCGTCGAGGCGGACATTATGATCGACGTCCGCTTCCTGCCTAATCCGTTCTACGATCCCGAGATGCGCACGATGACCGGTCTCGATAAAAAGGTCTCCGACTTTGTTCTGGACCATCCCAAGACGCAGGAGTTTTGGAAGGCTTGGACACAGCTGCTCGATACGGTGATGCCGGGCTATATCGCGGAGGGTAAGCCGCAGCTTTCTATCGCCATCGGCTGCACGGGCGGCCAGCACCGCAGCGTTGCCATTGCCGAGGCCACGGCCCGTTACCTGGAAGGCGCTCAGTATCATGTGAGCATCTCCCACCGCGACCTGTCGCGCGCCAACACGAAGGCATAGGCCTGCATGTCGTTTACCGCTGAGGTGCGCGACGAGCTTGCGCGCTGCGAACCCGAATGTGAATACTGCGACTTGTCGACGCTTGCCGCCCTCACGCGCGTGAGCGGTACGCTCTCGCTTACCGGCTCTGGGCGGTATCGTTTGACGGTTGCGACCGAGACGGGAGCCGTCGCGCGCACGATGATCACGTTGACACATCGTATCCTTAAGCTCAAAACGGAGTTCACCGTCCGTAAATCTGTATTGCATAAGGTTCGAAACTACCTCATCACCTTGCCTGATCAGCCAGACCTGGATAAGGCCTTGGTTCTGCTGGGTATCCTCGACCGTAGGGGAGGACTTGTCGCCGGCGTACCCCGACATATCGTTGCCCGTCCTTGCTGTAGACTTGCCTATATCCGCGGCGCGCTCATCGCGGGCGGCTTCGTGGCCGATCCACGCGGCGATTTTCATTTGGAGATCGCTGTGCAGGGCGAGCAATATGCCAAGGGACTTTGCGATCTGTTGGAGCAGATTGGGGTCCATGCTCGTGTTAATGCACGGCGGGGGTCATATGCCGTGTACATTAAGAGCGCCGAGGAAATCGAGCATCTATTAAAGCTGATTGGTGCCAAGCGCAGCGTTGCCGAGATTGAGGAGGCGCGCGCGGTCAAGTTGGTTAAGAACGATGTGAACCGTCGCGTGAATGCCGAGCTCGCCAACCAGACCAGAAGCGCCGGTGCTGCCCAACATCAGCTTGCGCTTATCGATGAGCTCGAGCAGCGTGGTCTTCGCGATGCGCTTCCGGATGCCTTGGCGGTCTTTTGCGACCTGCGCGAGCGCTATCCTGATCTGTCGCTGCGTGATTTGGGGGAGATGGCTGACCCTCCCTTGTCGAAGTCAGCCCTCTACCATCGTGTTTTACGGCTTGAAAAGCTCGTTGAAGCAAACAGGTAGTTTGAAGTAACGACTTATATATGGATTTAGCTGCTATTTTAGTCTTTAAAACGTTTTAACGTAAATTTGATTTTCAATTTCGAGCATTCTCGTGAAATTCAAGTCAAAAAAAAGGTATATTAGGCGAGTGGTTAGTTTGTGGGCCTCAACGGCGGGCGCTGTAGCTCGCGGGGGCCTTACGAAAGGAGACACAATGGCAGTAAAGGTTGCTATTAACGGCTTCGGTCGCATCGGTCGTCTGGCTTTCCGTCAGATGTTCGGTCATGAGGGCTCCGAGATCGTCGCTATCAACGACCTCACCTCTCCCGATATGCTCGCTTACCTGCTGAAGTACGACTCCACGCAGGGCAACTACGCTCGCGATCACGAGGTCGTTGCTGGCGAGGATTCCATCACCGTTGACGGCAAGGAGATCAAGATCTACAAGGAGGCCGACGCTAACAACCTGCCTTGGGGCGACCTTGACGTCGACGTCGTTCTCGAGTGCACCGGCTTCTACACCAGCAAGGCTAAGGCTCAGGCCCACATCAACGCTGGCGCCAAGAAGGTCGTCATCTCCGCTCCGGCCGGCAGCGATCTGCCCACCATCGTGTACAACGTCAACCATGAGACGCTGACCGCTGAGGACAACATCATCTCCGCTGCTTCCTGCACCACCAACTGCCTCGCCCCGATGGCCAAGGGTCTGAACGACTTCGCTCCCATCGTGTCCGGCATCATGACCACCATCCACGCCTTCACCGGCGACCAGATGCCGCTCGACGGCCCGCAGCGCAAGGGCAACTTCCGTCGCTCCCGCGCCTGCTCCGAGAACATCGTCCCGAACACCACGGGCGCTGCCAAGGCCATCGGCCTGGTTCTCCCCGAGCTCAACGGCAAGCTCATCGGTGCCGCCCAGCGCGTCCCGACGCCGACCGGCTCGCTGACCAACCTCTACGCCGTCGTTGACAAGAAGGTCACCGTCGACGAGGTCAACGCTGCCATGAAGGCCTACGCCGAGACCATCCCCGAGACCTTCGCCTACAACGAGGACCAGATCGTCTCCCGCGACATCGTCGGCGAGACCCACGGCTCCATCTTCGACGCCACTCAGACCATGTGCTCTGACCTCGGCAACGGCCAGACCCTCGTTCAGGTCACCTCTTGGTACGACAACGAGAACTCCTACACCTCTCAGATGGTCCGCACCATCAAGTACTTCGAGAAGTTCGTTGCTTAATTTAGCTTTTAGCGAATAGCTCGTTGAGCGTCTAAAGAAGGGCGCGGCCTTATAGGGCTTACACCCTAGGGTCGCGCCCTTTTTATAAGAAATCGTCTGCCGTAATGGGAGGCAGACACGTACGAAAGGTAGAAGCAAACATGGCCTTTACCAAGAAGACCGTCCGCGACATCGATGTCGACGGAAAGCGCGTTCTCGTCCGCGTTGACTTTAACGTGCCTATCAAGGATGGCGTCGTTGGCGACACCACCCGTATCAAGGCTGCCCTGCCCACCATCAACTACCTCGTTGAGCACAACGCTCGCGTCATCCTCATGAGCCACCTCGGCCGTCCCGAGGGCACCGGCTTCCAGCCCGAGCTGTCCCTCGAGCCCGTCGCCAAGAAACTCGCTGAGCTCTCTGGTCTCGACGTTGCCTTTGTCGCTGACACCTACGGCGAGAAGGCTGCTGAGGCTGTCGCCGCCGTCGAGCCGGGTAAGGTCCTCGTTCTCGAGAACGTCCGTTTTGACAAGCGTGAGAAGAAGAACGATCCCGAGATCGCCAAGAAGCTCGCTTCCTATGGTGACGTCTTCGTTCTCGATGCCTTCGGCACCGCTCACCGCGCCCAGGGTTCCGTCGTGGGCCCCGCCGCTTACCTGCCTGCCGTCGCCGGCTTCCTTCTCGAGAAGGAGGTCGACACGCTGACCGGTATCTTCGCCGAGCCCGAGCGTCCCTTCGTCGCTATCGTCGGCGGTTCCAAGGTTTCCTCCAAGATCGGCGTTCTCGATCACCTCATCGACTCCGCTGATACCCTGATCATCGGTGGCGGCATGGCCTACACCTTCTTCCTGGCTCAGGGCCTGTCCGTTGGTCAGTCCCTCAAGGAAGAGGACTGGGTCGAGCGCGCCGGCGAGATGCTCAAGAAGGCCGAGGAGAAGGGCGTCAAGATCCTGCTCCCCATCGACAACCGCGTTGCCGATCACTTTGGCGAGGACGCTGTCCCCGAGGTTGTCGCTTCCGACGCTATCCCCGACGATCGTGAGGGTATGGACATCGGCCCCAAGACCGAGGAGCTTTACGCCGAGGCCGTCAAGGGCGCCAAGACCGTGTTCTGGAACGGCCCCATGGGCGTCTTCGAGTTCGACAACTTCGCTCACGGCACCCAGGCTATTGCCGAGGCTGTCGCCGAGGCCGACTGCACCTCGATCATCGGCGGTGGCGACTCTGTCGCAGCTGTCAACAAGTTCAACCTGGCCGACAAGATGAGCTGGATCTCCACCGGTGGTGGCGCTTCCATGGAGCTCGTCGAGGGTAAGGCCCTGCCCGGAGTGGAGGCGCTTCTCGATGCCTAATCGCACCCTTCTTATCGCTGGCAACTGGAAGATGAACAACGACGTCGCCGAGGCCGCCAAGCTCGCCGACGAGCTGGCTCAGGCTCTGCCCGAGGTTCCGGCTGGCGTCGAGGTGCTCGTCTGCCCTCCGACCATCGACATCACCACGGTTCATGACCGCATTCAGGCTGCCCCCATCGCCCTCGGTGCACAGAACGTGTACTGGGAGGCCAAGGGTGCCTTCACCGGTGAGTCCTCTTGCGACATGCTCAAGTCCGCTGGCTGCACCTACTGCATCATCGGTCACTCTGAGCGTCGCGACTACTTCCACGAGACCGACGAGGATCAGAACATGAAGGCCAAGGCCCTCGTTGCCGCAGGTCTTGTTCCCGTCTTCTGCTGCGGCGAGTCCCTTGAGGTCCGCGAGGCTGGCACCTATGTCGAGCACGTCGTGAACCAGGTCAAGGCTGGCCTTGCTGGTCTTGAGATCACCTGCCCCAAGCAGGTCGTCGTGGCCTACGAGCCCATCTGGGCCATCGGCACCGGCAAGACCGCTACCGCCGAGGACGCTCAGGAGGTCTGCGGCGCTATCCGTGAGACCCTCAAGGAGATGTTCGGCGAGGAGCTCGCTAACGGCATTCGCGTTCTCTATGGTGGCTCTGCCAAGCCCGGTAACATCGCCGAGCTCGTCGCCAAGCCCGACGTTGACGGCGCCCTCGTGGGCGGCGCTTCGCTCAAGGCTGCCGACTTCGCCTCTATGGTCGTCAAGGCAGGCGAGTAGGACATATGGCACAACGTCATCTTCCTGCACTCCTGATCATCATGGACGGCTGCGGCCTGGCTCCGTCCGATGGCGAGAACGCCGTCGCCGCTGCCAAGACGCCCTTCCTTGATAGCCTGTATGAGAAGTACCCCCACACCACGCTCGGCGCTTCGGGCGAGGACGTGGGTCTTCCCGATGGCCAGATGGGCAACTCCGAGGTGGGTCACCTCAACATCGGTGCCGGCCGCATCGTGTTCCAGGAGCTTTCGCGCATCAACAACGCCATCAAGGACGGCTCCATCGCCAAGAACGAGGTCTTCGTCAAGGCTATGGACGACGTCAAGGCTGACGCCAAGACTCTTCACCTCATGGGCCTTATGAGCCCTGGCGGTGTTCATTCTCACATGAACCACGTCGAGGCTCTGGTCAGGATGGCTGCCGAGCACGGTGTCAAGACCGTTCGCGTCCACGCCTTCATGGATGGCCGCGACGTTGACCCGCAGTCCGGCGCTGGCTACATGAGTGAGTTCTGCGCCTTCCTGGCTAAGATCTCCGAGGAGACCGGTTGCGACGCTCGCGTTGCCACCGTCTCGGGCCGTTATTGGGCCATGGACCGCGACAACCGTTGGGAGCGCATCCAGCGTGCCTACGACGTCATGGTCAACGCGTCCGATGCCGATGTCGACCCTGTTGCCGGTATCAAGGCCTACTACGAGAAGGATCCGCGCGGCGACGAGTTCGTCGAGCCCTTCGCTGCCCACAACGAGGGCATCCACGAGGGCGACGCGGCCATCTTCTTCAACTTCCGTCCCGACCGCGCTCGTCAGATGACCCGCGTGTTCACGGACAAGGAGTTCGACGGCTTTGAGCGCGAGCAGATCAAGCTTTCGCACTTTGTGACGATGACCGAGTACGATCCGACGTTTGACGTCGAGGTCGCCTTCCCCAAGACGTTCCCCGAGAACGTCCTGGCCGACGTTATCGCCGCCAACGGCCTGAAGCAGCTGCACACCGCCGAGACCGAGAAGTACGCCCACGTGACGTTCTTCCTCAACGGCGGCATCGAGGAGCCCAAGGAGGGCGAGGAGCGCGTGCTCGTCGCTTCCCCCAAGGTCGCTACCTACGATCTGCAGCCCGAGATGAGCGCTCCCGAGGTTACCGAGAAGCTTGTCGCCGCCATCAACGAGGATCGCGCTGATTTCTACATCGTGAACTTCGCGAACTGCGACATGGTTGGTCACACCGGTGTCTTCGACGCCGCCGTTAAGGCCGTCGAGGCCGTTGACGATGCCCTGTCTAAGGTTGTCCCGGCGATTCTCGCCAAGGGCGGCTTTGCGCTGATCACCGCCGACCACGGCAACGCCGATCACATGTTTGACGTTGCTTCCGACGGTTCCAAGCATCCGTTTACGGCTCACACCACCAACCGCGTTCCGTTCATCATCGTTGATGAGAAGGCCAAGCTCACCGGTATCGAGGACGGCCGTCTTTCCGATATCGCTCCGACCATGCTCACCATGGCTGGTATTGAGCCTTCCGCCGAGATGACGGGCCGCGTGCTCGCCACCGAGGCCTAATAGAAAACAAATACCGTTTTCTAGTAAGGGGGTTGTCCACAACCGGACAACCCCCTTTTTGGTATTTCTGCCATTTCCACCCCGTCCTTGAGTGGCAGGTAGGGGAGAGCGGGGGATTGTGGTACAGTACTGGAGTTTAAACTGTTCTATTAAGGAGCTTATCTATGGGTCCGTTCCAGATTCTTCTGTTTGTCGTTTGGGCTGTCTCTGCCGTGGCGCTGACGATTCTCGTCCTGATGCATTCCGGTAAGGGCACCGGCGTTTCGGATATGATCGCTAGCTCGCTGTATAACTCCAGCTCTGCCACGGGCGTCATGGAGCAGAACCTCGACCGACTGACCGTCATCATGGCTGTCGTGTTTGCCGTGTGCGTCGTGCTGTGCATGTTCTTCTTCCCGCAGGGCATCGTCGGCTACTAAGCACGAGCCGCATAAATATTCAAAAAGGGTCCCGTAAGTGCGGGACCCTTTTTGTTTACATATTTGTAACAGAGTCAAAATATCCCCACATACTTCGCCCAACTAAAGAAATTCTCGACCGTTAACCGGAATTAGCCCCAAATTGTGTATAAAATGCGCTACTATATTGCAAAACGTTGGTCCGTTGTGCATAACCAGCCATAGCAGCGGGCGGCGTTTTGATGGTTCGGATCGGATTGTCTCGACATGTGTCCGACTGAACATTTCTTTGTCCTATCTCATAAGGAGGATGGCATGGCTGATTCTATGTTCCACCAGCCCGTTATGGGTCGTCGCGCCTTTGTTGGCGGCACCCTTGCTGCGAGCTCCATGGCTTTTCTTGCCGCATGTGGCAAGAAGGGTGGCGACGCTTCCGGTTCTGAGTCCGGTTCGACGCTGAACTTCTACATCAACAACCCGGTCTGCATCGACCCCTACAATGTCCAGGAGGACCAGGGCACTCAGGTCGAGTACCAGCTCTTTGACGCTCTGACCTCTTACGACGCCGAGAAGGGCGAGATCGTTCCGCTGGCTTGCGAGTCCTTTGAGTCCAACGACGACGCCACCGAGTTTACCTTCAAGATCAAGAAGGCCAAGTTCCACAACGGTGACGACGTTACCTCCAAGTCCTTCAAGCTCGGTTGGGAGCGTCTGGTCAACACCAAGTCGGCCATCGCTACCGAGTACGGTCCTTCCGAGGTCTCCTATCACCTTTCCATGGTCGAGGGTTATGACGACCTGCTTGCCGGAAACGCTACCGAGCTCAGCGGTGTTACGTGCCCCGACGATGAGACCCTCGTCGTCAAGCTGTCTTCCGCTTACGCTGACTTCCCCTTCGTCGCCTCTCATCCGGCTCTGGCCCCGGTTCCCGAGTGCGCCGAGTCCGATGTCAAGAGCTTCTATCTTGCCCCGGTCGGTAACGGCCCGTTCATGATGGACGGCAAGTGGGAGGATGGCCAGGAGATCAACGTCAAGAAGTTCGACGATTACTATGGCGACAAGGCCAAGATCGATGGCATCCACTTCCAGGTCATCAAGGACATGGAGACCGCTTACAAGGAGTTCCAGGCCGGTAACCTCGATGTCTGCGACGTTCCCGTCGCTCAGATCGATGCCGCCAAGAAGGATCGCGGCGTGTCCAAGGACGGCTACACCATGGGTGACGGCGAGCGCATGCTGCTCGGCGCCGAGCCTTCCACGTACTATCTGACCTGCAACACCACGGCCGAGCCGTTCAACAACGCCGACCTGCGTAGGGGCATCTCCCTGGCCATTAACCGTGAGGCCATCTGCAAGACCATCTTCAAGGGTACCCGTACCCCTGCCGACGGCATTGTTCCTCCGGGCATCGATGGCTACAAGGAGGGCGCATGGGAGTTCTGCGCCTACGATGTCGACAAGGCTAACGAGTACCTCGACAAGGTTGCTCCCGCTGGCGCTAACGGGGATCGTGGCATTAGCGTGACCCTGTCCTACAACCAGGACGGCGGTCACAAGGAGATCATGGAGTCCATCATCGGCGACCTCGCCAAGGTTGGCGTTACCGCTGTCTCCGATACCCCTGAGTGGTCTGCCCTGCTCGAGCAGTATCAGAACTTTAACTATCAGTTCGGTCGTCTGGGTTGGATTGCCGACTACCCGATCATGGACAACTTCCTGTATCCGCTGTTCCACTCCGACTCCCTCGGTGGCGACAACCGCTCCGGTTACAACAACCCCGAGTTCGACGCCAAGGTCGACGAGGCTCGTACTATTGTTGACGACGAGGAGCGCGTCGCTAAGATGCAGGAGGCCGATGCAATGGTCGCTGCCGACTGCCCGGTCATCCCGATTATGTTCTACACGCACACCATCGCCGGCTCCGATCGCATCAAGCACCTCTATGTCGATCCGCAGAAGCACGCCGATCTGGGTACCGCTGAGCTCGCCTAAGAGTTTGCAGCTTCCGTGAGGGTCAAGTATTTACGTAGACCTCATGGGAAACATACAGTTCTCCCTAACCTGGGGTAAACTGGCTGATGGTAATTTTGGGATGCCGGTCTGGCGATCGGCATCCCATTTAGGTTAATCCCTAGATAGGGGAGTGGTATGGGTAAGTACATCGTTAAACGTGTGCTTCAGTTCATCCCGGTGTTTTTGGGCGTTACGCTGATTCTGTTCGCCCTCCAGAATATCGTGCCGGGAGATCCGATCAAGCTGATCGGTGGAGACAAGGCTCTGTCCCCCGAGGTGGAGCTTCAGCTTCGCGTCCGCTATCACCTGGTCCAGACGGACGAGGACGGCAACGCGATCCTTGACGAGAACGGCGACGCCGTTCAAACGTCGCTCGTGGACCGTTACTTGTATTACATGAACGGCCTGCTTCATGGCGATCTGGGCAATTCGTATCAGCGCAAGCTGCCGGTTACGGAAATCTTCGCCCAGAAGTATCCGTATACGGTCAAACTTGCCGCGTGCGCCATCGTGCTCGAGGCAATCATGGGTATCGGTGCGGGTATCATTTCGGCGGTAAAGCGTTATTCCTTCTGGGATATTTTGGTAACGCTCACCACGTCGATCCTCGTTGCGGTCCCGGCCTTTTGGCTCGGTATGTTGCTGCAGCTGTTCTTTGGCGTCATCCTCAAGGACGCCACGGGCGGTGCAATCTCCATGCCGATCTCGGGTGCCGGCGGTTCCAGCTCTCAGTATCAGGATTGGATGCACTATGTGCTTCCGACCATTACGCTGGCTTCGGTTTCGACCGCTTATGCTGCCCGCATTATGCGCTCGCAGCTGCTTGACGTCATGAACCAGGATTACATCCGTACGGCAAAGGCGAAGGGTCTCTCCAATCGCGCGATCATCGTCAAGCATGCGCTTAAGAATGCACTCATCCCCGTCGTTACCTATATTGGTGTCGACTTTGGTGGCATGCTTTCGGGCGCCATCCTGACCGAGACGGTCTTTAACTGGCCCGGTATCGGCTATGAGGTCTATCGCGCCATTAGCATGCGTGACTGGCCCATCGTTATGGGCGGCGTTACGCTCATCGTCGTCGTCGTTATGGTGATCAACCTGCTCGTCGACATTAGCTATGCATTCCTCGACCCACGCATCCGCCTTGGCGGTCCGTCGGATAAGGCCTAAGGGAGGTACGTCTCATGCAGGAAACTGATTCTCAGTCTCAGGAGCAGGCTACCGCCACCAAGGCCGCATCTGCTCCCGCCAAGTCCCGCACGCTGTGGGGCGACGCTTTTAAGCGTCTTCGTAAGAACAAGCTCGCCGTTATCGGTGTCTGCTGGATCATCATCGTCGTTGTGGTTGCACTGACCGCAGATCTGTGGGCTAAGCCCTGGCTCGGTTCGCCGACGGCTTCCGACTCGACCACCATGGCCGAGACGTCGCTGCTGGCTCCGTGTGCAGAGCACCCGTTTGGCACCGACGCCCTTGGTCGTGACATTCTCGTCCGCGTTATCTACGGTGCGCGCGTTTCGCTGTCCGTCGGCATTATGGCCACCGCGATCTCCACGCTGATCGGTCTGGTCATGGGTGCTCTGGCGGGTTTCTACGGCGGCATCTGGGATACGATCATCATGCGCTGTGCGGACATCTTCCTAGCGTTCCCGTACGTGCTGTTCGTTGTCGCCATGATCGCCGTTATCGGCCGTGGCCTTCAGAACGTCTTTATCGCCATCGGTATTCTCGGCTGGCCTTCGATTGCGCGCGTCTTCCGCTCTGCAATCTTGACGGTCAAGGAAAACGACTATGTTGATGCTGCGCGCGCGATGGGTGCATCTGATGCTCGTATCGTCGTGCGTCACATCTTCCCGAACTCCGTCGCTTCCATCGTGGTCTACGCGACCATGAACATTGGTGGCGCCATTCTGACCGAGTCCGCTCTGTCCTTCCTCGGCATGGGCGTTATTCCGCCTACGCCTTCGTGGGGCTCCATGATTCAGGACGGTCAGCAGTATCTTCTGACCGCTCCCTGGATGATGATCATGCCCGGTCTGGCAATTCTCTCGACGGTGCTCGCCTTCACCCTGTTGGGTGATGGTCTGCGCGACGCCCTCGACGTCAAGATGAAGGACGCATAAGGATGAAGAAGAACAAGAACTATGTGGACCTGAAGGACCAGCCGGTTCCTGAGGGCCAGCATCTGCTCGAGGTCGATGACCTTAAGATGTATTTCCACACCGAGGATGGCGTCGTTCGCGCTGTCGACGGTGTCTCCTACACGCTCGATCGCGGCGAGACCCTGGGCGTCGTCGGTGAATCCGGCTCCGGTAAGTCCGTGACCGCCATGACCATCATGGGCCTTATCTCGATGCCTCCGGGAAAGATTGAGGGCGGTGACGTTCGCTATCGCGGCCGCTCCATCCTCGAAATGACCGAGGAAGAGATGCAGCACATTCGCGGCAACGATATCGCGATGATCTTCCAGGATCCTATGACCTCCTTGAACCCGGTCTATAAGATCGGCAAGCAGGTGGGCGAGGGCCTCCGTCTGCACCGTGGCTACTCCAAGCAGGAGGCGCTCAAGCGTGCCACCGAGCTTTTGGACCTCGTGGGTATCCCCGAGCCCGAGAAGCGCGTCAATGAGTATCCGCACCAGTTCTCTGGCGGTATGCGTCAGCGAGTCATGATTGCCATGGCTCTTGCCTGCGATCCCGATATTCTGATTGCCGACGAGCCCACGACGGCTCTGGACGTTACCATTCAGGCTCAGATTATCGAGCTCATGCAGGAAATGCAGGAGAAGAACGGCAACGCCATCATCATGATTACCCATGACCTGGGCGTCGTCGCCGACATGGCCGACAAGATCATGGTTATGTACGCCGGCCGTCCCGTCGAGTTCGGTACTGCTGAGGAAATCTTCTACGAGAGCCGCCACCCCTACACCTGGGGCCTTATCCGCTCCATCCCGGAGCAGGCCATCGAAGAGAAGAAGCCGCTTACGCCGATTCACGGCAACCCGCCTTCGCTCATGAACCTGCCCGAGGGCTGCGTGTTCTCGCCTCGTTGTCCCTATGCGACCGATAAGTGCCGCAAGCAGCGCCCCGAGCGTGTTGTCACCGAGTCTGGCCACTATTCTGCGTGCCATTATTCCGGTGACCCCGAGTTCCTCAAGAACGCTCCTGAGACGTCCCGTACGCGCAAGGATTCCAAGAAGGGAGGCGAGGCGTAATGGCAGATACCAACGAGCGTACTCCGCTGCTGAAGGTCGAGCACCTCTCTAAGGAGTTTCCCGCTGAGTCCGGCATGTTCGCCAAGCGCTTCTCCAAGCGTGTCGTCTCTGCTGTGAATGACATTTCGTTCGAGATTTATCCGGGCGAGACCTTTGGCCTGGTCGGCGAGTCTGGTTGCGGTAAGTCCACCACGGGCCGCACCATCATGCGCCTGACCAAGCCGACCGCCGGTAAGGTGTTCTTCCAGGGTAAAGATGTTGCCGAGATGAGCAAGCATGAGATCAAGGACATGCGTCGCGAGATGCAGTTTATCTTCCAGGATCCTTATGCTTCGCTGAATCCCCGCATGACCATCGGCGAGATCGTCTCCGAGCCCATGACCATTCACGGCGTGGGCACCAAGGAGGAGCGCATTGAGCGTGTCCGCGAGCTTCTCGACGTTGTCGGACTGAACCCCGAGCACATCAACCGCTATCCTCATGAGTTCTCCGGCGGTCAGCGTCAGCGTGTCGGCATTGCCCGCGCGTTTGCGCTGAAGCCCAAGCTGATTATCTGCGACGAGCCGGTTTCCGCTCTGGATGTGTCCATTCAGGCCCAGGTTCTGAACCTGCTCAAGGAACTGCAAGACAAGTTCGGTACCGCGTATCTGTTTATCGCTCACGACCTGTCCGTCGTGCAGCACATTTCCGATCGCGTTGCCGTTATGTATCTGGGTAAGATGGTTGAGGTTTCGGACTGGAAGACGCTCTATAGCGAGCCTCACCATCCGTACACGCAGTCGCTGCTGTCTGCCGTGCCGGTGCCCGATCCTGATATCCAGAAGACGCGCAAGCGCATCATCCTCGCTGGCGATCCGCCGTCGCCGCTGGATCCGCCGACCGGCTGCCGTTTCCACACGCGCTGCCCGATCGCGCAGGGTATCTGCTCTGAGAAGCTTCCCGAGTTTAAGGAAGTCGCACCGGGTCACTGCTGCGCGTGCCACTTCGCGGAGCCGTTCCCGATCAAGGAATCGCACATCGACCTGTAGTCGGTTGTACTCGTTCGGGTCCGCCCTGGTGTTGCTTTTCAGAACGTCCTCGGACATGTCGGAAGCCCCGCTGCGCGCTACGCGCTGCGGGGCTTCCTCCGTCCTGACGCTCCTATTTGGCAAGGTGTTTTTTAGAATCCATTTTGCGCTCGGCCTCGAAGGCTTGCCTGTCCCAATCGAGCGGAAGTCCGGCCTCGACCCATGCCTCGTAGGCCCTCCTTATGGGCTTGAGCTCCCTTTGGCCCCTCTCCAGCATCGAGATGTACTTCTCGCTGGTTCCCAATATGGACGCCGCCCTCACCTGGCTGACCCTCGCCGCGCGCCTGGCCGCCACGAGCCCCGAGGCGTCCTCGGGCCTCCTGACCTCGTGCGGGCGCATCAGCGCCCGGTACGCCTCCCTGGCCACGTAGCGCTTGAGGCACCTCATGACCTCCCTGTCGCTCTTCCCCCGCGCCCTGGCCCTCTCGGCGTACTCGGCGGTCTCGGGGTCGCGCATGACCCTCTGCCTCGCGATCTCGTGCAGAGCGCTGTTCGCCTGCCGGTCGCCGCCCCTGTTGAGCCTGTGCCTCACGGTCTTGCCGCTCGAAGCGGGGATTGGGCAGGCCCCGCATATCGCCGCGAACGACGCCTCGGAGCGCAGCCTGCCCGGGTTGTCCCCGGCCGCGACCGCGAGCTTGGCCGCGCTCACGGGTGGATTGGCTACACTGATGTGGACAGTTCCGGGAGGGGCGCAGGAGACGGGAG
>CALDBJ010000143.1 GCA_937937835.1 uncultured Collinsella sp.
CAGACCGGAGGGGCCCCGGGGGCGGGAATCTGGGCGTACACATTTCCTACACATCTAAGTACTCTCGGCTGGCTGGTTAAAAACAGGAGGGGACCTCGCATCCGAGATCCCCTCTTTCGCCCATCTATAGCAATAGACTCTTAAATACCTTATGCCAGCAGCTTGCGACCGGACTCCTCGATCGCGTCAAGTGCTGCATCTGCCTCGGCGGCATCCGCGCCCTTAGCAAAGATGTACAGCTTAATCTTGGGCTCGGTGCCGGAAGGACGAACAATACCCTTGTTGCCACCCTCAAGATCGAACTCAATAACATTAGCCTTCGGCAGGCCGTTCACGCAGGTGTTGTAATCAACGACGGCCTCAATCTTGGAACCGGCGAGCTCCGCGGGCGGGTTCTCGCGCAGACCGGCCATGATGCCGGCCATCTTTGCCGCACCCTCAGCACCCGGATAGCTCAGCGAAATCGTCTTGTTGTGATAGTAGCCATACTTCTCGTACAGCTCGTGCATCGCGTCGGCAAGGTTCTTTCCCTGGAGCTTGTAATACTGCGCCATCTGGCAAATCAAAAGCGAAGTGCTCACAGCGTCCTTGTCGCGCACGTGGTCGCCGGCCAGATAGCCGTAGCTCTCCTCAAAACCGAAGATAAAGCGATCGACCTCGCCAGCATCGGAAAGAGAAGTAATGATGTCGCCGATGTACTTGAAGCCCGTCAGGCAACGACGGAGCTCAAAACCGTACTCGTCGGCCAGAGCGTCAACCATGGCGGAAGAAACGATAGTAGTGACAGCAACCTTCTTAGTGAGGTCCTCACCGCGAGCAGCGCGGGTCTTGCAGATATAGTCGAGCAGCAGAACGCCCATCTCATTGCCGGTCAGCAGCAGATAGTCATCGCCATTCTTAACGGCAACGCCAACGCGATCGGCGTCAGGATCGGTTGCAAGCAGCAGATCAGGGTGAACCTGCTCGCACAGGTCAATGCCCTTCTGCATGGCCTGGCGAATCTCGGGGTTAGGATACGGGCAGGTCGGGAAATCGCCGTTAGGCTCCTTCTGCTCGGGAACAACCGTGACATCGGTGATGCCAGCGCGCTCGAGCACCGTCGTGACGGGAATGAGGCCGGTGCCGTTGAGCGGAGTGTAGACGAGCTTAAGCGGAGCGCCAGCGATCTCCTCGGCAGAAAGGTTGGTCACGCCGCGGGCGAGAACGGCGTCATAATAACGCTCGAGGCACGAGTCATCGATCCATTTGACCAGACCCTGCTCAAGAGCCTCATCGAAGTCCATGGACTTCACGCCGGTAAACGTATCGGTCTCGGCGATAGCCTTAGAAATTGCATCGGCAGCCTCGCTGGTAATCTGGCAGCCGTCGGGGCCATAGGCCTTATAGCCGTTATAAGGCGCTGGATTATGACTAGCGGTCATGCAAATGCCACCGGAGCACTTAAGGTCACGGACGGCCCAGGAAAGCGTCGGCACGGGAGAAATCTTAGGATACACGAGAGCAGTCACGCCGTTTGCGGCAAGAATGGCAGCCGTCGTCTTAACGAACAGTTCACCCTTATTGCGGCTATCGCGAGCGATGGCAACCGTCGGATGCTCGAAGGTCGCATTGAGATAGTCAGCAAAACCCTGCGTCGCGCGACCAACCGTATAGATATTCATACGGTTAGTGCCTGCACCGATAGTGCCACGTAGACCGGCGGTACCGAAGGCGAGATCTTGGAAGAAAGCGTCGGTGATGGCGTCTTCGTCACCCTGCTCCTTCATCGTGTTGAGCTCAGCGAGGAGCTCCTCGTCCTTGACATTGGCAATCCAAGTATCAAGCAGCTCATGAACATCTGCCATGTGAGTCCTTCCGTCACAATCAATAAAACAACCCGTGTAAAACAGGACAAGCGCATCAGCGCGCTAAAGCAAATATTAGTCCATTGAGAACAGAGAACCGGCCACAGAACGGTGAACGTTTATATTCACCGGTGGATGATTGGATTGATTTAATTGCTTAGTGAA
>CALDBJ010000144.1 GCA_937937835.1 uncultured Collinsella sp.
CTGATTGATTTGCGGTTTTGTTTCCGTTCCTGCGGAATAGCTTTCAAACACATCGGAAGCCAAGTGCTTTCCCAAGGCTTCGGCAATCTGACTGCGGCAGGAATTATGGACGCAGATAAATGCCACCTTTTTCTTACTCATATTTGAACCAGTCTTTCGTTTTATTTGCGATTTTTACAAGGAACAGCATCACGGGAACTTCTGTCAGCATACCCACAGAGAGAATCAGGGTATCCCACGGAACGGGAACATTGGAAACGCCCAGCAAAAACATTACAATCGGGACGAAAGCTACCAGAATTATCAAGTCATTGGTGGCCACCTGAACGACAGCGTAAGCCGGATCGCCCTTGGTCAGACTGCTCCACACAAACACCATAGCGGTACAGGGAACAGCACCCAACAGAACCGCACCTGCCAGATATTCCGTTGCCGGTTCCGGCGTAATAAAACCTTTGAAAATGACAAAGAAGAACAGGCTTGCGATGCCGTACATGGTGAATGGCTTAATCAGCCAGTTTGTAACCCATGTGACAAAAACGGGGGTACGGTAGTTTTTGGCAGGCGACGATTGCCGTTCGTATATCGTGGTTCCATCCAGCACCTGCTTTTAATCGTTGCCCTTTTGCATAGGAGACTCAGGGTTCTTGCGAGTTGGCTCTGAAACGATAGATGGGCGCTCTCGCCCATCTATCTACTCGTTTCTTTTAAAGTTCTCTGCCTGCTCCATGACCTTCTCGAAGACCTCCTCGTCCCACTCGGGCGGATAGCCGTTCTTATAGAGCAGTACGGTCAGATCCATGTTGAGTTGGCTTTTGATGTCGTCGCGCGTCGACCAGTCGGCATATTGCGCCTTGTCGTTTACGAGTTTCGAAATCTCTTTTGCAAGCGCAATGCACTTCTCGTCGTTGAAGACAAAACCGTGGTCGTCGCGCACTTTCACCAGGATGTCATAGAACACTTTCTCCTCGTAAGTGACACCCATCCTCTCAAATGAGCTCTTGTCTTCCTTGAGATCGCGAAGAATGCCAATGAGCTGGTCGCTCAGGTTGTCGACAAAATCAGATACGACCTCGCTCGTGAAGGTGAGGTCGTCGCGTGAGTTGTAGGCGTCCACCAACTTGCGAAGGCGCTCATCGAACTGCTGCGCCTTCACCTTGTTGGTGCGTCCGTAATCCTTGATCGCCCGCTTCACGAGCTTCATCAAGGCGTTGAATTTGGTGATGGGCATCTTCATGGCGTTGAGCTCGGCAACCGCCTCTTCGCCGAAGAGGTCCTCGGGGCCGTCGGCGTCGAGGACGCTCTCCACGCCCGTGCAGCTGATCGCCTGCCGCACCATGTCCTCAACGACCTCGTTCATCATCTCGGCGTCGGGCGCGTCGCCTTTGGTCTGCTTGTAGACGATGGAGCGGATCGCCAGGTAGAACTGGGACATCGCGGTCTCGCGGTCGGATAGCTCTCCCGAGGGGAAGCAGATCTGGTACGCGGATTTCAGGATGCGCGTGAGCCCCATGAATCGCGTCTGGAACTCCTTCGAGAGCTGCACGTACTCGGCAGCCCTGTTAAGGCACCCGAGGCGCTCGAGGGGCTTGCCCGCATGGAAGGCACTCGAGTCGAAGTTGACCATGAGGTCGTCGATCATGGCCAGGTGGTTGCGGAAGATGCCGAGGGCGACGGTCAGATCGTCGATGGATCCGGAATCGTCGCCACCGTAGGTCTTGAGCGCCTTCATCATGTTCTCTTTGATGCCGATGTAGTCGACCACAAGCCCCTGGTCTTTGCCCTCGAACACGCGGTTCACGCGACTGATGGTCTGCACTAACGTATGGCGCTGCAGCGGCTTGTCGATATACATGACGGCGAGCGAGGGAACGTCGAAGCCGGTGATCCACATGTCGCATACGACGGCGACTTTGAAGTTCGAGTCATTGTTCTTGAACTGCTTGTCCAGCTTCTTGCGCCATTCCTTGTTGCCGCAGGCGTCGAAGAGGTCCCTCGGGTCGTCCTTGCCGCGCGTGGCCACGATGTTGATCTTTGGCAACGCCTCGAGCTCCTCCAATTGCTCGGGCGAAAGCCTGCTCTCGTCCTCGGCCTTCTTCGCCATGCCCCATTCGGGCCGTACGGCAAGGATGGCGTTGAGCAGGTCGAAGGCATGGGCGCGGTTGGAACAGACGATCATGGCCTTCTGCACCACGCCCGGTTTCTCCCCGCAGAGGCGCTCGTAGTGCTCGACCATGTCGGCCGCGAGCTTCTTCAGGCGGTCGGGGTCGCGCAGCAGCACCTCCATCGAGCTCATGGCGCGCTGGCTCTCCTCGATGGCGTCCTCGGTCGAGCCCTCCTCGGCGCAGCGGTCGTAGTATTCCTGGATCCTCTTCGCCTCATCATCAGAGAGGAGCATGCGCGCCAATCTGGGCTCGTAGGCGATACGCACGGTAATGCCGTCGTCGCTCGACTCCTTCATGGTATAACGGTCGACCACAGGGCCGAACACGGCGATCGTCTCGTCGATGGGCGTGCCGGTAAAGCCCACGTAGGTCGCGTTGGGGAAGCCGTCGCGCAGGTATTTGGCGAAGCCGTAGCGGGTGAAGGCGCCCTCCTCGGTGACCATGAGCTTGGAGCCCACGCCCGTCTGGGTGCGATGCGCCTCATCGGATATGCAGATGATGTTGCAGCGGTCGGAAAGGAGCCCCATCTGCTCGCTAAACTTCTGGATGGTGGTGATGTAGACGCCACCCGATTCGCGCCCGCGCAGCGTCTCCGCCAAGTCGTCGCGCGTCTCGATGCTGCGCACGTTCTCGTCGTGCAGGAACCGCTTCGCGGTCACGAACAGCTCGCTTGCCTGGTTGTCCAGATCCTCGCGGTCGACGATGAGCACGATGGTGGGGTTGCCCAGCTCCTCGCTGCGTCGAAGCATCATCAGTCGCGAGAGAAAGAGCATCGTGTAAGTCTTGCCGCAGCCAGTGGCGCCGAAGTACGTGCCGCCCTTGCCGTCGCCTTCGGGGCGCAGGTGCTCGCAAATGTTGTCGAGCATCCTCGTCGCGGCGAAGTACTGCGGGTAGCGGCAGACTATCTCGGTGGAGCTCTTGCTGTCGTCGGGGAAGAAGACGAAGTCACGAACGATCGCCAGGAAGCGGTCGGGCGCGAAAGCGCCCTCGACCATGGTGTAGAGCGAGCTGATGCCGTTCGACACCTTGTCGACGTCATTGGCCTTGTTCCAGGCGTAGAAATACGAGTACGGGGTGAATACGGTGCCGATCTTGTTGTTGGCGCCGTCGCTGACCGCGGCGATGCAGCAGTACTTGAGCAGGCTCGGGATGTCGCGCGCGTAGCGGATGGTGATTTGCTTCCACGCGTCGTGGATGGTCTTATCCTCCTCGACGGCGGTCTTGAACTCGAGGATGGCGAGCGGTATGCCGTTCACGAAGCACAGGAGGTCGGGGCGGCGGGTGCGCACGTCCTCGACCGTGTATTGGTTCACGATGAGGAAGTCGTTGTTCGCGATGTTGTCGAAGTCGATGTACTCGATGTGAACGGCAGGCTTGCTTGCATCCTCGCGCAGAAGGGTGTACCCCTCGTTGATGAGCCAGAACGCTCGCCGGCACCCGTCGTAGAGCGGGGTCGAGGGGATGCGCCTGAGTTCGCCCACGAGCGCCTGGAGCTCGCCCTCGGTCAGGCTGATACCGGCATAGCGGCGTTGAAGGCTCGACTTCAGCCGGTCTTCCATGAGCGGCTCGTCGTAGCGGCGGTGCAGCTGCTCGCCGTTGGCATAGCTCCAGCGCACGCCGTCGGCGTCCTGCTGCTGGAACAGCTCGATGATCGCTTGTTCAAGCTCGTCCTCGGTGAACTTGCCGTCTTCGAATTTAAGGTCTGCCGCTTCCATACTTGTCTACTCTTTGTCGGTCGTTTCCTGGATGAGGTATGTGTCGAGGGCGCACGCCAGATTGACGGCAAGGTTTGCCATTGGGCCGTTAATCTCGCGCCCCGTCGTCCCGGAGCCGTGCGCCGCCGCCTTGTTGCGGATGATGGGAAGCGACATGAGAACGCTGCTCTGGAAGGCCTCGGGCTTAAGGCCGTCCGGGAGGGGCAGCTTTCTGACCTCGAGCAAACGCTTAATAAGGCCGTTGGCCGCCTCCATCTCGGACCCCGAGCCCAAGATGACCTTGAGGACGCTCTCGTAGCTCTTCTCGGCATTGATCACGGCCTCGGCGTAGTCGCCGCGTCCCAGGAAGTCTATGGCCTTTCTCAGCTCGTCGTAAGCCCCCTGGTAGAGGGGGTCCGCATCTTTGAGTTCCTTCATCTCGCCGAGGGCCTTGAGCTTCAGGTCCTGCTCGAACTGTTTGGGATCGATCTTGACCAGTCGCCCATCAACGAGGAGCCAGGGGATGTCAGTCTCGCGGAGCACCTTGTTGATCTCTCCGCGGAAGCCGCCCTTGCCGTTTTCGGCGTCGTCGGAAAGCTCCTCGTATTGGAGCTCTATGAGGTCGAAGAGGTGCGGTGTGTAGACGTTTGCAAGGGCGTGGACCTCGTCAAGACCCGAACCCATGCACGTCATGTCCAAGTCGACGACCCGATAATCAACATGCTCGTTGAGCTCCTCGATTGCAAGATAGAGGGCGTCAGTATTGACGGCGTAGCTATCGTAGCGATTCGGCTGAATACTAATCGGTTCGCGGAAGTCCTCCATGACGCGTGCTATAAGGACTTTCGCGCTATAGGGGACGCTGCTGCCGTCATCTTCACCAAGCCAATTTGACTCATCCTGAAGCAGCTCCCCATAACGCTCAGAGAATAGGCGCCCC
>CALDBJ010000145.1 GCA_937937835.1 uncultured Collinsella sp.
GCGACACTATTCAACAAAACTATCGGACATTTCGGCACGCGATAAGAGCCATAACCTTCGCAGAATTACTTCCCCTACAAAACGCCTCCGGAATGCAGTCTTTGTCGTACCGGAAGACCGAATTCCCAGTTTTATCGCGTAAGTACTTATAGAAGAAGTCCTCCCAGCTTTTAAACTTCTCACTGTCTGCAAACGCTTCCGGCTCTTGCAGAACTGCTTTGGCATCTAGCCCTGAAATTACGCCGGAGCTCAGTAGAAGCCACTCGAATGATTCGGGAAGACAAACCGTAACAGTATCGCGGTGAATGTCTTGCAGCTTAAGGACGCGGTCCGCATAGCACCCAAATGCCGCCCCGTCCGCGACAACAAACACGCGATCGTCGAGATGCTGATCCAACCAGCCCAAAATCGCGCTGTTCGTCATGGCCGAAGTACAGGTAAGCTCACTGTCAGCGAAATGCCGTTCAAAGAACTGGAAACCAGACTTACTGTCCTCGCATAGAAGGATAGAAAAGTCCTGTTTTGGCGCCGACCGGGAAATAGCATAACGATGATTCCCGCGATCTTGATAAACAGGGACGAAAGAATGGTATTTTCCGCTCGTCTTAATCTTGTAAATCTCATCCACGCTATACGGAAGATTGGGGAAATCAGCCCTTGAGATCAGCACGAAATAATTCGAGGAATACAGCACATGATGGGCAAACTCATCAGAATGAATCTCTTTTAAGCCCTCATCGACAAATACAATCGAGTCATGAACGGACGAAAGCTGGTTTCGCCAATCATAATCGGTCAGGGCGACACAGGGACAATCGCATTGCAAGGAAACACCCGACTGCTCGCCCGTTCGCATGTAGTCTGCGACCATGTTAAACAGTGTCGTCTTACCCGTGCCACTATCCCCACGCACAATAGTAATGTTCCGTTTAATGGTAAATGTGTACTTGGTTCCCCTGCGGCGGGAAATCTTAACGAGATGCGAACCGTTCATAAGCAGCACCTACAGATACGGAATCGACTCGTGAATCAAATCGGCCATGCTGCGAACGATTCGGCCGCTATTCACGACTTTAATTTTAAAATCCTCGCGACCAAAGTCCATCACATGATAGAGATTCACAACGAGCTTGCGGTCTTTCGCCATGTCGAGAATCCACTTGGCACAGTTGTCACCACAGGTAGAAGCGTTAAAAATATGCTTACGATCAAATCTCATAAGCAGCAGCGTTTTCACGCCACCAGAAAGCTGGAGTGGGGAGATGGATCCAAGCACAGGGCTTTCGATGACGTTTTCGGAGACAACAACCGATCGATCGACATCTTTAATTATCGAGACTGCATAGGGATCCGTAATCCAAGAAGACCGGTAAGAGTTTTTGAAATATGTCGCTGTGTTGTAAATCGCTTCTGGCATATCGCCAAAGTAGACGCTTAACACATCCACTCCCAATCATATTGTCTTTATGGTCAACGTAATCATAACGAAAGGGGCCACCAGATAAACGGTGACCCCTAAAGAAAACAAGCTTGCGCTAGTACTCGCGCGGGCTGTTGACGATCTCGCCGGCGGCGACCTTCTTCAGGTGCTGCCCGTAGACCGACTTGCCGTAGGCCTTGGCCGCCTCCTCGAGCTCGGCGGTCGTGATCCAGCCGTTCTCCCAGGCGATCTCCTCGGGGACGGACACGGGCAGGTCCTGGGAGTGCTCGACGGCGCGGACGAACTCCGCGGCCTCGTGCAGGCTCTCCATGGTGCCGGTGTCCAGCCACGCGTAGCCGCGGCCGAGGGTGACCACGGACAGCGTCCCCTCCTCCAGGTACATCTGGTTGAGCGTGGTGATCTCCAGCTCGCCGCGGGCCGACGGCTCGACCTCATGCGCCCTGGCGGCCACGTCGCCCGGGTAGAAGTACAGGCCGGTGACGGCGTAGGAGCTCTTGGGGCACTCGGGCTTCTCCTCGATGGAGACGGCCCTCCCCTCGCCGTCAAACTCCACGACGCCGAAGCGCTCGGGGTCGTCCACGTGGTAGCCGAAGACCGTGGCGCGGCCCGACTCGGCGTTCTGGACGGCGCGCGTCAGGTGGCGCGACAGGCCGTTGCCGTAGAAGATGTTGTCGCCGAGCACCAGCGCGCACGGCTCGCCGGCGATGAACTCCTCGCCGATGGTGAAGGCCTGCGCCAGGCCGTCCGGCGAGGGCTGCTCGGCGTAGGAGAGGTTCACGCCGTAGCGCGAGCCGTCCCCGAGCAGGCGCTCGAAGTTGGGCAGGTCCGTCGGCGTGGAGATGACCAGGATGTCCCGGATGCCCGCCAGCATGAGGGTGCTGAGCGGGTAGTAGATCATGGGCTTGTCGTAGACCGGCAGCAGCTGCTTGGAGGTCACGAGCGTGAGCGGGTATAGGCGGGTGCCGGACCCGCCGGCGAGGATGATGCCTTTCATAAAAATCCTCTCGATTGACAATCGTTGAGCAAAAGCCGCTGATTACAGATGCATAGTTAATTAAATTATACGCACCGGCAGCAACCTCCCCGTCTTCTTATTTAAATCGGACAGCAGAAACACGCAACTCTTTCTGCATTTCTAGCGAGGCAACAAATGAAAAAGTACAATGAGCAGTGTCCAACAAACGAAAGGCAAACAATGCGAGTCGAAACAACCGGAGTATGCAGAGGAAACTGGAAAATCTACCAGCAGCTTAAGATTGAAGGCATCCATAAAGGCTCCAGCGTAACAGCCCAGGCGGCTACAGACGATAACCGCCGCTCACCTTTATCCCTCCTAAAATTCCGGGACAATAGTTGTGACTCGAACTCATACGTCCTTGTAGTCCCCGATCCCGATGCTCGCACCATCAAAATTGAGTTTAGCGAAATCGGCCAAGACGGTCGCACCCTGAGCAGCGACTCCCTTTCGCTAAATTGCAAGAACATCAAATGGGAGTCGCGCCTTAACTACAAAATTAAACCTGACATGTGCAGCAAACTCCGAAACTACGATGACGTTTCAGAGTTTGACATGGCAACGATTGATTTCTGGCAGTGCATCGAAGATTCAAGCGACTATATCCTTAGGTGCACGGTGAGAACTCCTTATCGTAGCGACTCGCAAATCAAACTTCGTTGTTTCGATCGAACCCTTAATGAAGTTAATTTGAGCATCGTCAATTTCGGTTCGAATGTAACAAGCGTTGGATTTACGTCTGAGAAAAAGCAGCTTGAAACGCAGCTCTCAATTCGAATGCCAAAGGCGTTCGATCGTTACTACTTTGTTATTGACGATCAAAATCACCCATCATTCAGTGCATTTGACTGCTTAACACCCGATAAGTTAGGCTTGCTTCTTGAGGAGACCAACTTTCTCTTTACCCATGCGCAGTTTGACCCTGAATACCCCGAATGGTTCACGGAGCATAAGGCAACCATCGGCGCTCTGGAGAAGCAGAGAAAAATCGTCTTCAACAGTGCTCCGAAGTTCAGCATTATTGTCCCTCTATACAACACACCCATTTCGTTCTTTAACGATATGACCGAATCCGTAAAAAACCAGTCTTATGCAAACTGGGAGCTCATCCTAGTTAATGCAAGTCCTGACAATCAGGAACTAAAGGTTCACGTTGAGCAGGAGACGGCCCACGACAACAGAATTAAATCAATTAACCTTACCGAGAATAAGGGCATTTCCGAAAATACAAACGCCGGCGTTGCCATCGCTTCGGGTGATTTCGTTAGCTTCTTTGACCATGACGATATTCTTGAACCGGACTTGTTGTTCTCATATGCCGAGGCAATTGAAAACAATGATGACGTCGATCTTCTCTATTGTGATGAAGATAAACTCATGCCTGATGGAAAGCTAGCGCAGCCGTTCTTTAAGCCGGATTTCAATATCGATCTGCTCAGAAACAATAACTATATCTGCCATATGCTTACCATCCGTAAGTCTCTGCTTGACACTCTAGAACCGAACACGAAAGAGTTCGATGGAGCGCAGGATCATAATCTGACTCTCCGCGCCGTGGAAAAGGCAAGGAAAGTTCATCATGTTCCAAAGGTTCTATATCACTGGCGCCTAAGCGAGACCTCCACCGCAGCAAATGCCGATAGCAAGCCGTATGCCACTATCGCAGGTATCAAAGCGGTCCAGAGTCATTTGGACAGGCTTGGGCTCAATGCGAAGGTCGAACAAGCGCGTCGTCCCTTTACATATAAAGTAACCTACGCTGTGCCAGATTCCCATCCACTCGTGTCAATTATCATTCCAACTAAAGACCACGCCAACATTCTGGACAACTGCATTAAGTCAATTGTTGAGAAATCAACGTACGACAATTTCGAGCTTGTCATAATCGAAAACAACAGCACAGAAAAGGAGACGTTCGATTATTACGATAAGTTGCAAGCAAAATATCCTGACATCGTTCGTCTTGTAACTTGGAAGCACGAATTCAATTTCTCCAAGCTCATGAACTTTGGCGTTGCTCACGCCAAGGGCGACTATCTCTTGCTGTTGAATAACGATACTGAGGTAATTACGCCCAATTGGATTGAGACTATGCTTGGCATCTGCGCACGTGAGGATGTTGGCGCAGTTGGTGCAAAACTCTACTATCCCGACAACACCATCCAGCACGCGGGCTTATGCGTCACTGGTGGCGTGGCAGGACATCTTTGCCAAAGCATGCCAAGGGATAACTGGGGCTACTTTGCACTCAACGATGCACAACAAGACTTCAGCGCCGTCACCGCAGCTTGCATAATGACCAAGCGTGATGAATATGAGAAAGTCGGAGGTTTCACGGAAGAGCTTCAAGTTGCATTTAATGACGTTGACTTTTGCTTAAAGCTACGCGAGATCAACGACCTAATTGTATACACACCCGAAGTCGAGCTCTATCACTACGAGTCGATTTCTAGAGGCGTTGAAAACAATACGGAAAAGCAGATTCGGTTCCACAAAGAAGTCGCATACATGAATTATCGCTGGGCAAAATACTATGTCGAAGGCGATCCGTACATTAACCCAAATTTCAGCGTGGGAGAACCCGGAAATCGCTACTATCATTTATAAAGTGTTAGCTTAATTCGGTAGTGTCGAGAAAGTTGGTGTAAGGGCCCTTGCGGCCCCTGTGTCCGATATCC
>CALDBJ010000146.1 GCA_937937835.1 uncultured Collinsella sp.
CTTGTCTCAAATGCGGCCCGCTCGCTGACTTATGCTCAACCTGCGGCGCCATTTTGCTTGAAGGCACCTTGCTCGATCTGGCGGGTTTTCGCCGTCGGAAATGATCCGTTGGGGACGGAGGAAAACGGATCATTTTTATCCTGGTGCATTGGTGCAGGGGGGGCAGGTTTCCTTTGCACTAGTTTCTGTCGAGTCGGTGCTTCTTGCGGGTTGCCCGTATAATGGTTTGCGTATGAACCGCAACCAAGGAGTTCCAGTTTATGGACCAGAGCCTTTTTAAATTCGACCTGATCGCAGAGGACCCGACGACGCATGCGCGTGCCGGCGTGCTGCACACCCCGCACGGCGACATCGAGACGCCAATCTTCATGCCCGTGGGCACCAAGGCAAACGTCAAGGGCATTCCTACCGAGACCGTCAAACAGCTCGGCGCCCAGATCGTGCTTGCCAATACCTATCATCTGTCCATGCGTCCCGGCGAGGACACTATCGCCGAGCTGGGCGGCCTGCACAAGTTTATGAACTGGCACGGTCCTATCCTCACCGACTCGGGCGGTTTCCAGGTGTTCAGCCACAACGACGCCGTCAAGCTCACCGACGAGGGCGTGCGCTTTATCGTCAACGATTACGACGGTCGCCACGTGTTCTGGACGCCCGAGGACAACATGGAAATCGCCATGAAGCTCGGCTCCGACATCTGCATGCAGCTCGATCAGTGCCCGGGCTATCCCGCCACGCGCGCCTACGTTGAGCGCGCCGTTGAGCTGTCGAGTATGTGGGCCGAGCGCTGCTATAAGGCGCATAACCGCGACGACCAGGCGCTCTTTGGCATTGTTCAGGGCGGCATGCACCTAGATCTGCGCCTGCGCTCGCTGCGCCATCTGGAGGAGTGCGGCGACTTCCCCGGTTACGGCATTGGCGGCTACTCGGTGGGCGAGGACCACGAGACCATGTTCGAGACCCTGGCACCGCTCGTAAGCGAGTACATGCCCAAGCACAAGCCGCGCTACCTGATGGGCGTCGGCAACCCCACCACCCTCGTGCGCGGTGTGGGCGTGGGTATCGACATGTTCGACTGCGTGCTGCCGACGCGTACGGGCCGCATGGGTACGGCGTTCTCCAGCGAGGGTCGCCTTAACTTCCGCAACGCGCGCTTTGCGCACGACGACGGCCCCATCGACCCCACCTGCACCTGCCCGGTGTGCACGGGCGGCTACAGCCGCGCGCTCATCCGTCACATGGTCACGCAGAAGGAGATGCTCGGCGGCATTCTGCTTTCGATGCACAACATCTACTACCTGCTCAACCTTATGCAGCGTGCCCGCCAGGCCATTATCGAGGGCCGCTACGGCGCGTTTGTGAGCGACTGGATGAACAGCCCTGCGGCGGTGGATTACTAAGGGCGACAGACACGCTTGCAGAGCGTGGGCAATGGCAAAGGCTGAGCGGCAACCGCTCGTCACATTTGCTGACACCGGCTGCGCGACCGCTGACCGATAGCTTGCAAGCACTTGATGCATCGTGGGTACCATACCGAATAGTTGATGTTCGGGCGGGTGTTTGGCGCATGGCGTCGACCCCGCCCGCTTTTCTTTTTCTCGATAGGAGTACCCATGATTAAGAATGAGAACGTCGAGGGCGAGCCTGCCTACGACGAGACGTACCGCCGCGGCCCCGTGGTCATGCGCGGCCCCATGATTCCTAAGGACAACACCTACGCCAACCTGCTGGCGCCCGAGGAGTCGACCGACTGGCTGCATGCCGATCCGTGGCGCGTGCTGCGCATCCAGGCCGAGTTTGTCGATGGTTTTGGCGCGCTGGCCGAGCTCGGACCCGCAGTGACCATCTTCGGCAGCGCCCGCACGCCCAAGACGGACCCGGCCTACAAGGCGGCGCGCACCGTCGGCCGTAAGATTGCTCAGCGCGGCGTGGCGGTTATCACCGGTGGCGGCCCCGGCATCATGGAAGCGGCCAACAGGGGAGCGGCGAGTGTCAACGGCAAGTCAGTTGGCCTGGGCATTGAATTGCCGCACGAGCAGGGGCTCAACAAATATGTGAACCTCGGTATGGACTTCCGCTACTTCTTTGTGCGCAAGACCATGTTCGTCAAATACAGCTCGGGTGCCATTGTGTTTCCCGGTGGTTTTGGTACGCTCGACGAGATGTTCGAGGTGCTCACGCTGGTGCAAACGCACAAGGTCAAGCGCATGCCGCTTGTGCTGGTAGGCAGCGAGTACTGGCAGGGCCTATTCGACTGGCTTAACGGTCCGGTGCTGGACGCCGGTATGATCAGCCCGCTCGATCCCGAGCTCGTGCACATCACCGACGACCTCAACGAGGCCGTCGACATTGCCCTGAGCGGGCTGATGTAGATCAATCGTGCTCACGCGACATGAATACGCATGGCAATCTGATGTTATTTAACATCAGATTGCCATTTATATTGGGTATACTGGTGTAAAAGACGAGGGCGAGGAGGTCGCGTATGTCTACTGCAACGGTTAAGCCTACGACGGTTCGCATCGAAGAGGGGCTCAAGGAACAGGCGACTGAGTTCTTGGATTCGGTCGGCCTCAGCCTCAATTCCTATCTCAATCTTGCCGTTCGGCAGCTGGTAAATCAACGAAAGATTCCTTTTGAGATTGTAGGAAGGGCGGAGGTGCCCAACGAGGCGACGAGGCGTGCCATGGTGATCGCCGAGGCTCATGAGTTGGGGATTTTGCCGGACGATAGCCCGTCATTCAATAACGCTGATGAGCTTATGTCATTCCTCGATGAGGAATAGCGATGTTCGAGATTAAAGTCGAGGCTCAATTTAAGGTGGACTACAAACGAACGATGCGCATGCATCCGCAGCTAAAAAGTGAGTTTAAAGCGGCGGTTGCAGAGCTTGTGGCTCATGGGTCACTTCCGGCGGAGTATGGCGCCCACGAGCTCTCAAACCCGGGCGGAAACTACAACGGCCACATCGATTTCCACCTATCCGATGGCTTGGTCGATGTGGTCGTTCTTTATCTTCCCCATAAGACTAACCCAATGATTAGGCTGGTGAGAATGGGCACTCATCAGGAGCTGTTTCAGGGTCCGCTGGGCTGATCGCCGATTTCCAAGTTGTGGTGGAATAGGGATTGATTGGCGGCTAATAAGCCAAAAACAGTCCCTATTCCACCGCAACTGATGTGGGCGTCCCTAGTGAGTTGGCTGGTAGCGGGGGCAGTAGCTGATGGCGATGGCGTCGACGCCTACGTGGGTGGCGATGGTGCAGCCGATGGGGCCGGTGCCGGCGTCTACGTAGTCCTGGCCCGCGAGCGCCTCGTTGACAAGTTCCTGCTCCTCGGCGGCGCCGGTCGTGAGCACGCGCACGCTTGAGCCCGGGTGCTCGTCCAAAAACGCGAGGCAATCTGCCATGGTGTTGGCGACGATGCGCTTGGCGCCGCGGCCCTTTTTGATTGCCTTGATCTCGCCCGATTTCCACTCCGGCGAAACGGCCAGGCGAATGTTGAGCATTTGCGTGAGCTGGCCGGCGAGCTTGGGCGCGCGCCCGTTCTTAACGAGATTCTCGAGCGTGCGGGGAATCAGCAGCAGGTGGGCGTCGGGCAGCGTCGCGCGGATCTGCGCCTCGGTCTCGTCCAGGCTGCGGCCATCTTCGCGCATGGCCCGCGCGTACTCCACCAGCAGGCCCTCGGCGCCCGAGCCAGTGCGCGAATCGATGCAGCGCACGTCGAGCTCGTGGGTCTCGGCGACCAGGCATGCGTTGGAATAGCAGGCGGACCATTCGCTGCACAGCGAGATAAAGATCGCGCTGTCGTGGCCGTCAGCACGCACGCGGTCAAAGAGTGCCTTGAACTCGCCGGCACTCGGCTGCGAGGTGTGCGGCAGCTGCTCGGAGCCGGCCATGCGCGCGACGTACTCCTGGGCGGTAATCTGTACCTGGTCGAGCAGGTCCTCGCCCTCGATAATCACATGCAGCGGAATCACGTAAATGCCGAGTTCTTGAGCGCGGGCGGGGGAGATGTCCGACGTGGAGTCGGTTATGATGGCAAAAGACATAATTGCACCTTTCGTTGGGGCGCTTGCGCGCCGCCTTCTTAGAGCAAAGTGCGACAAGTATAGTTGAGTTGCTCTACATTGCTAGGTTCAATTGTTGAATAGTCAACAGTTTGAAGTGACGGTGTGGAAATCATCAACTGGGGAAGAGGGATGCCGATGGCGGCATTACAGCTATGCGAGCGGCCGATTGTGTTGTTCGATTTTGACGGCACGGTGGCCGATACGGGTCGGGCGGTGATGACCTCGACGCGCAAGGCGTTGGCCGCGCGCGGGTTTTCGGAGGCGCAGATGGGTGACCTGCGCCGCATGATCGGGCCGCCCCTGTGGAAGAGCTTTCACGACTTTTATGGCTTTTCCCGCGAGGAGTCGCTTGTGGTGGCCGACGAGTACCGTGCCTTTTTTGACGAGCTGGGACCGGAGGAGTATCCCGTGTTCGACGGGATCCCCGAGCTGCTGGATGGGTTGGTCGCCCAGGGCAAGCGCTTGGCCGTGGCGACGTCGCGCATGGAGGCGAAGTGTATCGACATGGTGCATGAGCTGGGTCTTTCTCAGTTTGAGGCGGTGGCTGGCATGAATCCGCTGCAGGGGCGCGAGACCAAGGCCGATTCGGTCCGCGATGCCCTGGCAGAGCTCGGTATGACGGCGTGCGATGCCGTGATGATCGGCGATCGCTTCAACGATGTGGAGGGCGCGCACGCAATGGGCGTACCGTGCATCGGTATCTATTCGGGCGCGGCGGCGCCGGGCGAGCACGAGGCGGCGGGTGCCGATGCAGTGGTGCACTCGGTGGCCGAGCTTGCTAAACTTTTCGCTATATAAGCACTTGATGTGAGGGGCGGGCGTACCCGTCGCTCATTGGTAAGGAGGCAGTCCATGAATCAGGTGGAGCAGAGCGTTACCGAGTATGTCGACGAGGTCTGGGAGGATGTCGTCGCCGATATCGAGCAGCTGGTGAGTTATCCGTCCGTAGCCGTTGCTGCCAATGCAGAGCCCGGTGCGCCGTTTGGCCGCCCGGTCCGTGATGCGCTCGATTGCGCGCTCGGCATTGCGCAAAAGCTCGGCTACCAGACGAGCGACGACGAGGGCTATGTGGGCATTGCCGATATCCCGGGTCGCGGCGACAAGCAGCTCGCGACCATCTGCCACGTGGACGTGGTGCCCGCCGGCCCCGGCTGGAACACCGACCCGTTTGCGATGGGGCGTCGCGAGGGCTGGCTGCTCGGCCGTGGCGTGATCGACGACAAGGGCCCGGCGGTGTTGTCGCTTTATGCCGGCGCGTACCTGCTCAAGCACGGCATTGTGCCGTGCTATACCTTCCGCGCGCTGCTGGGCTGCGATGAGGAAGTGGGCATGTCCGACGTTCACCATTATCTGGAGAACCACGCAGACCCCGACTTTCTGTTTACGCCCGATGCCGAGTTCCCGGTCTGCAATGCCGAGAAGGGCCAGTTTGGGGCGACGTTTGTGAGCCCCAAGATCGATGGAGGGCGCATCGTATCGTGGAGCGGTGCCGAGGCGAGCAATGCCATTCCGTCGCAGTCCATCTGCGAGCTCGCGATTGCCGCCGATGAACTGCCGGCGCCGGTCGAGAACGCCGACCGCCTGGAGATCACGGCACTCGATAACGGGCATGCGCAGATTTTCGCCCACGGTATTGGCGGCCACGCTTCGATGCCTGAGGGCACCATCAACGCCGTCGGCCTGATCGTGTCGTATCTGCGCGAGGCCGAGGACGCGTTTGGTGCACGCGACGAGCGCCTGCTGACGCCTGCCGAGCACGAGTTTGTCAAGTTTTTGGCCTTTGTGCATGCGGACGCCTATGGCCGCGGCCTGGGTATCGACGCGACGAGCCCGGCGTTTGGCCCGCTCACCTGCAATCCCGGCGTCATCCGTGTGGTGGATGGCCACATCGAGCAGGTTATCGACGTGCGCTTCCCCGATAGCACCAGTGCTGATACCATCCGCGAGCAGCTCGAGCCGCTTGTCGGCCGCTTTGGCGTGACGTGCCAGCTGGGTCGCGCGAAGGTGCCGTTCTCGGTCTCTGCCGACGATCCGGCCGTGAAGGCGCTTATCGATACCTATAACGAGTTCACCGGCAAGCATGCCGAACCCTTTGCCATGGGCGGCGGCACGTACGCGCGCAACTTTGCCCGCGCCGTCTCGTTTGGCCCCGAAGAGACCGGCCTGGAGCTGCCCGCGTGGGGCGGCCAGATGCACGGTCCCAACGAGTGCGCCAACGAGGAACAGCTCAAGCAGGCGCTCAAGATCTATATTGTTGCGATCCTTCGCTTGAATGAATTAGAGCTTTAAGGTTTCGCGGTTTCCCAATCTAAGTTGCGGTGGAATAGTTCCTAGAATGGGCCATTTGATGGCCAAGCAGGAACTATTTCACCGCAACTTTGTTTTTATTGGTGTAAAAGGTGTGCCATGTTCTGCGCTGGATTGTTATCCGTTTGTAAAGGCTGGGCAGAGCTTGCGGTAAGGGTCTATCAAATGCCCGTAAGAAACCGCAGTTGGCGCGGGCGCTACCCGATCGGGGTCGTATCTTTCCAAACAGCAAAGCGGGCAGGGTGCCCGCGAGTCGCATGTATGAAAGGAAGATCATGCTCGATCAGGCTTATTCTCGTCGTCAGTTCCTCGGCCTCGCTGGTGGTCTTGCCAGCATCGTCGGTCTCGGTCTCGTTGGTTGCGGCGGCGCAGGCGCTTCCGACGCCGCTGACAAGGGTAGCGCCGCTGCTGCCGAGTCCGTCTCCGGCGAGGTGACCTACGACGGTGCCTCTTCGTTCCAGGCTCTTGTCGAGGCCGCTGCCGAGAAGTTCATGGACGCCAACCCCGACGTCTCCGTTTCCGGCTCGGGTAACGGTTCGGGCAAGGGCCTGACCGCTGTCGCCGCCGGCACCGTTACCATCGGTAACTCCGACGTCTTCGCCGAGACCAAGCTCGAGGCCGATCAGGTCAAGAACCTCGTCGACCACGAGGTCGCCGTCGTGGGCATGGGTCCCGTCGTCTCCAAGAACGTCAAGGTCGACGATCTGTCCCTCGAGCAGCTCAAGGGCATCTTCTCCGGCCAGATTACCAACTGGAAGGAGGTCGGCGGCGACGACGCCACCATCGTCGTCCTCAACCGCAAGGCCGGCTCCGGTACCCGCGCCACCTTCGAGGCCGCCGTCTTTGGCGACGAGACTGTCGACTTTAAGGGCGACGCCGAGCTCGACAAGTCCGGCGATGTCCAGACCCAGATGGCCAGCACCGACAACGCCATCTCCTACCTCGATTTCTCGCACTTTGATGACTCCAAGTTCAACGCCGTCAAGGTCGAGGGCGTGGAGCCCAAGAGCAAGAACGTCACCGACGACTCCTTCAAGATTTGGGCTACCGAGCACATGTACTGCTCCAAGGACGCCGACGAGGCTACCAAGGCCTTCCTTGAGTTCATGCTTTCCGACGACGTCCAGGGCAAACTCGTCGAGGAACAGGGCTTTATCCCCGTCTCTGCCATGAAGGTCGTCAAGGACGCCAGCGGCAAGGTCTCTGCTAAATAAGTAATCGCCCCCGGAAAGGTTTGCAATGGCAAAACAGCTGCCAAAGCGCGACCTTGAGAACGTGGGCCTGGGCGTCACGGGCGCGTGCGTAGCGCTCGTGACGCTTGTCGTTGCCGCGCTCATCTTTATGGTCGCCCAAAAGGGCCTCTCGGCTTTTTTCAAGGACGGCGTTTCGGTCGTCGAGTTTTTTACCGGCACCAAGTGGGACCTGGCCAACACAGCCGAAAACGGCCTGCCCTATACCGGCGCCCTGCCCCTGATCGTCACCTCGTTTGCGGTCATGGTGCTCTCCACGCTTATCGCGCTGCCCATCGCTATCGGCTCTGCCATCTTTGCGGTCGAGATCCAGCCTAAGTTTGGTTCCAAGGTCTTTCAGCCGCTTATTGAGCTTTTGACTGGTATTCCCTCGGTCGTCTTTGGTCTGATCGGTTTTCACGTGGTCGTCGGCCTTATGAAGAGCGTTTTCCACGTGAGCACAGGCCTGGGTATCCTGCCCGGTGCCATTGTGCTGGCCGTCATGATCCTGCCGACGATGACCACGCTTTCGGTCGATGGCCTGCGCGCCGTGCCCGATAGCTACCGTCAGGGTTCGCTCGCGCTGGGTTACACCCGCTGGCAGACCATCTGGCACGTGGTGCTCAAGTCCGCCATGCCGTCACTCATGACTGCGGTCATCCTCGGTATGACCCGCGCCTTTGGCGAGACACTCGCCGTGCGCATGGTGATCGGCGGCATCGAGGCCATGCCGACGTCGCTGCTGTCGCCGGCCTCGACCATCACCACCACGCTCACCACGTCCATGGCGGTCTATGCCGAGGGCTCGGCCCAGGACGATGTTCTGTGGGCGCTTGGCCTGCTGTTGATGGGCATGAGCCTCATCTTCATCCTGATCATCCACCTTATAGGCCGCAAGGGGGCGAAGGCTCGTGGCTAGCACGCGCATCCATATCGACGAGGCGAGGCTCGGGCGTGTCCAAAAGCAGGACCGCATTGCCACGGGCGCGCTGACGGCAATCGCTGCCATCGTCATGCTCATCGTCATCTCCATGGTGGCCTATATCCTGTTCGAGGGGGTCTCGACGCTGTTCCAGCCGGGATTTCTCACGCAGCCCGCGCGCGCTAACGGTACTCAGGGCGGCGTGCTCTACCAGCTGTTCGACTCGTTCTACCTGCTGCTGATTACTCTGGTCATCTCGGTGCCCATCAGCCTGGGCGGAGCGGTCTTCCTGGTTGAGTACGCGCCGAACGGCCCTATCCGCGACATCGCCTCCACCGCCATCGAGACGCTGTCCTCGCTGCCTTCCATCGTCGTCGGCATGTTCGGCTTTCTGGTGTTCTCGGTGCAGCTGGGCTGGAAGTACTCCATCATCTCCGGCGCCGTCGCGCTCACCATGTTCAACATCCCCATCCTGGTGCGCGTGATTCAGCAGGCGCTCGAGGACGTGCCGCAGGCCCAGCGCGATGCGTGTCTGGCTATGGGCCTCACCCGCTGGGAGGCCACGCTGCACATCCTAATCCCCGAGGCCATGCCCGCCATCGTGACCGGCATCGTGCTTTCGGCCGGCCGTGTGTTTGGCGAGGCCGCGGCACTGCTCTTTACCTCGGGCATGAGCTCGCCGGTGCGTCTGAACTTCTTGAGCTTTAACCTGTCGAGCCCCACGTGCGCCTGGAACGTGTTCCGCCCCGGTGAGTCGCTCGCCGTGCACATCTACAAGATCTATGGCGAGGGCAGCCCCGAGGCCCAGCAGATCGTCTGGGGCACCGCGGCGCTGCTGATGATTTGCGTGCTGCTGTTTAACGTAATCGCCCGTATCGTGGGCAAGCAACTGGCAAGGAAGATGACGGCTGAATGAGCGAGATGAATGTAACGCCCGCAACCGAAGCGGCATCGTCCGAGACCCAGGACTTCCTGTCGAGTGTGGGGGAGAGCGAGAAGCGCGTGCGCGTGAGCGGCAAGGCCGTGAGCGACGAGGTTGTGCTTTCCACCAAGGACGTCAACGTGTACTATGGCGACCACCATGCACTGCACAATACGTCGCTCGACTTCCACAAGGGCGAGATCACGGCGCTCATTGGGCCTTCGGGCTGCGGTAAGTCGACCTTCTTGCGTAGCCTCAACCTCATGAATCGCGAGATTCGCGGCTGCCGCGTGGAGGGCGAGATCAACTATCGCGGGCGCAACGTGAACACCAAGACCGAAAACACCTACGAGCTGCGCCGTTCCATTGGCATGGTGTTCCAGCAGCCCAACCCGTTCCGCAAGTCCATTCGCGACAACATCACGTTTGCGCCCAAGCGCCACGGCATCACCGACCGTGACGAGCTCGACCGCATGGTCGAGGAAAGCTTACGCGGCGCGGCGCTGTGGGACGAGGTCAAAGACAAGCTCGATAAGAGCGCCTATGCGCTTTCGGGCGGTCAGCAGCAGCGTCTGTGCATCGCGCGCACGCTGGCGCTCAACCCCGACGTGATCTTGTTCGACGAGCCCTGCTCGGCGCTCGACCCCATCTCGACGCTGGCGATCGAGGACCTCATGTCATCGATCGTTGCCGACCGCGCCATCGTCATCGTGACGCACAACATGGAGCAGGCGTCGCGTGTGTCCAACCGCACGGCGTTCTTCTACATGGGCGATATGGTCGAGTACGACGAGACTGACGAGATTTTCCAACGGCCCAAGGACAAGCGGCTGAATGATTACCTCACCGGCATGTTCTCCTAGTCCGGGACATGCTTGAGGCCCGCGGCGGCCACGGTTGCCACGGGACTGATTGGAGAGGCGGGTCATCTCTTGTGGGAGATGGCCCGCCTTTTGCTCTGCGACCGAAACGACCACCACAAAGGGGACAGGCGCCTTCGTGGTGGTTTGGGGTGGGGCTCGCTGCTATCATGGACAACGTTGAATTTCTACGAAGGAGCAGGGCATATGGCGATTCTTTTGGGATGCGATTCCGTCAGCCTAGAGTTTCCCACCAAGCATATTTTCGATAGCGTGACGCTCGGCGTGGGCGAGGGCGACCGCATTGGTATTGTCGGCAAAAACGGCGACGGCAAGTCGACGCTGCTGAGCGTGCTCGCCGGCACGCTGGAGCCCGACGACGGCCGCGTGACGCACCGTCGCGGCACCACGATTGGTCTGCTCGGCCAAAAGGACCAGCTTGTCGACACCGATACCGTGCATCATGCCGTTGTGGGCGACACGCCTGAGTACGAGTGGGCGTCGAGCCCCCGCACGCGCCAGATTCTCGCCGGTCTTATTAGCGATGTGCCCTGGGAGGGCACGGTTGGCGAGCTTTCGGGCGGCCAGCGCCGTCGCGTGGACCTCGCGCGCCTGCTGATTGGTGACTACGACGTGCTCATGCTCGATGAGCCCACCAACCACCTGGACATGCGCACCATCAACTGGCTCGCGCGTCATTTAAAGGCCCGCTGGCAGCGCGGTCAGGGCGCCATGCTCGTGGTCACGCACGACCGCTGGTTCTTGGACGAGGTCTGCACCAGCATGTGGGAGGTCCACGACGGCCAGGTCGATCCCTTCGAGGGCGGTTACTCCGCATACATCCTGCAGCGCGTGGAGCGCGACCGCATGGCCGCCGTTACCGAGGAGCGCCGTCGCAACATGGCGCGCAAGGAGCTCGCGTGGCTGAGCCGCGGCGCCCAGGCTCGTTCCACCAAGCCCAAGTTTCGCGTGGATGCCGCTCGCGAGCTCATCGCCGACGTACCGCCCGTGCGCGACGAGCTGGAGCTCAAGCGTCTGGCGGTGAGCCGCCTGGGCAAGCAGGTTATCGACGTGGTCGACGTGGATGCCGGCTATGCCGATACCGACGGCGCGCCCAAGCAGGTGCTCACCGATGTGACCTGGCTCATTGGTGCGGGCGACCGCTATGGTCTTTTGGGCGAGAACGGCGCCGGTAAGTCGACCTTGCTCGACGTGATCCAGGGCAAGATTGAACCCACGCGCGGCCGTGTAAAGATCGGCCAGACAGTGCGCTTTGGTGTGCTGTCGCAGCAGCTCGAGGAGCTCGAGCCCTACATGGGCGACACGATTCGCGAGGTGCTCAGCAACTATAAGAAGTATTACGTCATCGACGGCAAGGAGACTTCGCCCGAGAAGCTCTGCGAGCGTCTGGGCTTTACGACGCAGCAGCTCTGGAGTCGCATCGGCGATCTTTCGGGCGGCCAGCGCCGTCGCCTGTCGCTGCTGCTGACAATCCTGGACGAGCCCAACGTGCTCATCCTGGACGAGCCCGGCAACGATCTGGATACCGACATGCTGGCGATTGTCGAGGATCTGCTCGACGGCTGGCCCGGCACGCTGATTCTGGTGACGCACGACCGTTTTTTGATGGAGCGCGTGACCGACCAGCAGTGGGCGCTGCTCGACGGCCACCTGACGCATATGCCCGGCGGTGTGGACCAGTACCTGCGCCTGTGCAACGCTACCGCCGAGGGCGAGCCCGTGGGCGCGCCGAGCGCCAAGACCGGCACGTTTGACATCGGTGCCGCGGCAGCTGCGACCGAAAAGCCCAAGTCGAGCGGTCAGCCCAACGGCCTGTCCAACGCCGAGCGCCAGAAGCTTCGCCGTGAGGTGAGCTCGCTCGAGCGCAAGATGGAGACGCAGCGCACCCGCGTTGAGGAGGCCGAGGCCGCGATGGCCCAGGTCGATCCCACCAACTACACGGCGCTCGGCGAGCAGCAGGCAAAGATCGACGAGGCTCACGCCGCCATGGACGAGCTGGAGATGGCGTGGCTCGAGGCGAGTGAGAAGCTCGAGGGCGAGGAGTAGGCGAGAATGATCAAAGCCGCGTTTTTCGATATCGACGGCACGCTGCTGAGTTTTAAGACCCACCGGATTCCGGCGTCGGCGCAGCAGGTGCTCGACAGCTTTCACGAGCAGGGGATTGCGTGCGTGATCGCCACGGGCCGTCCGACCTACCAGATGCCGGACTGGCTGTTCGACCTGGGCTGGGATGCGTACATTACGCTCTCGGGCCAGCACTGCTTTGATGCCGAGGGTGTTTACCGCAGCTGCCCGATCGATCCGAACGACGTCGCGGTGATTGTGGACCAGGTGGCGCAGGGGCGCTACGACTCGCTGTGCATGCAGGGCGAGAACTCGTTTGTGAACCGTCTGTCCGAGCGCGTGGTGACGGCTGGCAACAACGCGGGAATCGTCTACCACGAGGAGCCGTTTGAGCACGCCTTTGACGCGCCGGTCTACCAGTTCTGCGCCTTTGTGGACCCGACCGACGAACATATCGTGACCGACGCCGTGTCGCATTCGCTCACCACGCGCTGGTGCGACCTGTTCTGCGACATTATTCCCGCTAACGGCGGCAAGGACCTGGGCGTGGCGGCGACGTTGGAGCGCTTGGGCATCGACGCGAGCGAGGCGATTGCCTTTGGCGACGGCGAGAACGACCTGTCGATGTTTGCCGCCGTGGGCACGAGCGTGGCCATGGGCAACTCGCAGGAGACCGTGAAAGCCGCAGCGACCCATGTGACGACCGCCGTGGACGACGACGGAATTTACAACGCCGCCAAGCACTTTGGCCTGCTATAGCTGCGACTCGGCACTTGGGGACGCTCCTTGCGGGGCGTCCCCATTTTGTTTTCGTCCCGCACGTTTTGTGAAACACGGCTAACTTTTAGGCAAAGTAGTAAGACATGGGCAACTTTTGCGGTAAAGTAAGCCAAGGAAAGTATCCAAAGGCTAACTAGCAATTATCGCGAAAGGCGGCCCATGGCCCTACGTGAATCCGGAGAAGACTATCTCGAATCGATCTACGTTCTGTCGGAACGTCAGGGCATCGTGCGCTCGATCGACGTTGCGGAGTACCTCGGCGTAACCAAGGCGAGCGTTTCCAAGGCCATGGCGACGCTGGAAAGCAACGGCTATGTCGAAATGGGCAAGCGCGACGTTCATCTGACGGAGCGTGGTCTGGAGGTCGCTCGCCAAATGTGGGAGCGTCACTGCTTTTTCGTGGGGCTGCTAGAGGATGCGGGTGTTTCGGCTGAGGTCGCGTCGCAAGAGGGCTGCCACATGGAGCATTGCCTGAGCGAGGAAAGCTTCGAGAAGCTGAGGGCGATGTTGGGCCGGGAAGATGTAGCGGGTCCAACAACAGAAGCCTAACTGTCCCACGGTAGCGCAGAGTTCACGCAAAGCGCGAACCAGCGACTGGGACCAGCGGCCCTTTCGGCCAAGTCCATTTCAGCAAAGGAACCCCGCTAGCAAGCGATGCCCAAGAACCGCCAGCAACGTTACTGCAGGCCGGGACCGGGCTTGGT
>CALDBJ010000147.1 GCA_937937835.1 uncultured Collinsella sp.
ATTCGGGCGGGGGGTCATCAAGAAATGACAGCCCCCCGGGGGTCAATGGAGGGAGAACCGTGGTATTCCCTCCAATTGAATTGGTTTCACTCGATCACAAAAGTTCTCTTTCCAGTTGCATCATGATCGAGAATCCATTGAATTGCTTCTTCGACATCGTCAGCGATCAGTGCATCACTCAAGATGTCACTAGTTTTGCTGACACGGTCTAGGAGTCCGCAACTGTTGTAACCTTTCTGAAGGTCGAACGTCAACCACTGATCAAACTCAGTCTTTGGAGAGTAAGGATTGTCAGTAGTTGTAAGGTACATCGCAGCCATGATTCAATCAATTTCCTTTCACAGCTTCAAGCACAGAGCTCGTACTAATACCAAGCATCTCAGCAATTTCAGAGGTGGTCGCACCGTTCTTTGCCATCGCACGAGCACGAGCCACAACACCGACAGAAAGCACAGGCTTTTCTTTTGGCATGGACAGTTCGTGAAGACGCTCAGGATCAGCATACCTTGCGATGGACTCCATCATGGCGTTGCTTACAGCACCATTCATGATGGCTTTCCATTCAGAATCGGTGATGTCGAACTGTACATCCTTTCGAGAAGCGCCAGTCCTGATTCGAGCGGCCTTGAGAGCTTGGCTTTCGAGGCGGACGCGTTCATCCTTGGTCAGGCCGGGATTCTCCTCGACCTTTGCTCGGACGACACCCCCAGCAATGAGCTGAGCTTGGCGCTCCCTCGGCGCATTCGTGAGGGCAACCCGGACTTTCTCCTTGAGGGAGGTCACCTCATTGGCGTACTCCTTGGCAGAACCCGGGTCTCGTTTCAGGGTGGGGGTATTAATGATCTCCCGACGGGCGGTATTTGCAAGAGACTTCATGTCGTTAGCATAACGGGCGTAGAGTTCTTCCATGGGGGTACCCGATGAAAGCTTACGTGCGTCATCCACCAACTCCATGCGAGTAGCCTTCGATGTACGGAGGCGGGTCTCGATACGAGGATCCTTGGTCTTGAATTCACGGGTGACAGAATATGATTCACCAGTCTCTTCATAAACCTTCTTACCGGTGATTGGATCAATAGGCCCACCCTTTGCCATGGACCGGGGCTTCCGCTTTGGAATATCCACCTCGGATGCGGCGCGAGAAATAAGAGTACTCACGCCACCCTCAGGTTGATATTTCTTCTTGAGCTCGGCGATGCCGTTGTCGACAGCGGAGGTGCGGTAGTCAAGCTTGTGCTTGGCCGCGTCAATAACCACCATCGAGTGACGGACTGCCCGGGCGAGCTCGGCTTCGGTAGCGCCCTTGATAGTCATATCAGTGATAAGATTACTGACCATGCCCATCTGCTTCTGCTTGCCGGTTTCGCTGAGAACCTTCATCCCAGGATATCCAGGATATGCGGCAGAGGGGTCGAACCCTTCGAGTCCCTTAAGGGGGGACGTCGAGCGAATACGACTCCGCGATGTGACTGGAATAACCATCGCCGTATCTCCATCAAAATCAGCTCCTGAGAGCCGTTGGGCGACATGCGGGTGGATACCAACAGCATCCGCGGCAAGCTCTCCAATGGTCTTCCTGGCGTCCTTATGACCGTTATTTACGGTAAGGATGGGGATCTCGAACGTACCACCATGAGGATATCGGACGAGGGCGACCTTCGAACCATTCTTGAAGTTCGGAGCATATATCTCCGTAGGCTTCAATGTGGTCACAGGGAGCAGAACCTGATATGCCTGGCCTGGAACTGCAGCCGCGCGAAGACGGACGCTATCCGAATCGCAGCCATCCGCGAAATCCTGGAGAGCCTTCTTCCGAAGCACAGGGTTTGTCAGGGCCATAATATCCCTGAACTTTTCATGCGCTTCCTGCGTTGAAATATCCAGCTGCTGCTTGGCGAAGGAAATATCCTGCTTCGAGAGGAACTGGGCAGACAGAGTCTTAGACCAGTCGCCCCAAGCTCCCTCTTCGTTCACTAGGTTGACGGGGGACAGCTTCTTCTTGCCGTCCTTGTCAATATATTCCATCTGCCGGCGGATGGTCGCACCGAACGGATTGTCCGGATCGTCCTTCATCTTTTTCAGGACGGTGTCGCCATCACCAATCATGGGGACCTTCTTGGATTTATTCGTGTTGAACCGAATATCCTTTCCCGCGGGAAGGTCGTCCGCGTAAATGGCCATGCCCTTGAGATAGTGCGTTCCGTCAACAGAAATACGCACCTGGGCATAATTGGACTTGCCGAGATTGAGATCCTTAAGACCCCGGCGAATCTCGATGACGCCGTCCATATTTGTGCCGCCGTCTTCAGAATATCGCACCATGACCCGCTTGGAGTCGAGAGGTGCGGGCGGCTTGAGGGACAGCTTGTGGCCGTCAGGATCCGTGCGGACGCCGACGACGTTGATCTTGTCGAGATTCTGGACGGTCTCGGATTTGGGAACGCCGGGGGCGACAAGAACTCGAGTGGATGTGTAGTTGTCGGTACCAAGCTGTCGGATCTTAATATCCTGAACTTGGTACCCTTGAGCCTCGAGTGTGGCCGAGGCAAGTTTGAGTGTGGTAGCGGTGGTGCCGAGTGAGACCTCAGTGCCGCTGCCGATATCAATATAACGGTGCTTGTCAGTCTCTCGCTTGAGAATATCCGCGATGCCCTCGATCTTGGACGAGGTCTTGCCGGCATCGTCCTTGAGGTAGTTGCGGACGGTTGAGGCTGACACGCCGATGCGGTCTGCAATGGCCTGCTGGGACATACCCTTAGCATCAAGCTTCCGGACCATCGCAATCTCCACCGCCTGGCGTTCGCGCTTGGCGATGGACTTGGTGGCACGGAGCTCAGTTGTGGTCATACCGAGACCTTTAGCAATCTCAGCTTCGCTCATACCTTTATCTGCGAGTCCTTTGACGAGACCCTGGAAGTCGCGTGAGCGCTGGTACGGGTCTTTGCCCGACCCCCACGGATAACGGCCCGACTTCCGCAAAATGCCGTAGTGGGATAGAGTATCTTCAGTCATTGTCGCTCTCCATGAGAATATCGCTGAAATGAACAATCCGAGTCATAATATCTCGGATGTCATCGGACTCGGGTATATGGATTCGTGGTTCGCCATGTTGGTAGATGCGGAGTTGCATCTGAATGGTTGGTTGCACGCCATACTCAAGACAGAATAGGGCGGCGTAAATTTCGAGTTGCTCGAATTTAGTCGGACCCACCCCGGTCTTGAGATCATGAATTCGAAGGAGTTCGGAATCCCCGTCAAAGGATATAGCATCTGCAGTCCCGAAGGCGTACTCGCTGTAATATAGTACCGTCTCCGGGCTCATCTTGTACGAGATTGCGTCGTTAACGAACTTCGCGACCGTCGACATAAGAGGGTCGTGTTCATCAGGTTCTCCGAAAGGGAGGCCCAGTTGAATATGTTCTGCAGCTAATTCGTGCAAGCGAGTTCCAAGTGCAGCCGCTTGTGCTTTGCGATAGGATTCCAGTATCTTCGATTCGTCATAACGGAGCCAAGATGATTTACTGGCCCCGAGGAACGCGTGTTTGCCGGCGAGATTGTAATGGTCGTAAAACTGCATACATCACGCCTGGCTGAAATACTGGTTGAGATCCCTGAGAACTTCTTTCTCGTTCTCGGGATATACGAACCGAGCGAACCCCATGTACTCGAGCTTCTCGATATAGTACTCTTGGTTGGGGCGGTGCGAGGCCTTGGCTGAAGCCTTGACCTCAAGCATGGCCCAGCGCTCGTCACAGAGCACCAGGAGGTCTGGAACGCCCTGAATATAATTCGGATCGTTCTTCAGGACCATAGCTTGTGGGAACAGAGTGGTGATCTTCTTGATCAGCTCACTCTGATATTTGTTCTCGCGCACGCTCATGTTGGCTCCTTTCGAGGGGGCGCGGTAAACGGTATAAGGAGAGTAGCATATAGGACTTTAGTCCTAGACCTGGTACCCACTTAAGTGGGTTGATGGTCGATTCCTTCATTCTCTCCATTATGCTAGACGTGTTTAGACCTAGGTTATACCCACTTGTAGAAATAGGGGGACTAAAGTCCTAGATGAGGAATTCTCGTAAGAGCGACCACCCACACCCCCGATTTTGGATGGAGCGACTACTTCTCGGAGAGAGGGAAACGCTTAGGTAAAGATTTGGTAAAGAATCTTGGGTTTGAAGCCAATTTGTCAAATGTCAAAACTGAGGGGGGTTTCTATTATATATATATTTTTTTATTTATTATCTTTATAAAATAAAACGACAAATGACAAATGAATAGACTTTTCGTTGATATTCCAACGAAAAATGGGTTGTCACTTTCATTTCAAAAACGACAAATTTGTCAAAACTGACAAGCCAATTTCGTCAAAATCCACAAACCCACTCAAAACACAAACCCACTTGTTGTCATTTTTGACAAATCCACAAACCCACTCAGATCCATAAACCCACTTAAAAGGTAAAGAAATGGTAAAGAACTTGTGGGGCTCCGAAGGGCAAAAAACGATAATCCAAGTCTCTTTTGACGAGCGGGGGACCCCATTTAAGAGATCCCCCACCCATCAAAAGTCAGTGCCTCCCTGCTCCAACACCAACACGCATGCTCTTACTTCGAGCTCGCTTCACACCAAGTCGCTCCTTCCACCCCGCCTGATTAACAGCACCCTTGAAACGAACACGATCTGTCGGAAAACGAGATAATGTCTCCGCGTCATCCGCCCTCCAAGGATCCCTCTTCTTAGGAGCCCGTCCGCCAAGCATTGTACGAATATTTGTACCGTCAAACACCTCAACCCGGTATCGATCGCACGCAATGCTTGCTACCCGGTTCTTGAGGTACCACTCGGCGTATGCAACACCCTGATCCTTGTCATCGCAGAAGAACGTCTTCCTCCACAGCTCCCTCCCGAACAAATATCCAACGATCGAGAATAGATAGACCATCCGCTCGGGGTGTCCAATAACATTAAACGAGTATTCAGCATTCATTTCAGTGCTCCCAGCTCCACAAGTCGTTGATGAGTGCTCCTTTAGACTCATCATCCCAGATACGAATAAGGCCATTGTCGACCCGACCACCCGTCTCTACCTCCTCGAGAATCTCATCCAAGGCTTTATGAGCGAATTCTCGGGCCTCTTCATAGTTCTCAAACGTGACACAAGATTCAGTCGTGCCACAATCGCCATTCCCATATTCAAGTTTCACCGTCAACATTTCAGCTCTCCTTTTCAATCTGCTCAAAGCCCGATCCGAGGTGTTCAAATGCTCGAATCTTGACTATCTTGACAATCGCGTTCTGGTTTGTCATACCACGGACAATCTGCTCGAGACGAGTTTCAGCCTCTTCTCGAGTGTTAAAGAACCACATGAAGTCATTGCGAGCTCCTGTGACGCAATCGCATGAGACCACTTGCAGCATCCATTCACGATGATGGTCGATTCCTACGACAACAGTATCAGTCATTTTTCTTCCTGTTCTTGGGATTCTTCGGGCAACCCTTAGTATGAGGTCTGGGGTATGTGTGTCCATCGAGCGTACTCCAGTATTCCACCTCGTCTTTGGGATGCATCTCACGCCACGCAAGTGATTTACATTCACAAGGCTCCGGCGGTTTCAAATCAGTATTGCAGATCTCCTTCAAAAGCGCCGTATGGGTGTGCGCATATACCATCAATCCAAACCTCTCGGATAGTTCAGGGTTGATAATATACGACACATACGCCTCATAGGGGGGATTCTCTCCATCGTCCACGAGTACGGTCAAAGTAGCCTTAGTTCCGAGATCAGTCTCCTCAAGAGAAAACTTAGGGTTGATCAGCTTCTCAAATTTCTTTCCGAATAGCATCTTTATCTCTTTCCAGATAGTTCAGGACGATATCAATCTTTTGACAGCAGACGACATCTCCTTTTTTGAGATCGCGAATATAACGCGTATACTTCATCAAGCGAGCAGTAGTCGGCCAACGATCGTTTTCCGTCAAGTTACCCACAAGAGTCTCAGCCTCCTGCTTAGTTCGATGAATACTCAACACCCCGACGGGACGAAAACCCTCGTTGAATTTGATCGCAGACACGACACACCAGACGTCTTTAGACCAAGCCATGATTCACCCGACCATGTACTTCACCGCGAAGTCAATACCATCAAGCAGAAGCAAACCCATGAGGTCTACTTCATCCTTCGCGTACGAATACTGGAAGACCTGAATATTGACTGGGATGTCGATCTTCTCGCCAAGAGCCTTGGCCGCAGCCCGAGCCTCCGCCTCAGTCTTGTAGAATACGATGGTGCACTTAGGAACATCCTCAATGCTCCCAACTCGACAAACAACGCACCAGTTGTTATCGGCGGGATCAAACAGGACCAGATTCTTTTCCATGATGGCGCTCCTTTACAGATTGTGAGCGAATATGCGCTCGTTGAACGTAGCCTTCTCGGCCACTGCCTTTGAGATAGCGGAATCGATGCCAGACTCTGATTTGAAGTAGTAGTACCACAAATCAGTGTAAGAGGTGTTGATGCGGTCAATCCGACCCTCCGCCTGCTCTAACACCTTATACGAGTAGTTGAGGCTGTAGAACACAATCGTATCTGTCTCGATACAGTTCCATCCCTCAGCCCCAGCCGTGTATTGAACCAAATACACCCAAGAGTCTCCCTCGGGGATTGGTTCATGTGCATGACCGTTCCACTCAGCTACTACGAATTCATCCTTGAGTTTCAGCAACTCATCTCGTTCGTAGTTGAAGTTGTAGAACACGATCACTCTGTGTCGCTTCGTAACGATCTTGCGCAGACGATCTAATCTGTTACCAGAAGAGTTTACACTACGCCTGAGAGCATAACACACTCCAGCTGCGTTTCGAATCGGCTCATTTGTCCAAGGATCCATTCGCTTCTTTACGATCTGATCGTATTGATCTCTGTTGAACGGTACGTAAATATCCTTGCGATTGCGTCTCGTATGTCTCTCAGCAGGCATCGGCACTATGATGCGCCTTCTGCGAGATTCAAGAACACCTGTATTGACGAATCGCTTCACCTTAGGATACTTCGCGAACCTATCCCAGATGATGTGTTGCTCTGAGAATGCGGTCCTGTTTTTGTAGAACCCATTCGCGATGAACAGGGGTACGTAGTCAAGCCACGTATCCCCGGGAGTTGCGCTTAGTAGGATCCACAGGTTGTGCTTCGATATCTTGAGAAAGCTCTTGACCCAAGCACCAGATCCCACAACACGCTGCTCATCAAATATGAACACATGATCGTGGTAATCAGCAAATTTCGAGACATTGTTCCAGCTCTCGATCGTCACATCATCGCAGTTAGCACCAAGCGCGGCGAATTCACCCTCCCATTCGAAAGAGTCTCGCTTCCGTGCAGTGGTGATCACAACGATCTTCTTTGCGTCTGCCTTCGAAAGGGCCCATGAGGCCCCCACACGTGACTTGCCCGAGCCGACGCCGCCGACTAGAACGTTACCACTATGTAGGAGCCTCAGGGCCTCTTCCTGATGCGAATATAGTTTATTCGTCATCGTCGTCGAATAGGAGACACAACAGCCGCTCGCGAATCTCTTCAGGGATCGCGTGGTAGAACTCTACGTTGTCGCGAACCCAGCCTCCACTCGCAATCGAGCAGCGAGCAATCCATTCCCATGAGAACGGACTCATCGCACTGATGAATGTGTGACCGAATAGCGAGGTGCATTCCATCCAGTCGACATACCAGTAGCCGTCCTTCTTATACGAATGCAACCCGTCAATGGTCGCATCGTAGCCCGTCAACACCAGAGGTGAGAAATCTGCCGGCGGGTTTTCTCGCGGTGGAGTAGTGAACATCTCTTTGGTCTCGTTGAGGTCAGGACCCATCATTGTCATGAATGCCATGTTGCGTATCTCCTATCTTACATCACATCTGGACCTGCGGACGGAAGCCGCGTAGCAGGGCCGCCTTGATGAGCTCTCGGTCTTCTTCGCTGAAATCGCGATTGACGAACGCGGTCTTCACCGTATCACCAACTAGCTTAACACGAGCAACCCAAGAGTCGCCATTCAGGATCGACTGATACCCTTCGGCAGCGAGCGTCTTGAGTTCGAGGAAGACCTCGATATTCGTATTGGGCACGTCGATAAGAGACGTAGACGCACGTCCATCGAGAAGCTCCACAGAGAGACGAGGCTGAGGTTCGTGTCCGACGATCCGACCATTCTGGAAGTTGATCCGAATGGTATAAGGCTCGTTGTCTGCGATGGCATTCCCAACCGCTCGCTTTGCGAGAGCCAGGATACCCTCGTTGATGACCGTCTCAGAACTAGGTTCTCGGTTGAACTGAGCTCCATCAGTCTTGAGATATGTCTTCATGTTATCGGGGATCTGTGTCATCAGAGTTGCTCCGTTCCAGGGTCTTTCCTAAGTGCGCCCTTGATCGAAATCCGGGAGGCAGTCGTAATCTTCGGGTTGAATTCAGCGTTGTTGGCCCACCACGAGCCGTACTTAGCGCCCTTGCCGAATCCGGGTTCAGGCTCGTCGCCGTGCGTAATGGCGCGCATGATCCAGTCATCGCCAGCGTCGATCACAGTTTCCTTGGTGTGGTCGGTGGCTTGACGACCGCTCACGAAGAATGTGATCTTGCTGACAGTCCAGACATACTCCGTCGCAATCGGATCAGAGCTGCCGTTCACGGTCTTCTTGACCTGCTCACCCTGGACGATACCCTCGATCTGAATCGAGAAACCAGCGTAATCTCCGTTTGCCGGGATGAATCCGTTCTTGATATTAACAACCGCGGTGAAGTTGTCGCCGTCAAGCATCGGATCATCCGAGCGTTCAAGCACCGTAGAAAGGTAGCGCGCAATATCAGTCGCGCCGCCCTTCCTAACAGTCTTCGTGGGCCGGATGTTATCCGGAGACCATGTTCGGTCATTCGGGACAATGGTTTCGAACCAGTTACTCATAGAACCAGTTCTCCTTCCTCTAGTAGCTGCGCCCAGATGCGATCATCTCGACGCCGCTGTGTTTTTCGGACATCCGATCGAGTCCCCAGGAAAAGGTTATCAATCGAATTATTCTCGAGGTCTCCGTCTGCGTGACAGACGTACAGACCCTTGTCCGGCCACCTCTTGTAGAAGGCAGCCCAGATCACCGACGCAACCGAGCGTTCTCGAGCCTCGCCGGGAGTTGTGTACAGTCGCACATAGCGCGACTTGGTGTTTCCACGCTTGAAAGGCTTAAGGACTACACCAGTATCCTTACGTTTGATCATGCCCAGACGATTTGCTTCGTAGTGAGGAAAGCCCGGCACTGTAGTCCAGTTTTCAGAGTCTTCGACATACATGAGTTACTCCTTTCATCCAAGACGGGGGCAGACCTTTTACAGCCCACCCCCGCCTTAAAATATGATCAGTCGAGATGCGAATACTTAGCTGCGAAAGAGGCTGATTCGTCATCCATCACGACATACAGCTCCTTCACATAAGCAGAGATGCCCTTCTGACCACGGACGTCGTAGACCGACGGGTGGATGACCACATCGGCCGTCTTGATCGTAATGTTGTCCAGAGTGCCAACGGTATCCTCGTTGAGGAGCTGCTTGCGATCGCCTGTAACAAGCCAGATGGCCGGCGCGCGGAACTTGTACGAGACCTTGACACCAAGGTAAGGACGCTCGGGGTCGAGTTCGCCGTCCTTATTCTTACGATACTTGACGTTCCATCCATCTCGTTCGAGATCCTCGACAAGGTTAAGCGGAATCGCGACCGAGAATTCGCGCTTGCCGCCTTCCTGGTTGTATCGTGTCGGAGACCCAGCAAAGTTCGTGAAGAGCAGACGAGCATCTTCGATAACCAGATCGGAGGGGGTGTTGTTGAATGCCATGATGTTTTCCTTTCTCAGCGGCATAGTGTTTCAAGATCGACGAATTGTTCGATCGCTTGTTTTGCCTCATCGGCGAGCATCTCGGCGTAAGACGTATCAACATCCTGCTCCTGATGCATGAATCGGACCATCTCCGCTTCCTTCCAGCGATAGCCCTTTGTCCCAACGACGGCGTCTTTGATCTCGCCTTCGCTGTTCATCCGTAGTAGCTCAGCACCACCTCGTTCGGGCTTGATCGGCACAAATGCACCGACCTTGCCGACGAAGTGATCTCCGCTACTGGGGAATCGTAGGTACATCGCGGTCTTGACCTGTTTGGTCTGGATGTAATCCTCGAATTCGATAGGCTCCTTTGTGAAGAGCTTCTTGAACACGTAGGGTTCCTGGAACTGCTTACCAGTAGCAGTCCATTCGCCTTCGTGAGGAAATGCATACTTCGCGATGTACACAGCCTTGTTGACGAGACACATCTTGGCGTAGGTGGCCTCGTGTTCGAAGTCGTACCCGTATCGCTTCCCGAAGTCCATCACCTTCTGAATATCATCAGGAGTGGCCCCGGGAATCTTGATAGAGTCCGTCTTGATGTGAGCAACTGTCAGACCGAGTTCCTCTTGCACATAGTGTTTGAGGTCGATCATGAACAAAGCTCCCCGCTTCGCGACGATGTTGTCAACATTCCGAGGATCCCATGCAGGGTTGTCGAACTTAGCGCTCGTTAGCCCATACATGGAGTTGATCGGAATCTTGAGAGCCTTGCCGAGTTCATCAAGATCGTAATTCTTCGCGATCTCGACAAGTCGTCCATCGAACAGATTGCTCAATGCGTCCATATCCTTATGTTTGATCGCCACTCGAGCCTGCTTGAGCTCGCTGTAACGCTGCGTATAAGGACCAAACAAGTTGAGCTGCTCGATCGAGGTCGGGTGCATAGACGCGACATCGAGAAGGGCAACGTTCTCGTAATATCCGGGTTCCGAATATACGTAACCACCCTCCCCTGGATCTTCTCCGCGATAGGATGAACCCTTGAACTTATCAAAGGTATACCCCGGGAACATCTCGCTGAGGTCCGTGTAAACGAACTTCGACTTATCAGGTCGACGCTCCTTACCGAACACCAGAGCACAGGTGTGCTGGTTGGTGGTGTCATTGACACTCAGACCGGAGAGTTCAGCAAGGATCTTGCGAGCACCCCAGTCGCTAGCGAGATGGTTAAATACCAGCTCAGTGGCCTCGACATCGTTCTTGCAGTATTCGACGACGTCATCCCACTGACCCTCAGGAACCGGCTGGTCCCAAGGGAGGTTGTTCTCCTGGTGCTTGATCCCGAGCTCAATCTCCCACTTCTTGAGAGATTGCTTCTTCGTCGAGAAGTCGTAAATATCCGTATAAGAGAGGTTGTATGCCTCACGGAACGTTGCATTCTTCTCGTTGTTGATGATGCGTTGAGAGATCTCGAAGAGTTCCGCATTCGAATATCCAAGCGATGCTGCGTACATGATGTGGTTGTCATACTTCCGGTTGTTGAAACCAATCAACCGGAGATCGAACAACGACTTCACTGCCTTGGCTGATGGATTCGTCCAGAAATGGACAACCTCCTCGCCGGGGAATTTGTAACAGATGACAAACAGATTCGGGAAAACCTCGACATCGTAAAACGCGATGCGTCCGTTTCCGTCCTCTGCGATCTCCGCCTTGTCCTCAGATATGAAATGCATCTGCTGGACCATCTTGAGACAACGATCCGACTGATTTGTCGAAGACATTGCGAAAGAGGTCACAGCGTTGCGAGCGTCAGTGACGTCATATGTGATCCCCGACTCGTAGGCCTCATCGAGAATACTCTTAATGAAGTCGACATTGGGAGCGGTGTTGGCATGCACTTCCTTACGAAGTGCCTTGGCGATGAGAGACCTGAGATGGTTCTCATTCTGAATATGCTTCTCGTTGATCATCTTGGGAGCCTTCGTGGGTAGGTCTCCCGGATAATCCTCGATACCTCGCCCGTTGTGAAGGGACAGTCGTCGCCTAAGAGACGCGTTCCCTCGGAATCGTTTGATTTCAATTCCAGGCGAATATTCAGCAAGGGTATTCTTATCGACAGGATATCGATAGATGAGGTGGATTCCGCAGCCGCTTTTTGACGTTTCCGCATACGTCGGAGGCCAAGCAGAAGCAGCGCGAAGATTAGCAGTGAGGTCTTTTTCACCATTGTCTCCTTTCAGATCAAAATCAATGCAGATGTACTCCTCAGGCATGAGTACGTAATGCTCGTCGATGGGGGTGATATCGCGTAGCACCGTGTCTACATACATCCAGGCCTTTTGGGGAGTACCGCTCTTTGACGAAAGCTGAGCCTTACAGCCTGCGAAATGTTCGTCGAATATGGACGGAGTTCCTTGTTGTAGGGTGAGCCACGACTCACTCTTCACAACAGTTGGAGTGAGTTCGGAGCTTTCAAACTTGTCCTTGCGAAAACCTATAAACAAACTCCTATAAGGCACGCCGTCTATCATGATTCGTTCGTGAAAATCACTAAAATACCGACGAAGTTCGGTTTTGAATCGGTACCTCGGCGCCACATATTGAATCCCAGTCTCAGAGGCGTAGTCCTTATAGTCAGAATATGCTTTAGCAAGAGTGACTCTGTCATCAGATCCCCAATCTTCATACATCTCCATGACGAAGTTGTATATGGGGTTGGTTTCCGAAACCATAGTCTGAGATCGATAATTGCGATAATAGTTCGGTCCCAGACTACGATACACGTCAATACAGTGCTTTGCGATTATGCCGAGTTCCTGATACACCCCGTCCATGACACTAGTGTACTCGTCTATCGATAGACGTCTTCCCGATGGTGAAACATCAAGTAGACGCCTAGGGATACCCGAGTTCGCGTCAGTGATCTTGACTGGGTTGTTCGACGCCATAATCAGCATGGTCGAGATTCTCATAGAGCGTGGTTTCTTGAACTTCTCGTTGATGAGCTGGATCTCATTCGAGATGATCGAATTAAGACGGGTGTTCGTCTCAATTCGGCTCAAGTCACCATCGTGCTCAATCGCAACCAGGGGATCGTCGACAAAGGATGCTAGAGCAAAAGAGTTGCTTCGCTGAGCAAGTGACTCCGAGTCAAACGCAACGCTATAGTCTCCAAATAGCCTCTGCATAACATTCAGAATCGTTGATTTACCGGAACCCGGATCACCATAGAAGACCAGAAACTTGTCGATTTTTCGACAGTCGCCCGTGAGGACTGAACCAATAACCCATTCGATCTTCTGACGTTCCGAAGGATTGTACAGAGTATCGACGAGTTTTGCCCAGTTAACTGGGACACCGTCCTCAAGTGAATATGGGAGGCGATACGAGACGTGGTCTTCTTTGCGAATTGGAGTGTCTTTAAACACCGGCATTCGGTCAAGAGGATGATCAGTATTGACCATATTCTTGGTCCACTGACGGTATCGTTTCCAGACACCATCTCTTTCTGAAGCACAGAACTTTGGGATCATCTGTTGGTGGGGCGTCTCCTCAACGAATTTTCGAACATCATCGTCGACTAGATCGACGACATCGAATTCATTCTTTGACCACAGACCGGTCTTTGGGTTCCAGATCGCGACGAAGTCGCCGTCTCGTAACATGATGTCTCTAGAATCGAGATTCAAAAACCAAGGTGCCGCCTCCATGACTCCAGGTAGTCCGCGCATTGGAGAAGATTCGATTGTGTAAAAGTCCACCTCCCGTGGCCTCCCTTTTAGTGATATGGATCATACAAGTTGGCCCACTGAATCATTTGGGTCGTTAAGGGCATCTCGAGAGTATCCGCCCCCGGTATGCGAAATAGTCCGCCGGTTCCGTTCCTAGAGTAGGTCCTGTACATCACGCGTTCAGCAATGATCAGGGCCTCCTCATGAATCTCTGAAGGCAGGCGCCCGTCGTCAGAAAATGAACGAGCGCCCACATTCAGAAGAATAGACTTCGTGAACGATTCCCGATCCTGATACAGCATAGCAGTCAAAGTATCGGTAATACTCACGAAGACCTCAAGGAACGAAGCTGGAGCTTGCCTCGGAGAGGGCCTACCCGTTTCGTAGCAGTATTCATCCCTCATACGAAGAGCCTGGATGGCCTTATCTTCGTCTTCAGGAATATACCATATGAAATCGAGTTCGTCCCACACCGAAGCAAGCTCCGAGTAGTTCTCGAGACACCCTCGCTTGATAAGCCAGGATGCGTAGTGCATGTCAGATCTTGTCCCAGATCATTCCGTCGACGTTGAAGTCGACGATGAAGTTCGTGTCAACACGAGAGTAGTCGTCAGACGGGACTCGGTAAGTGTTTGATTCGAAGTCACCGAACGAGACGTAGCCGTCACCAACCTCGGAGTTCTTGATCCAGCCGACGACAGCACCCTCGCGAGTGCGAGAGAGGCCGAGCTGGTCGAAGACCTCGTTCAGGAACAGGTGTCCCTTACGCTCAAGACGACGGTTAGCCCAGAGCTGAACAGCTGCGAGGTTTTCAGAGGTGTAATCCTCACTGGTATCCCAGCAATTCGAGGACTCCTCAGTGATGATTCGCGCGTAGGGAGACAGGTCCTGCACGGACGCGATAACTGCGTCGACGACATCGGCAGCATCGGACTTGTTGTCGGAAGAGAGGATCTCTTCAGCCGTCTTGTCATAGTTAGGCAGCTTGGGACGAGTGATCTTCTCAACCGTCTCCTTACCGAGGGCGCTAATCATGGTCTTCTTGTAGCCATCGAACGCAGTCTGGAGAGCAGTGTACGCAGCACCAACTGCAGCAAGACGCTTCTTCGAAATCGAGTTCGAGAAGTAGATCATCGTAATCGTGGCAGCACCGACGATAGCAGCAGGCGCACAGGTGTACGCAGTGTCGAGGATGAAGAGGATACGATTCTTCATCTCGATCTTGTGAACGTCCTCATCTGCGATCTGGTCGGCGTTGCGGATGCACTCCTTGCGACGATCCCAGTCGCGTCCTTCACAGTCTTCGAATCGAGTGCCCGCTCGCCATGCGAGGTATCCGGTTGCGACGACACCAGCGGAGGCGGTAACGGAGAGAATGGTAGGGGCGTGCTTCGAGATGCGAGCCATGCCCGTGTGGAAAGCGGTCGTGATAGACATTTGAATGTGCTCCTTTCTGAGCAAATATGTTACTTGATGGGTTCGGGACGATCGGCAGAGACGAGCCAACCTTCCCTGATCTGTCGGATTTCGAACGCGTCGGTTGTGGTCCAACCCCAGCGTTCATCTGTGTATCGGGGCTGAATACCAACTGACGACATCAGGTCGGCGACTGACACCTGACCATACTGTTCGATGGATTCAGCGATGAATTCGATCACGTCAACAGCGTCGCCGCGGGTGTCGAACACAAGGTCCTCCACATTCGTGGGCTTGGGTTGACGCGGTTCGCGACGTTCAGATCGACGTGAGTCGTAGTAGGCTCGTCCACGATCCGAACGAGACGAACTAGAATATGACGTATATCCAGACGTGGGGCGACGCCGTGGATCGACTTCGCCGTAAAGCAGCTGCTGAATGCCCTGTGTCACCATATCGGTGATCGCGTTCTTAGCAGCCGGAATGGCCACGTCAATAACAAGATGCTCAGCAATCTCTGGGAGATCCTGAGCGAAGAAGGTCCGAAGAGCTTCCTTGATGGCAGACTTCTTCTGGACCTTAGCCTTGGCGATAACCTTCTTCTCGGGGGAGGCCCCCTCCTTGGCTTTATCAGTGTTGCCAGGGAGGGAGACCTCAGTGGGCCGAGTAGGCTCGATGGGGACGATGTCCGACATCAGTTGACCTCAGCCATCTTGCGGAGCTCTTCGAGAGAGGCGTCAGGATTCTCCTCGATCAGCTTCTTGGCCTTGCCCATGATATCATCAGGGAAGAGGCCTGCAAGGAACCCATTCGAGAACTTCGGATCGTTGCTGAGCTTGTCCAGAAGGGCGTCGAATGCGGGAGACGCCAGGAACGCCTTGGTCGCACGCTCATCCTTGAAGAATCGCGTACCGTCCTCAGAACGCTCACCGTAGGCAGCGCCCACGAACTCCTGAAGAAGCTTGTAGGCATCCATGGGGGAAGCCTCGCCGCCGTTGATTAGGGCGATCTTGGCGGAAAGCGGGGTGCGCTGGAGCTCCATGTTCATGAGCTCAGCCTTGGAAAGGTGGAAGTGGAGCTTCTCCTCCGTTTCCTCGCCGAAGAAGTTGATGTACTTGACCTTGATAGACTGCATGTCAGTCGTTATCCTTTCGAGACAGAGAGATGAGGTAGATGAAGGTGCCAATGACGGCGACCAGGGGGACCAGAACCGCGAGAAAACTCGAATCGGATCCGGTCTTAGCGAGCTTGGTCTCGCTAGGCTTGGGTGTTTCGGCCTTCACGGTGGGTCGGGTCGAAGGTGTCGTCGTCCCAGAACGAGACGGCTTAGCAGAAGGCGTGCTCGTTCCAGACTGCGGAGCAGGAGTACTCACAGAGGGCACCGGAACGGGCGTCGTCGTTGTCGGGTTGGGAGCGGGGGTAGACACCGAATGAGAGGGAGTCGGAGTGGTCCCGTCCCCAGTAGTCCCACCATTCACACTAACCTCGATCGTACGCTCAAGCTTGATGCCGTTCACATCAGCGACGTTAGTCGCGGTCTTAGCGCCCGCCGGCGTAGCCATAGGCTCAGGAGTGTACGTAACACACGTCTTCACGCCCTCAGGGGCAGTGAATTCGATAGTGTAGTCGTTGACCGGAATGGCCGAGATATACACGGTCGTGTTAGGATCCCAGGTGTCACCCTTAGCGCACTTAACGGACGTACTGAGCTTGGTGTACCCGTCGTGGACGGAGTACTTAACACCAGGCTCGGCGATCCAAGTGATCATCCAAGAAGTGGAGCCATCGGGATTGACCCAGCCCCACTTCGAGTTCTCAGGCTTAGCGTCCTCGTAGTGACCGCCATTGCAGTCGTTATCGCAGGTGCCATCCCAATCCTTGTCGCCGAAGGCGAAGGGGTATGCACGACCTCCAATGGAGATCTCACCCAACTTCTTGCCGACGACAGACTCCTGAAGACGCGCTGTCGTCCACCAAATACCGGAAATATCGGTCTTGTTGGCGACGGCATCCGGGACGTTGTCCACCGTGCAGGTGAGAGTACCCTTGTCGGTCTTGCAGGAGCCGATCTTGGTATTGTCATTCAGGGTGAACGGGAAGTCATACGCCCAGTTGACGACGTCAGACGTAACCTTGAAAGTCTGTCCGACCTCGAGTTTCTTGGTGGACCAAGAACCCTTGACAGTCACGGGCGAGGACACCTGAGAGCTTCCCGAGGAGATGTAGGTGATCTTGGCGTCGATGGGGTTGCCATCTGCGAGTGATGGGGCGGCAGACCCGCAGATAAGTGCTGCGGCGATGCCGATTGACGCGAGTGAACGATACATGATGTCTTCCATTCGAATGTTGAGTTTTGGATGGTCACTTGTTCTGGTTGTTGAGGTTGCGGTACTCCTCGATGTACTTATCAAACTTCGGACCGAAAGCCTTGAGAAGGAGGAAGCCGATAAAGCCGGCAGCAGCGATCTTGCCAGTACCTCCGCCAAGAATCTTGGCGATCGCGTTGATGATCATCATGAAGGTGATGAAGGTGAGGATGATGATGAGGAGGACGATAGAGCCAAAGGTTTCCATAGTAGTGACTGCCTTTCAGATGCAGAGAAGGGTGATCGCGAAGATGTCTATGATGATGCCCTTCTTCGGTTTGGACAAAGCCTATAACCCGTGTTAGGGGTTATAGGGTGAGGGGTCTCAGTTCTGGGACTGGGATTTCTTGTATGCCTTCTTACGGGCACGGTTGGGATCGAGGGCGCAGCAAACGCCAAAGAAGCCAAGCATGATTCCGAAGGTGTACATGGGAGGGGTCCTTTCTTGAGGGTTAGTTCTCATTAGGACTCCCGTTTTTTGTGTTTGGCCAGTATTCTGGAGGGTCAGAATACTCAATCGGCTCATCTGTGAAAGTGACCTTATTCTCCTTGGTCACGGCTCTTCAACCGATCTTGAACCAGTTGGGCTGAGGAGCCGGTGTCAGCGCGACCTCAATCGCGGGCGAACCAGAGGGGAGCAGCACCGGACGGAACTCGGGCTTGATGGTCACGCCGCCATCCCATCCGAGCTCATCGCCGATGCCGGTCTCACCAACGTGGATCTGCGCGTAGAAGTCGTTCAGAGGGCAGGGACCGAAGTTCAGCAGGTCTTCAGAGATGTTGTTGCAGTAGCCACGGATCTTCTCTGCGGTCGAACGGAAGGTACGTCCGGTGATAGCGTCCTTGCACAGGACCTCTTCGTCGCCGAAAATGACCATCGAGCCCTCGGGGAGCTTCTTCTCAGCAGCTTTCTTGTCAGCAGGCTTACCGCCATTCTTGACAACCTTGACCGTCTCGGCAACGTTCTTGCGCAGCTCGGACACGTTCATCTGAGAGATGGAGTACGCGGCGGCAAGAGCCTGGTACTTCTTGTAGGTGACGTTATGCAGGGAGACAATCGCGAAGATCGTAACACCCAGGCTGACCGCAGCGGGCACGTATGTCATCCAGTTGCGCTTGGTAAAGTCAAGCAGGTTCTTGGATGCCCCGTTGTCGTCGGCGATAGCCTTGGCGTGGGCCTTACCGGAGGTGATTGCGGTCGCAACAGAGGCTGCGATGCCCAGGCCTGTGATCAGGATCTGCGGGTGGGCCTTAACCCAGTTGATGGCAAGCTTGATGGTGTTCTTGATGGACATGGTTGTGCTTCTTTCTTGAAAAATATGGATGATCAGAGGTCGGTGACGTAGATGGTAAGATCGAGGCCGAGAATCGATGAGGCTGCGATCGGGATGAAGTTCGGATCAGATCCGACGCTGAGCGAGTCGACAAAGATATAAGGATCGCGCAGTTCGAGATCGTTAACGATGACGATGTTCTTGGCAAATGCCCGACGACGGTCTGTCATGACGAATCGGAATGGGACAATCGCGTACTTCGAGTCAGGCTTATCGGCCTCGTCCCTAGAGATAAGGATTCGTTCGCCAGATCCAGCAACGAACGTGATATCTTCGTAGTCTTTTGGCGGCTCGTGCAGAGGCTTCACGGCGACGCCATCGAGGTACTTCCCGATAAGAACTCCAAGAGCAGTAGTCTCGATGCTATTCGAACGAATGGGCGCCGAGTGTGCAAGAGAGATCGAGATGAGCGATCCTTCGGGGACACTGAGGTCGACATCAGAAATGTCGTTGATGTAACGCATGGTCATGGTAGTGGTTCCTTTCAAGGCAAAGCCTATAACCCGTGTTAGGGGTTATAGGTTGAGAGAGTTCTCAGAGGATAGTGTCACTCGTCTTCAGAGGAGTCCGAGGACGCTCGCAGACCGGCGATGGTCATAGCGCCAAAGAAGATAGCGACGGAGCTCAAGGCAGCAACCTTGGCAACCGGGACGCTCTTTTCGGCGACCGTCTTGATGCGGTCCATAAGAGGGGTCTTCGTGGTGGTCTCTTCGAGTTCGTTCGAGTTGGACATGGTGAGATCCTTTCTTGAGTGGGTTAGTTCTCATTAGTATTCGAGTGTTTTTTGCGGAGCTCTTCGACAAGCTCGATCACGGGGTTCTCTTGGTACTCGGCGATAGTGCCGAGTAGCTCCAGGCCTAACAGTACGGCGAAGGGAAGTGAGATCGTGACGATGCACACGAGAATGGAAAGCATAATTGTCTCCTATTTTGAAGTTGAAAGCCTATAACCCGTGTTAGGGGTTATAGGGATGTGATCAACGATCGAAAGCTTTGTCTAGTGCGACTTTCACAATCGTGTAAGCGCCGATCGCGGGAAGCAGAAACATGACGATAATGGCGTAGACGGGAGCCAGCTTCCACTCAAAATCATCGGTCCAGATCGTGACGATCTTCTGATCGATATCAAAAGCGTGGAGAATGGCACCGAACATGCACCAGAACGGGATGACGGCGATGGCACCAACCAGGAAAGTGATGATGGTAGACATGGTGGTTCCTTTCAAAGAGGGTTGATAGTTCTCATTATTCGCCGCGTAAAATATGCTAATAAAGCCTATAACCCGTGTTAGGGGTTATAGGATTGAGGGGGTTCAGTTTTCTTCAAGGTCAGGGAGGCTCATGGTGAGCTTGAGATCCTTGTTGATGAGCTCCACGCAGAGCTTGCGGAGCATCTGGTTCTTACCGTAGCAGGCGTAGTTGAACATCTTGCTGTAGAATACAGTGCGTTCAATCCTGCCGAGGTTGTAGAATACAGGTGCTGCAATCGCGAGGGTAGTGGCGGCAACAAAGGAGTAAGCGTACTTCGACATGAGAGTGGTCCTTTCAAAGAGGGTTGATAGTTCTCATTATTCGCCGCGTAAAATATGCTAATAAAGCCTATAACCCGTGTTAGGGGTTATAGGGTGAGGTTATCAGAGCGGGCAATCCATGAGATCGCAGACGTCATTAAAGGTGTCTTCGGTCATGTCGCTGTCCGAGCAAGTATCGAGCAGAGTCTTGACACGGTCGTGGTAGGCGTTCTGGAGGTGATCGCGAGCCGAATTTACGGACTCACGATTAGCCTTCCGAACACCTTCCAAGATGCCGGCAAGGTACACACACCTGCAGTACAGGATAGCGGACAAAACCGAGAGGCAAGCAATGGCGTGATTGCGGTTGAGTTTCATGAGAGTGGTCCTTTCAAAGAGGGTTGATAGTTCTCATTATTCGCCGCGTAAAATATGCCAATAAAGCCTATAACCCGTGTTAGGGGTTATAGGGGTTGAGGGGTTTCAGTCATTGAGGTCGTGATCGATGTCACGCATGAGGTTGTCCAGCACCTCAGCCTTGGAGTCGCCTTCAGCGAGGTCGCGGTATGCGTGCCAGTACGAGGCGGCCACCTTCTTGATGGTGGTCTCGTAGCGGTCAGCAACATAGGCGAGCCAGATGTTGTAGGCGAAAGAGAGGGCGAGGAGGATGCAGACAGTGATGGTGAGTGCGTTGAACATGATGGTTCCTTTCAAAGAGGGTTGATAGTTCTCATTATTAGTTGTGTAAAGTTTGTGTTAGTTCGTGTTGGTTAAAGCCTATAACCCGTGTTAGGGGTTATAGGGTGAGAGTAAGATCAGTCGTAGAGGGCGTGCCAGATCTTACGCATGAGGTTATCGAGGGTCTCGGTCGCAGTAGCGTTCGAGTCCATATCATCGAAGACTGCCCAGGTGGACTTCTGGATCTTTTCGATCTGAGTCTTGTAATGAGCAGCCTTCGCAATGGAGACGAGGCTAATGATGGCGAGGACGATGGTCAGCGTAGGGAACATGGTGTTTCCTTTCAAAGAGGGTTGATAGTTCTCATTATTCGCCGCGTAAAATATACTAATAAAGCCTATAACCCGTGTTAGAGGTTATAGGGTGAGTGGTCAATTATCCAGAAATGCCAGGTAGCCGGCAACCCCAATCAGGAAGATCGCCCAAATCGGCACAATGAGTGTGCTGAGGAAAGCGAATCCATTGAGGATGGAAATGGCGGTGTAAAGCATGGTCGTTCCTTTCAAATAGAAGGTTGAGTAGTTCTCATTATTCGCCACGTAAAATATATTCAAAAGAAAAAAGTCTATAATCCTAGGTTTTAAGATTATAGACTTTCGAGCAGTTCTACTTACGGAACTTCAGCATCGAAAATGCCTTTGAGGCAAGAACGTGGGTCTGCTCGTAGTTGAGGACCGCCATAAGGCCGAGCAAATACACCACACCGTTGGCAATCGTTTCAGACGACGGCATGAGCTTCGCCTTAAGGTCGTTATCCTTAGCGAGCTTATGCAATCGTTCAAGATTGCCAACGGCGGTAGTGTATTCACCGGTCGACGGGTCCTCTCCACCGAGCCAGTTAAGCACCTCGTTCTCGAGGTCCTCAGGTTCGTAGAGGCGTTCGACGTTAGACATGGTGAGTCCTTTCGTGTAGAGTGGGTAGTACTCACTATGCCGAACGTTTTTATTACACCTCAGGCTTGGACACCTTCAGGACGATCGTGTCACCGTCCTTGAGGTTCGCAGGATCAGCCGCGAAGTCCGCGTAGACGTCGTCATGCTTCGTCACCACGAGGTTGCCGTGTGTCTCGGGGGTGTAGTTCTTCGAAGAGATCCCGAGAGCCGCCCCGAGAAAGACGCCGACAGCGGTAATCGTGGCGGTCACCTCGTTTGTGCACGGGACGCCCCACACGATACCGACCGCGTTGACAAACGTGGCCAGTGCCGGGATGACAATAAACGCCACGTGCTTGAGAATATCGTAGGTCCGATTGTTCATAGGTTCTTCCTTCCTTCAATGCAATTAGGCATCATGGGTAGATTATCTACCTGTTCGAATATGCGACGAGCAAGGCCATTTCCGCCCAGACTGGAATACACCTGGTACTCAGCTTCGTATTCTTCATACTCGTCCATTGTGATGTATCCGCGTTTGAGGTATTCACGACCTAGGGTCACGAGCTGATTCTTGGCAACCTGCAGAAGCAGCTTGTCTTCAGATTGGTTACGTGTGGTTCGCGTTTTCGCCCATGCCCAAATTCCGGGACCACTGAGTACCGTCGTAACCAACGGATTCGCCATTTCGGCGAGCTTTGTTAGATCCACTTATCGGTTACCTCCTCACCATATTTATAGAACCTATCAGGTTGAATCTTGATAGAATATGTTGTGAGATCGCCGCCGCTCACGGTTCTCTCGATTACATATCCTGTGAACATAACATCCATGATTGTCGCCTGGACTGGTCGTCCGATTGGAAGTCTGTAGAATCGTTCCGACTGAACTTCATCAATATCGACAGTTACCGACCTAAGGGGTTCGCATCGAATTTCTTCGGTAGTTTGACCCCATTCGCGATCGTTACTGCCGGGGACTCCGGATTCGTAGCGATATACACCTTGCCAGTCAGTTGTGTTTTGCATATATGGTCGATTTTCATACCATGTATGAATCCGACCTCTGGATGCCATCTTCCACATGCCATAGTCACTGGTTTTTCCAATATACCAATGTGTTGGGGCGCCCGGGAGCCGTCTAGTAAGTCTAGAGGATACTGAATCTAGGGGGCCAAGATCAACGATGTTTGATTGGTCGTTCAACGACTTGGCATACAGAGTAATATCCAAATTGTTATAGATGCCATTAGTCACTCTAATGTCCGAAGTGAAATACAATTGATTGTATAGCGCTGCGTTATACATATCATCATATATACTCGTAGACGGGTCGAACTTATCTGAATAACTTGCGACGTTGGATGGAACTGAGCCCCTTAACCAATATACAAACCATCGGTTAGGATCTTTGTTTATAGCCTCCAGAAAACCGTTAAACAACGCGAGCGGTTGGAACGTGGTTGGATATAAATTTTCATATGTCGCGCATTTGTTTCGACGTTTTAGTAATTCCCAAACAGAGATACAGCGAATTTCACTGATACCTTGCGATTCGTATGATATTTCCTCAACCACGAACGGAGTTGGCGTTGCCCCAAAGCAGCACGCGACCGTCCCCGGCGGGTATGGAAACGGCCCCTTGCATCTAAATGTCATTGAAGCAGTGTATAACCCCTCCTTGATCAGCGTGTCGAAAACTGGAATCGCCGAAAATGTACCCATTGATTTTCCGCCGAGTACCTGAACAACATTTGGCATCGTTAAATATTCTTTCTTGCCATTACCATTTCGAGCTTACAGTAACAGTTTCCCATACCATCGAGCGGGATCTTCGGTGGTTCTTTAAGATACTTCAACCAAGATGATAGCTGCCTAATGTTGAAAGCCGGATATGATTCATACGCATAGCAGGCAGCAGCGTTAGCATCGTATCCGCCGGTGATACTAAACCGTCGAGTCCCGTCGATTAGGCCATACATCGAGAACGTGCCGGGGTTACTAGATGAGTTACCCTGAAGAAGGGCTGCGAACATGTCCATATCGCCATCAAAAATCCTATACTTAGCAGTTCCAATGGCTGGTAGGGACAGCTGTAGTTCTCGGAGGTCCACTGTTCCAATTTGTGGGGCGATCGATTGGATTGTCGAAACGATATCGGACTGGGCTTGGGTCCAATTCTGGTTTCCGAGCCCCATGTATAGCGTGAACGAATAGCCATACATGATCGGCAGTTTTGTCGAAATGGTAAAATCGATCGTTGCTGGAGATTCCGAATAGTTGTATTTAAGTTCGCGAACGACACATGATTGTGTAAATGGCGAAACTCTGCCAAACGTGATAGTCGGTTTAGTATAGGTTGTTGTTTCGTTCGCCTTGTATTTGACGACCGGAACAATTAGGGACGGATCTGTAAGTTCAACCGTGGAAATTCGTTTAGATGAAAGGTAGTCGAGGAAATATCTAGCAGATCGCTCGGGAATAGGGACAGCAGGCGTCAGACGCATGTTGATGTCAATCTGTTTTTCAGACATCGATGTAACGACATTTCCTGTAAAATTGTATTCCCTGTTCGGACCAAAAGATCCGTTTAAAATCTGGGCAACCCAACCTCGATCTACACGATTCAAATACAGCGGTAGTTCCATACCATCGTCATTGAGTATTCGAACCTTTGTGTATGTCACGTGAGTCACATCCTCTTCATTCGTTCAAGTTGGCGCTCAGTTTGACGGTATAGGTCGTTGAGATCGAGCGCCTTTGGTGATTCGTTGTATTGGTTGAAGACCATCGGCTTCTGGTTGTTGCGCAGTTCGTCTCGAAGAGCTCGAATCTCCTGCGCGGTTTGGCTGCCATTTTGAACTGATGTTCCGACAACATCCGCATGCAGATCGTTCATTGTGAGATCTTGCAGACCATTAACCTCAGAGAGGTCGATGGTCGGTTTAATGACAGGATTCCAATCGGTATCCAGGTTACTCATAGCATCGACCATGTCATCGCCGAGGCCAGTCATCGCGTCCACAGCATCGCTCTGGCTCTTGTCGATACCCTGTACAATACCCGCGACAATGAACCCAGCCGCAGTCGCGAATACACGCGAAGGCGAATGGATACCAAGAGTACTCTTAAACGAACTAAGAGCACTCGAGGCGACATTGCGCAGCTTGTTGTAAAGGGCTCCTGCAGCACCAGACACACCGTTGACAACACCGTTGATGATGTTGCGACCGATGGTCCCAGCCTGAGGTGCGAACTTGTTGGCCATACCAACCAAGCCATTCTTGATGAAATTGATGATGGCAGTGATCAGCTTGTTGACCGCAGCTTGAAGCTCCGGTCCTTTCTGATCAATTGCATCAGCAAATCCATTGATGAACGTAATGACAGCATCCCACGCAGCGTTGATGATGATCACGGCCTGAGAGGCCATACCATTGATCATCGCCGCGATCATGTTCGCACCTGATGCAGCCAGATCAGGAATCTTAGCCGTGATGCCATCGATCAGTGCTTGCAACAGAGTCAGCAAGGCCTCCACCATAAGCGGAACGCATGCCTTAGTGGTCTCAATCCATTCCTTCAGCAGAGCCTGATAAGCCTCACTGAATTTAGGAATATTATCGACAATCGCCACGACCAGCTGGTATAGGAGGTCGATAACGGTTTGCAAGACTTCGGGCCAGACATTCCGAAGGGTTTGAAGCATACCCGAAATGAAGGTCGTCCAGATCTGGACTAGCTCAGGCATCTTCTGTTTCACGATCTGATAGACCTGGCTGATGAATTGCCTAATTGCAACACCTGCCAGGATTATCAGTTCATTCACAGCTGGGATTAGCGCCCGCACCATCGATGCGACAGCACTACCCATTGCTGGAGCGGAGTTCTCCAACGCCGTGAACATGCCGATGAGAGCAGCTTGAACTGCCGGAGCAGCAGCTGCGAGAATCGCTGCGCCGGCCGCAATACCTGAAGCAATCGCGACAATACCCGCCCCAATGGTCGGACCTGCTAGAGCCACGACCGAGATGAAGGTGGTGAAAGTCGCAACCAGAACTGTAAAGGCTGTCACGATACCGATAATGACTAGACCGAGCACGCCGATTGCAACCGCCAGGGCAATTAGACCCGGGGCTGCAGCCGCGGCAAGGTACCCCGCCGCAATCAGAATACCAAGTCCGATGCCGATTGCCCATAGACCGTTGCTGAGAGCATCCCAGCTAAGTCCGGCTGCATTCGACAAGGCCGTCGTGAACATACTCAACGCGAAGCTGAGCAATGTGAGTGCGGCAATACCGAAGATAGCACCTTGAGCAGCAAACGCCACCGCGACGATAGCCGCGACAACGAGAATCAGCTTACCCATCGAGCTGAGAATTTCTCCCCAGCTATGGTTTGCCATCTGTACGATCGCCCCGACCGCGATGTTCATCGCAATTGCAGTCAGGATCAAGGAACCCGCTCCGACAATTGCCGTAGGAGGCATCAGATTCGCGATAGCCACAAGCAGTAGGATTACAGCGGACAAACCGACTATTCCTTGGAACAGTTTAGTCATGTCCATATAGCCCATTACCGCGACAGCAGCCACGAGCATTTGAATCGAGAATGCGAACGAGACCATCATCAGCGAAATGGCTGCCATTTTGCCGAGATCACTAGCTGCCTTATTCATGAGCAGAACAAAGCCAACCAGAATCCCCATCAAGACACCGACTGCGATGACACCCTGAGCGATAACCTTAATCGGGAGTAGACCGAGTGCAGTAATAGGGATCACGAGCATGTTGATTGCGATCGCCATGGCAATCATGGAACCGACACCCTGGATCATTGTCTTGGAGTCCTTGGCAAGAAGCTTAGCAGCCATTGTCATGCCGACTACCAAGGCCATAACAGCCCCGATACCCTGCGCGACAGTACTAAGTTTCATAGAACCAAGAATGCCAACCGAGATAGACATCAGTAGAATCGCAACGGACAACGCCATAACAGCGCCGATAACTCCAGCAATCTGCATCTTGTTGATCTTCATCTCGCTGATCTGAGTCAGAGCAACAAGAAGGATCTTAGTCAAGACACCAATCGCCACAGCGCCCTGAATGAGTCGGGGTGCCGGGATCATCGCGAGAAGAAACAGCGAGCCAGCAAGAATACCAACGCTAATCGCAATCTCTCGAAGGGCCTTGGCCTTGATGACTTCCTGCATGGACTTCAGAGCACTGGTTAGCGAATTGAAGACTCCAGAAATCGAGTCTCCGATCTTGCCGAACTTGTCGAACATCCCGGAAAACGAATCTGTGACCTTCGTGAACTGACCTAGCACAGTCTGAAGTGTTCTGAAGCCCATGCCAAGACCGCCCCCAAGCAGTGCCCCACTCAAGAGATCAGAAATCGACAGGTCCTTGAGGCTGGAGCCGAGACCAGACCAGAAAGTCTGGATCATCGAACCGGCGTTGTTAAACGCCTTGCCGACGTTCTTCTTGAACGAGTCAAATGCTTGAGACTCGGATGCGAACTTCTTGATGCTGTCAACACCCTTGGTAAGCCAGTTGATCAGGTTCGCGATGGCCTCAACGACCGACGAACAGAATTCAACAATGCCGGTTGCCGCAGTGTAGATAAACCCGCCGACGACCCCGAGAGTGTCAAACGCATCGGAGGCTGCTTTCCCGAAGGTCGACAGTCCACCGGCAGCGCCATTCGCCTCATCACTGAATCCACCAAATATAGACTTGGTCAGATCTCCGAGCTTCACGAACAGATCGATGATGCCGTTAATCAGTTGCCCGAAGGGGCCGAATGACTTCATCATGGTCTCGAAGCTGTTGCCAATGGAAGATAGGAAGGTGTTGTTGTCGAGGCGAGTCCCGATGTTCGCGAAGATGTCGCCCAGCGCCTTACCAAACTCCTCGACCGCCTTTACCTGGGGTGCAAACGTCTTAGCGATGGTATCGCCGGCTCGACCAAAGGCCTTGCCGACCGCCGAAATCGAATCCTTCATTCGCTTGGTGGACTCAGCCCAGGATTCGGCCAATCGAGGAGAGGCATCGTCCCAGAACTTCTTAAGACCCCTACCCGCGCTTTCGACAGCACCTCCGAGATGTTTACCGATGGTCTCGCTGATTGGGAGAATGGAATCCGAGAAACTCTTGACCTTCTCAGACCACTTAGGTCCAATCGTGTCAGCGAGCTTCGTCATTGTTTCGAGGAAAGACGTGCCAAAGCCGCCAAATATGTTCTTGATCTTTTCGAACGGACCGCCGACTCCCGTCGCGAACCCGAAGATCGATCCGAAGACATTCGAGATGGCGTCACCGAACGGCTTGAAGACGTTGTAAGTGGCCGTCTTGATTGTGTCAATGAATTCACCAAGCGGCTTTAGCACCGCCTCAATGACAACCTTGAGCCCGTCGAAGATTGGAGTGATTGCGACGTCTGCGACGGCATACATCCAGTCAGCAAGCTTCTGGAACTTATCGACAATCCAGTCGAGGACCTTGCCCAGGCTACCGAGGATGTCAGCCCCGCCGAGCATCTGTCCGAACCAGTCACTGAAGACAGAGACGATGTCTCCGACCTTTGCAGCGATCAAGATCATTGGCTTGACGAAGATCCCGGTAAGGATCACGCCGATCTTGAATGCGGCGACACCGATCTGGACGAGGGCCGAGGCGAACGCGATGAGAACCTCAATAACTGGCGAGATCAATTGTCCTGCCATTTTGAAGACTTTACCAAGGTTGTTAGCGAAGTCGTCAGACATCATAAGCCACTGTGAGATCGAATGACGGAAGTAGTGCGAGAAATCGTACAGAGCCTTGCCGGCATCACCTTGAAAAGCGCTGAAGAAACCCTCGCCGATGGCCTTGAGAGGCTTGGCGATTGCGAGCCAGAGTTCGCCGAGACCATACCACCATTCTTCCCAGCCGCCGAGCTCATCCCAGCGGTCAAGAATACCCTGAATGGCGTCGAAGAATGTTCCGATTCCGGCGTTTACCACATCAGACACAGCAGTCCACATGGTTCGGGCTCGTTCGAAGTCTCCGAAGATCGTTCGGAAGATGGAAGCCCATCCCGAACCAAGTGCCTCCGCGGTTGTGTCAATCAGCTGCGAGAAAGTCTTAACCTTCGTAGCAGCGTCATTAGCCGTTTCAGCCAACTTCATGATTTCGTCAGCTTGCTGCTCTGTGTAACCGGCGCTTAGCAGCTGTTCGCGAGACAAATCGCCCGTGTACTGGGTCAAAGTCTCGATCATGATCTCAGATGTCAGCCATCCGTCCTTAAGCGAATTGCGGAACGACCCAGCCTTGTCGATCATCTTGTCGACTTCGACGCCATAGGTGCGTGCCGTTCGCTTCAGGGCCTCCTGGAACTGCTCGCCGCCCATACCGGCGTTGACAATAGAGTTCCAGTCTTGAAGTTTTACAGAGCCTGTCGAAAGCGCCTGAGACAGCTGATACATTGCCGTTGCGGCTTGCTCAGAAGATGAGCCTGACATTGCTGCGACGTTCGACAGACCCTTAATCGCGGCAACCGAATCCTTCAACCCCACACCTGCAGATGTGAACATACCGATATTGCGTGTCATCTCGGTGAACGAGTAGATGGTCCGGTCCGCGTAAGCGTTCAATTCGTCGAGAGCTGCATTGATCGTTGCAGTGGTCTCGCCCTTGCTGAATGTGTTAGCCTGAATCGTCTGAACCGCATTTAGCTGGTTCTCGTATTCACGGAAACCATCCATGATTGGGCCGAATGTGAACGAGGAAAGCACCGATCCGCCAGCCATAAGAGCCTTGGATGCGATGTTACCCATGGCCACGGAAGCAGCGCCCGCGAGCATGGAAAAATTAGTCGATGAAATCTTCGCCGCGGCACCAACGTTAGCTGTGGCAGCAGCGGCGGTTGTGGAATTGTTGACAATCGATGTGTTGACGTTCTTAACGCCGTCCGCGATACCGCCCATCTGCTTTGAAGCATCTTGGGCTGCCTTACCGACATTGTCAAGACCATCGGTCGATTGCTTGAAGTTCATTCCGGACTTCAGTCGGTCGACATTACGAAGTACTCCGTCAACACGGCTTGTGAACTTTGAATCGTCAAGCTCCAGGGAGACGACCTTATTCTCAATACTCTTACCCATTGATGGCCCTCCCAACCATTCGGTCGATTTCATCGAATATAGGCTTCATCGCGGGGTTGATGTAATCCTTACCCTGGACGTAGCCGCCTTGACGTGTCCCATGTCCGTATTGCAGAATGATCGCAATGGGGACTTTAGACACGATGTTTGTATTGTACCAAATGATCTTAATGCCTCGTTTGGTCTCCTTGACTTTATACTGCCAAGAAGCAGCAGTCTTCCCGGTACCTACCGGGGTATTTGCCCGGAGGGCCGCCACGCCTCGAGTACCCGCAGTTGCTAGTACGTCACGAAGCTTCTTGTTCTTGACTTGTGTCAACCATTTTGACATGTCGAACTCAGCGTCGAACTTCATCTCGATCATGACGGCCCTCCTTTCTTTCAAGACCAGAGCGTACCGTTAGATAGCTCGTACTGCAGGCATTCTACCGTACGGTAGCCTGCAACACCGTCGACCTCGAGGTCATGTCCGCGGTTCTTGAGGTGCTGCTGAAGAGCTGCAATGGTGTCGGGGCCGATGAGACCATCGACATCAACGCCCAGCTTCTCCTGAAGCGCCTCGATAACCTGAGAACCTTCAGGATCCTCTTCAGTCTCCCAGCCAGTACCAGCTCGAGTAACATCATCCTCAACGTCAGGATCCTGACCGGAGATAATGCCATCGGCAGGGGTGTTGAGCGAAGCCTGGAGAGCGTACGTAGTCGCACGCCCCCACCAAGCATCGTTCATCGAGTTGGTGCCTTCGGAAGAATCCTCGGTCGCTTCATCAGACCACTTCGGACGGAGCACGCAGTCGATACCCCAGCTGCGCTGACGACGGTACACACCATTGCCAGCAGACTGAGACCCTGCGTTCGAGGAGCTGGTATTGCCTTCAATCGTCTGAAGCCAGCCATCACCGAGGTTTGCCTCGACGATGCCGACGTGGTCGGTCAGGCCGTCCCCGTCCCAATCGAAGAGCACGACGTCGCCACGCTGAGCATCTTCGATGGAGACCTTCTCCATGCGGTTCTTCGTGACGTCGGTGTTGTAACTGAAGCCGCCGATGGCGTCGATTTCCCCAGCCATATCGAACACCATTGACACAAAGGCCATACACCACCAAACAGACTCAGAAGGACCGGCCAGCCACGGCTGGTTCATCTTCTTAGCAAGCCAACGACCTGCTTCAGAGCCGGGCTCCGGATCGTCAGGTGCGTAGTAGCCGATGCGGTACGCCGCGTGGTTGAGAACTTCGTCAATCTTGCTCAAGATCGTGCCCCCTCAAAAATCGCGCGGTCATTGTCCTCGTGCGGATCTGGTCCGGCGGGACGCTGAGCGTCAGCGGGAATGTCAATCATCCTCTACTCCCTGTTCTAGCCCTACGGGCTTGGTTCATAGCCGCACGCTGAGCCGCAGAAGACCTGGCGTCCGGCTTTGCATTGTTCTGTTTAGCTGCGGCGAGACGAATCAGCGTCAATAGCCGATTCAAGTTCCACTTGTCACACTCAAACGGGATGCCCAGCTGAGTCATGTACCAGTAGATAAGTTCACTAGTCATGGTGTCTCGCGGACCACCGTTTGAAGGAGGATTCCATAGAACCGTCGCAGTTGCATTGTCAGACAAATAGTCTGCTATTTTGACTTGAACCGATCGGTCAAGTCTTTTGATGAAATCCCGGGGGAGGGGTTTGTCTGACATACAACGGATGTAGTACACCAACTCTTCACCAGTCTGTGGTGGGGTTTCCAGGAATGACCTCTTATAGACCGATTCCCACTCAGCCACCGCAGAAAGAGTATGTGTAAGAGTAATAGTGTACGGCTCCATTGTAACGAACGTGTTCGTGCGTTCGTCGAACCGCTCCTCCCCCGGGAAATCAAGCTCGAGCGAGATCACGCCAGCAGGGTGCGAATCTCGTTGGGCATGACGAGCGTGGGCGTACCAGCACCACCAGCAGCGATACCATACAGCTTGTCCGTGAGCTTCTTGTACTTCGTCGCGTCGAGCTTGGACGAGTCGACCGTGACGACGGAGACCGGCTGGAATCCGTCAACCTGGACGGGGATGGTGCTGCATTCCCAAGAGAACGAAATCGCCTCCGGAGAATCGGATACGGTATTGTATGCACGCTCGGATGGAGCAGCCGAAGCACCATAGATGATGTGCAGAAGTTCTCCGAAAGAATCACCCTTGGTGTCGTTGCCAAGCTTCGTGCAGTAAGAGAACGCGAAGCGCGTACGAGGCTGCTGACCGAGGTTAACACCCTTAACCAGCTGAGCGGTACCATCACAGACGGCAAACTCATCCGGGTAAGTGTAAGCCTCAATCGTAAACTTGAACGACGGAGCCGACATCAGGGTCAGGTACTTGAGGTTGTCTGCGTAAATGTCAGACGCCTCATCGCCTTCGGGGGTTTCGGTGACGGTCTTAAGACCGTTCCACGGAACACCCGAACCGTAGCGGTTCTGAGTAATGTCGAAGGGGAACAGAACGCCCTTATTGACGCCAGTGTGATAGAAATGGGAGCCCTCTTCGTCCCACTTGATCTGTGCCATAGGATATCCTCCTTAAAGGTAAACTGTGAAGACGAAATGGTTCATTCCGTCCGAGATGTATGTCGTATCCAAAGACGAATACGGGATCTTGAGGATTTCGTCGATCACGTCTGGCTCTGGATCCTTGGTGATGAGAGTGACCGAGTATTCCTTAGCACCCTTATATGGTACATCGGAAGCACGATCAATTTCTATCTTCGACAAGTGGAAGACGACAGCCGGGTATCCAATCTTCAGATTCTCTGGAGGCTGGAAGTATACCCGATTGTGTTGGACCGCTTGCTGAAGTAGATGTAGGAGGTCCCTATACGTGCGCATATGGACCGCCCAGATTGATGTTAAGCCGTGGATAATTTACGTTGATAGACTGTACCTCCCATTTTGATCCCTTCCATACTACGTACTTCAGAGTCTCGAGGTAATAGCGAATCTTCGTATCCATCAGGATGCTTATCTCGTTGGTGAGACGGAGGTTGGTGTTGACTGATGCTGAGTTGTCGTTCCGGACATAGAGACTACGGATAGTCCCCTTAGCCGAAAGTTCGACAATGTTCTCAAGCCAAACACCTTCCTCCGTCTCCTGAGTCATCACAAAGCCCAGCTTACCGCTGAAGCGTGACATTGAATCAGGCCTTCTTGCGCGAGATCGTCAGGGCCGAGTACGGTGCCGTCAAAGAGCCCGAAAGACGGGTCTCCATCAGATACTTGTACTGGTTGAAGTCGATGTCGAAGGACTCAGCCATACCGAGCTCCGCGCCGGCGTTCGAACCGATCGTGTAGTCACGCAGGTCGACCACGATGGCCAGAAGCTCGTGGTTGACGCCCTTGATATCGTGTTCCAGACCATCGAACTGAGGCACCGTGACGATCTTGGAGACACCAAGAGCGCCAGCAAGAGAAGCCTCGGTCTCGTAAATGCGTCGACCATTCTTGTCCTTCAAGAGGAGCATCTTGACGAGACGCTTCTTCGAAATGAACAGCGTCGGAGCACCCGAGCCCTCGAGATCGGCAGACGCGAGAACGATGTCGTCGACAAGAGTCTCGTCAGTCGTGTTGGCTTCGAGAGACTTGTGGAAAGCGTAAAGATCGTTTTCCTTCAAGATCGGACGAATTGCTTCATCATCGACACGATCGGGATCGGTGATCTGCCGGCCATCTCCAATAAGGATCGCTCGTGCGATTTCCTCATTCAGCTTACCCTTCATCTCGTTCTTGAGCCAGGCAACGACATTGAAGTCTGTAATATCGACGATGTCGTCACGATCGAGCTTCTGCTTCTTGTAGATGGTCGTAGGAGACGTCGTACGAGTCAGAAGCTTGATGACCTCTTCGGTCTTCTTCTGAGCCTTCTTGGCGTAACCCTTGGCTCGGGCCTTATCGTCGCGAATGTCTGCGAAGACAGACTTGATACGGGCGAACGGGGAGTGCTTCGTGCCATTCATCACGACCGAAACCCAGGACTGATCGCGGTCGAGGAAAGTAGGCTCATCAGTAACCGACTTGGCGTCGGGGAAAAGATAGCCAATGTTATCGATTCCGTAATCAGCGTGCTTCAGTTCGTCGAGCAGAGTGGCGTTGTTTCGCTTGGCGGCCTCAACCAGTTCAGCGAAATCCGTGTGAGACAGCGTGTTCTCGGGGGTCTTGTCGCCCTCAAAGACATTGTGCTTCATATCTTCCTCATTTTCTTCGTTGGTCTCTTCGGAGTCTTCAGACTCCCCATCGATGGCTGCAGCTATGAGGTAATTGACGGCCTCAAGCTGCTCTTCGGTGAGTGTGGAAAGAATCTCACCGATGGTCTTGTCCTCGGACGAGGACTCATCTTCGGAGTCCGATTCTTCGGAGCCCTCGAAGTCTTCGTGCGTCACGTCACTGTCACCCATTTTGATGATCGCGGAGTAACCCTCGTTATCAGAGTGAGCCATTGTGACGTTCTCGATTGTCGCCTTTGGGTTAGCGCCCTTGAGGACGAGCGACACCTCGACGATGTTGCCGTGCTGGACAACATTGCCGTTCTGCTTGAGGTTGTTCGCGAAGATCGACATGGCTGTAACATCGCCATGCTCAATAAGTTCGCGAGCGTGTTCAGCCTGCTGGGATCCGTTGAAGAATCCATAAGCGTAAACACCCTCAGGCTTCTTCTCGAGCTGGGCATGCCCGAGAACATTAGTCACACTGTCGTGACCATGCTGCCAAACGAGAGGCACGACAGCCCCATCGTTCTGTTCAAATGCGTGATGAGAGATAACTCGCCCATCGGAGCACTTGATGCCTGCGACGGTTGCCCACCCGTCGAAGTCGGCGACGTCATTAGGCGCTGCCATTTTGAACCTCCTGGTCGTTGTTTGACCGTTGATCCGCGTTTGCGGATGACGTATACGGATTGGCCAACTGATCCGCCTTGGGATCTGTGGATTGCGGCAAGCCGATGATCGACCGGATCTCATTTGGAGTCATGACCTGGTTGGTGATGAACGTCTGAGCCATCGAAGCGATACTGTCTAGCGAGGTTGCCGCGAACGGATCCCTCACATAGATGATCCGCTGACCCTGAGAACGAGCTGTCTTGGTCAAGAAGACCATTGTTGCAGACTTCGTGATAATATCAAGAATCGGCTTGACTGTTCGGTTGTAGTAAGACAGATTGGTCTCAGCATCAGCAGTACCATTGAACACACTCTCAGTAAAACCGAGAGCGTTGTAAAGCTGCTCTGAAAGGTACTTGACCTGATCGAGAAGATTATTCTCAACCGGACGGTTGAGCTGTGTGATCTTCTCGGCTCCATCAACATACGCAACACCGATCTCAGAATTTCGAAGCTGCTGTTCGATCGCCTCACGTCGAGTCTCGGCTTGCTGTTGTCGCAGTTCGCCTCGAACGGAATACGGGAGTTGGATGATCAGATCCAACTTCTTACCGAGTGCCGAATTGTCGATTGCATCTAGTGCATCAAGCTTTCGAGCAAGTCGGTTGGCCAACGAGTTGTTTGCGGCAGTGACATCGTAGAGTGGCGAATACACAATCGCAGCAGAATTCTTCGAGATACGGATCGTTTCTCGATTACCGGTGCGATCGTTGTACAGATTGACATCCACGGAATCGGTGTACCAACTTTCAATTCGTCCAACTCGGAGAGAAAGGACATCGAAAGAACCTTCCTCGTTCAGAGCGGTGTCGGTATCGACCGGAACAAGAGCTGCGCTCCCAGTGTCCAACATTGTGTAAACCAATTCATAGATAAGCGCGTTAGAAGTCTGATCGATGTTCGCCATGAGAGACAAACACTCGTTCAGATTTGAATCCTTCTCGCTGTCATATCTACCATTTTGATCTACCTTGACATGCCGGATCGGTGTGTTAGACACGTCGAGTGCAATCTTGTTGTATAGTGTCTGGACCAAATTCGTCGTTCCGATAGAACGATAACTTGGTCGGTATTCGCTATAGTTGCTCCGAGCATATCGCTCAGGGTGGTCGTGCATAAACACATTCCACGCCCGAGTCAATCGGGACATTATACCCATATACCCTCCTCTCTATTAGCTGAAGTCATCTAGCTGGTTCTTGTATGCAACCCATGCATCCATGAGCGCCGCTACGCTGTCGATCTTGAGATCCATTCGTTTCTTCAAGATCTTTCGGTTTCCGTTAGTGTCTTCAAGGGTGATGGTATTACCCATTGCCCATGAGAATAGCTCTTGATCGAAGATTAGTCTTCGGTCTTCAGCCAAGCTCTTGAGTTCACCCAGCGGGACCGACTCAGTTCGCGCGCCCTGAATGACTTTGTGGATACCATATGGCCCATTGTCTGTAGACCATCTATCAACGAATTCTCTGGCATTGTATGGATCGTACCCGAACGCTCGAACGTCATACTCAGATCTCAAGATGTACTCATCGAGATCCATGTAGACTTCGATCATGTCCAGGATTGTTCCATCCATGACCTGGAGCGAACCTTCTCGGATGAACGACTCATACTTCGCTCGCCCAGCAGCCGGAAGCTTGTCGAACGTACGAGTGGTGATGTACGCTCGAGTCTTGACCCCGAAATCACCAGTGGATAATGGGAACAAGAACGTGAACGCACAGAAGTCATCACCCTGAGAAAGGTCCGCACCCATGGCGCAAGGCATTTGCCAGAACTCTCGTGGGTTGTGGGGGATTGTTTCTTCGTACTTGAAGAAATAAGTATATCCCTCGCACGGGATGCCGAATCGTTTTGCCAGAATGTCATTCCTTGCAGAAGGAACATTTTCAGCTCTAGCGACATCTCGTTGATATGTGTCATAAGACACGGTCTTTCCGATGTTGGGTTGAGCTTTAATCCACATGTTTGGATCCCCAACTTCAGACACATCGTCTAGTCGGTAATACCAGATAGACGAGTGCGGGTCGTAGTACTCGCCCTTAAGGATCGAAAGTAATTCCATTTTGATGGAATCACCGACGCCGTTTCGGACGGTACCTTCGGATGATACCGCAACGATGACCCAGTCGTTGAGTTTCGACGCACCCTGCTCAAGAGCAGAGATGACGTTCTGACGAACATCGCCAGATAGCCATTCGTCGATTGTGTTCACCTTAGATCTCAAGCCCTGAAGTTTATCGACATTCATGGGGCGGACCTCAAGGAGGGAACTTGTCGAGAAGTTCTCGATCCCCTTCTTTGTCGGGGTGAGCAGAGATCGATTAGCCTTAGCACCGACTGTTGCGTGCACAGTACCTGCCGACAGGAACTTGAACAGAGGTCCACGACTGCGCGTGATGGCAGTCTTGAATGGGGACAGTGTTTCTTCAGCCTGAGGCATGGTGGGTGCCGTGGCAATTTGGTGAGTTGTGGTGGGGTCAATCGTCAGGAAGTAGGCGTGGATAAAGGCCATATACATGGACTTTGCCGCACCTCGCGCGACGATAAGATATTGCTTGTTGACCAAACGTCTCTTAACATCGACCTGGACGTATCGACCATTGTGGCCTGTTTCGTCTGGAATGAACTTTGTCACTTTCTCGAAGTAAAACCACGAAAGGAGCGACTCAGCCCATAGCTTGAACGAATCCAGCAGTGTTAGGTCACTTCCGTCAACGAGAGTCATCTCGTTTTCACAGAAAGCGATAAAACCGTCAATGGCGCCATCGTCGTAGAAGTATCTCGGGTTGGCAATCAAGTCGTCAATCCGATTCATCTCCATCTCGATGGTGTGTGAAACCGGAATCTCGCCAGCTAGGACCTTTTCGCGGAACTGAGCATAGTACTTAGGTGTAGCGGTGTTTGATATCGCCATACCTACTTCTTACCAGTTGCGTTCTTCAGGATTGCGTCGAGATTGAAGGAGTTGCTAGCCATCTTCGCGATGCCTTCATACTCCGTACCCTTGAGTTTGGAGTCGAGTGCCGCAGTAAGCATGTCTGTAGCAGTCCGGGCCGCGTACTTTGTCAGGTTCTTACGAGCCTCGTCGACAAAGAGATCCGCGGTCTTGGCAAGAGCGCTCCTATTTTGACTCTCGTACTCCTTGAGTTTCTGCTTGAGCTCGTAGTTCTGCTTCTCGAGATTGAGTCGCTTGTTCTGCTCGATGAGATCGGTAGACGAGAGGTGCCGAGGAGCTTCTTTACGCAGGGCGTTAGAAATACCGCCCTTAGGAATTTGCTGCTTCTCGAGTTCCTTCTGCTTCTTCTCAGCTTCCTTAGCGGCCTTCTTCTCGTCGGCGATTCGCTTCTTCTCGGCGCGCTCGGCTTCCTTTTGCTTCTTCTTACGATCAGCTTCGGCCTTGCGAGCTTCCTTCAGCTTCTGGTTCTCAAGCTTCTTACGGGCCCTCTCAGCAGCAGCCTTAGCCCGAGCAGCCTTGTTTTCAGCATGCTTTTGGGAAGCGGCCTTTGCGCCCTTCTTGAGCGCAGATGCTGCCTTCTTAGCGCCACTGGCTGCTGCCTTGGCGGCCTTTTTGAGGTCAGACTCGTGCTTCTTCCGTTCCTTCTCGGCAGCCTTCTCAGCCTTGGCTCGTTCCTTTCGAAAAGCCTCGGCATTGACTGCCTCGCCGATCTTCTTCTTCTCTTCGACGGACCGAAGTCCGGCTCCGCCAGAACTTTCAGTCTTCTTACGGACGCCCCACTTCATGCCGAGGACGCCGTAGTGAGACAGAGTTTCTTCGCTCATAGTTTTCTCCCATCATTGAATGGTCAGTCGCCACTCCGCCTCTTTCTGCAAAGCCTCGACTGCCTTGATAGCGAACGAGGTCTGCGGGGGATCGAACATCAGTCGAACTGAGAAGTTCACATACTGTCGTAGGATCCGTCCAAGAGTCGTAGCGGGGTAATCTGCCTCGGACGATAGGTCGCCAACTTCGCGGTTTAGCTGAGTCGCGGTCGCCAAAGCATTGTCAATGGCGTCCTTAACTTCGCTGTCGAACGAAACGTCATCCTCCATCAACCCGAGGTAGGTCTTTGTGTCATGTAGAATCGACATTTAACCTCCTACCATAGTTTTGTATCGCCGGGCGATCTAGGATCGAAGTCGTCGAGGGCCAATGCCTTGGTTCCATAATGGATTGCATTATGAGTATCTCGACTCACACAAATAAGATTGTTGGTATCCCACATGCATGGGTCGAAATTCTCGCACTGGCGAGGCGTTAGCGGGTTAATGTGATGCACGACAATACTGTCATGAATCTCATAACCCTCAAGACCAAGATCGCATCCAAGATCTCTTGCGATAACTTGGGCGCGAGCCTCTCGCCAAATATCGCTTTGGTAGAAACTCTGATTCAGCCACCTGGATCCGCCGAAAGTCTCGCCGAAAAATGCTCCATTGAGTGAGAGATACTCGAGACGTTCTTCAAACGTATGTAGGTGACTAAGTTCGTCATAACTCCGCATCTGAATCTCCAGAATATACCTTGAAAGCAGCTAGTGCTTCCTGAACCAGTTCCTCGGTACGAGCAGCTGACTCAAGTGCTGAAACCTTGGCTCGAGCAAGAGTCGTATCGGCCTCAAGGCGAGCCTGTTCAAGCCTTTCGCGGCTAGAGCCCAGCTTGAGGAAATGAATGATCATCGAATTGCTCGCAGTGCCGTCCAGAATCTGCTGTGTCGCAAGATCCATGGCAGCACTGATAGCGATTCGTTCAGCTTCCTCGGGAGTTCGAGGAGTTTTGGTCTTCTTTTTGACCATCGCGCATCCTTTCTTATACTTCGATCTGAGTTTTCGCCTGCCCCAGCCCATGCCCGGAAAGGAGCAAGAAAACAGGCATGGAGAACTAAGTGGCCGGGGCAAGCCAAAACCCAAATCGAAATATACCTCCGCGATAATTCGGAGGT
>CALDBJ010000148.1 GCA_937937835.1 uncultured Collinsella sp.
GCTACGAGCCCGCCCAGCTGTTCCATTTCTTTGAGGAGGTCAGCGCGATCCCCCGTGGGTCTGGCAACGAGAAGGGCATCAGCGATTTCCTGGTTGCGTTTGCCAAGGAGCGCGGTCTCGATGTGTATCAGGACGAGGTCTACAACGTCATCATTCGCAAGCCCGCATCTGCCGGCGCCGAGAATGCCCCGACCGTAATGCTGCAGGGTCACATCGACATGGTGTGTGACAAGCTGGGTTCCGTCGAGCACGACTTTACGACCGACGGTATCGACTTGGTCGTCAAGGACGGTGTCCTCACCGCTAACGGCACCACTCTGGGCGCCGACAATGGTATCGCCGTCGCGCTTATGCTTACCGTGCTCAACGACGATTCGATTGCCCATCCGGCCCTCGAGTGCGTGTTCACCACCGACGAGGAGACTGGCCTGGTCGGCGCCGAGACGCTCGACAAGTCCCAGATTAGCGCCCGCACCATGATTAACCTTGACTCCGAGGAAGAGGGCGTTGCCACCGTCAGCTGTGCCGGCGGTGTCGTCGTTACCTACACCTGCCCGATCGCGCGCGAGCACAAGACCGGTAGCACCCTCACGCTCGACATCTCCGGCCTGCTGGGCGGCCACTCCGGCAGCGATATCAATCTGGAGCGCGGCAACGGCAACCTCATCATGGCCCGCATCATCGACCGCCTGATGGTCGCCGGCGAGCCCGCCATCGTCAGCTTTAACGGCGGCACCAAGGACAACGCCATCAACCGTGAGTGCAAGGCTGTTCTGGTCTACGCCGACCATGCTGCCGCCGAGGCGGCGGCCCAGATCGCAAGGGGCATCATCGCCGACGTCACTGCCGAGCTCGAGGTCTTCGACCCCGGCTTTACCTGCACCGTCGAGATTGCCGACGACGCCGAGGTCGAGGCCATGGACCAGAAGTCCGCGCTTGCCCTCATCCGCGCCCTGCGTCTTGCCCCTAACGGCGTGATTCGCCGCAACGTCGCCACCGACGGCTCCGTCGAGGTTTCCTCCAACATCGGTGTGGTTGCCACTTCTGACGACGAGGTCAAGATCATGCTGTCCCCGCGCTCCTCGATCACCTCGCTGCAGAACGAGTTCAAGGACCGTCTGCAGACGCTGGCCGATGTCCTGGGCTTCGACGCCAAGTTTGAGTTTGAGTATCCCGGCTGGAGCTATGCCGAGCATTCGCCGGTCCGCGAAGTCTTTGTCGAGAGCTATCGAGAGCTCTTTGGCTCCGAGCTGCGCATCGAGTCCATTCACGCCGGCCTTGAGTGCGGCCTGTTTGCCGAGGCCCTGCACGGCCTGGATGCCATCGCCGTGGGCCCGACGCTCTCCGATGTCCACACCCCGGACGAGAGCATGGAGCTCGCTTCTGCCGAGCGCTTCTACGAGCTGCTCATCGACGTCCTCAAGCGCCTTGCCGCGTAAAGGTCGCCTTGGTTAAGCCGCTCTATTACGGCTGGCTATGAAAACGGCCGCCTGGCGTAATGCCGGGCGGCCGTTATTCGTTACAGTGCGAGGATCCCCAGATGCTCAAGCAAGATCTTAAGCCCGATGAGGACGAGCACGACGCCGCCCACGATGGTGGCGGGTTTTTCGTAGCGCGCGCCAAAGGTGTGGCCAATCGCCACGCCGGCGACGGAGAAGATAAACGTTGTGATGCCTATAAGCGATACAGCGGGCACGATGTCGACCGAGAGCGCGGCAAATGAGATGCCCACGGCTAGGGCGTCGATTGAGGTGGCGATAGCGAGGATCAGGTACTCGACCAGGTCAATCTTTTCGGCATCCTTGCCGTCGTCTTCATCCTCGTCTTCGGTAAAGGCTTCCCACAGCATTTTGCCGCCGATGAAGGCGAGCAGGATAAAGGCGATCCAGTGGTCGATGGGGCCGATGATGCCCATAAACTGGCTGCCAAGCGCCCATCCGATTACGGGCATGCCGGCCTGAAAGCCGCCAAAGAACAGGCCGAGCACCACGGCGACTTTAAGGTTGATCTTTTTCATGCCGAGACCTTTGCAGATGGAAACGGCAAAGGCGTCCATCGAAAGGCCAACGGCGAGCAACACGAGCTCTGCGAGTCCCATAGTCTGGCTCCCTCTCTGCGGGCGGGCCCGCGTGTACCTCTTGAGGGAGTAATAAAAAAGACCCGTGGCGTACGCGTTGCGCGCACAGCCACGAGTCTCGTTCATTAAGGCAAGCCAGGCCGAATCGGCCAGTGTGTTGACTTACCGCGCCACCGGAGGCGAATCCGGTCACGCGACTACTCCCTCATTTATGCGAATCCCGATGCTACCACATGAACAGCTGATTTGGGTTGGGCTCTCAGCTGTGTTCGCTCATTCTGTAAGCATCGGATTTCGCAAGCGCCGCAGGGACAAACCGTGAGAAACTATTTAGCGTTTATGGAGCGTATACGATGGGAGCGATGCCTTGGATAAGAACGAGCTGCAAAAGCGTATGGAACAGGCCATCCGCCTGACGGCACCTGGTCAGCCGATCCGCACCGCCCTCGACATGATCATCGCCGGTCACCTGGGCGCCCTTATCTGCGTCGGCGACACCGAAAACGTGCTCGCTGCCGGTAACGACGGCTTCCCGCTCAACATTTCGTTTACCTCGAACCGCCTGTTCGAGCTTTCCAAGATGGACGGCGCCATCGTTATCGATGGCGACCTCACCCAGATCCTGCGCGCCAACTTCCACCTCAATCCCGATCCCTCGCTCGCCACGAGTGAGACGGGCATGCGTCACCGTACTGCCGCTCGCATGTCGGTGCTCACCGATGCCATCGTGATCTCGGTCTCGGCCCGTCGCGCCGTCGTTAACGTGTACGTTCACGGCAAGAGCTACGAGATCCAGCCCGTCACCACCATCATGAGCTCGGTCAACCAGCTCGTCGCCACGCTCCAGACTACCCGTCAGTCGCTCGATCGCTCCCTGCTGCGCCTGACGGCCCTTGAGCTCGACGACTACGTCACGCTCGCCGACATCACCGGCATCTTCTCGAGTTTCGAGATCATGCAACAGGCAAAGACCGAGCTTAAGGATTGCATCGTCAAGCTGGGTAACCAGGGCAAGCTCGTGCAGATGCAGCTCGAGCAGCTCGCGGGCTCCAGCATGGATACCGAATACGACTTGATGATCCGCGACTACGCAAGCGATTCCTCCGAGGCAAACGCCGAGAAGATTCGCGCCGAGCTGAGCCGCATGACGCCTAAGGACCTGTCCGACCCGCAGCATGTGGCGGCGGTTCTGGGCTATGACGACCTGGACGAGGACTCCGTCATGACGCCGCTGGGCCTGCGCACGCTTTCGCGCGTGTCCGTCGTGCGCGACGGCGTGGCCGAGAAGATCGTCGACGAGTACGGCTCGCTGCAGGAGCTCATGGATGACATCAGCGAGGATCCGGAGCGCCTGGGCGACTTTGGCGTTAACAACCCTGCCATTCTTGCGGACTCCCTGTACCGCATGAAGGGCACCAAACAGGGGAACGCATAATGGCGCCCGTATGCGCCGTGGTCGTTGCCGGTGGCAGCGGCCAGCGCTTTGGTAACCCCGGCGGCAAGCAGCTCGTTAACGTGGCGGGCCGTCCGCTCATGAGCTGGTCCATCCGCGCGTTCGATCGTAGCGACAAGGTCGGCCATATCGTCGTGGTTTGCCCTGCCGAGCGCCGTGCCGAGATGCGCCGCTTGGCTATCGACCCGTTTGACTATGACACGCCCATCAGCTTTGCCGATGCCGGCGATACTCGTCAGGATTCCACCCGCGCCGGCGTGCACGCGGTGCCGGCGGGTTTCGAATATGTCGCTATCCACGACGGCGCCCGTCCGCTCATTACGACCGAGGCCATCGACCACGCTATCGACGTGCTCGTGAGCGACCGCTCGCTCGACGGTGTCGTGTGCGGCCAGCCCGCGATCGACACGCTCAAGATCGTCGATGGCGACAATATCGTCGAGACGCCGCCGCGTGAGCTCTACTGGGCAGCGCAGACGCCGCAGATCTTTAGCGTCGATGCTATGAAGCGCGCCCATGCTGCAGCCATTGCCGAGGGCTTTATCGGCACCGATGATTCGTCGCTGGTCGAGCGCATGGGTGGGCGCGTCCGCTGCGTCCAGAGCCCGCGCGATAACCTTAAGGTGACGGTGCCCGAGGACCTGCGTCCCGTAACCGCGATTCTGCTTGGCCGCATGGCCGAGGGAGAGGACCTTCCCCATGTTCAGTAACCTGCGCATTGGCCATGGCTACGACGTCCACCGTCTGGTGGAGGGGCGTCGATGTATCATCGGCGGTGTCGACATTCCCTACGAGCGCGGCCTGCTGGGCCACTCGGATGCCGATGTGCTCGCGCACGCCTTGGCCGACGCCATTCTGGGCGCCTGCCGCGGGGGAGACATCGGCAAGCTATTCCCCGATACCGACCCCGCCTATGAGGGTGCTGATTCGATGGTGCTGCTCGCTCGCGTGATGGGCTATGCGCGCGAGCTGGGCTTCGAGTTTGTCGATGCCGATTGCACCATTGCCTGTCAACAACCCAAGATCACCCCGCACCGCGATGCCATGCGCGCCAACCTTGCCCATGCCCTGGGCGTTGACGTCGAAAACGTGGGCGTCGCCGCCACTACGACCGAAAAGCTCGGTTGGGAAGGCCAGGGCGAGGGAATCGGCGCCTGGGCCGTCTGCCTGCTACAGAAAACCGTTAAGGAGTAACGAATGCGTATCTATAACAGCGCTACCCATAAAAAGGAAGAGTTCCAGCCCATCGAGTCCGGCAAGGTCCGCATGTACGTGTGCGGCCCCACGGTCTACGACAACATCCACATCGGCAATGCCCGCACGTTCATCAGCTTTGACGTGATTCGTCGCTGGCTCATCGCGAGCGGCTACGAGGTCACGTTTGCCCAGAACCTCACCGATGTCGATGACAAGATCATCAAGCGCGCCAACGAGCAGGGCCGTACCGCCGCCGAGGTTGCGACGGAGTTCTCTGACAAGTTTATCGGCGTTATGCGCGCCGCCAACGTGCTCGATCCCGATGTGCGTCCTCGCGCCACCAAGGAGATCGGCCCCATGATCGCCATGATCAAGACGCTCATCGAGCAGGGCCATGCCTATGCCGCCGATAACGGCGACGTGTACTTTGCCGTGCGCAGCGATCCCAACTACGGCCAAGTCTCGGGCCGCAACATCGACGACCTTATGGTGGGTGCGCGCATCGAGGAGAACGAGGACAAGAACGACCCGCTCGACTTTGCCCTATGGAAGGCCGCCAAGCCCGGCGAGCCCAGCTGGCCGAGCCCCTGGGGCGAGGGCCGTCCCGGTTGGCACACCGAGTGCGCCGCCATGGTACACCGCTACCTGGGCACTCCGATTGACATTCATGGCGGCGGCTCCGACCTTGCCTTCCCGCATCACGAGAACGAGTGCGCCCAGGCCACCTGCGCCTGGCACCAGGGTTTCTCCAACACCTGGATGCACACGGGCATGCTGCTGGTCGACGGCGAGAAGATGTCCAAGTCGCTCGGCAACTTCTTTACGCTGGCCGAGGTCCTCGAGCAGCACTCTGCCGCGGCCCTGCGTCTGCTGATGTTGCAGACGAGCTATCGCTCGCCGCTCGACTTTTCTTGGGAGCGCCTGGAGGGTGCCGAGAACTCGCTCACGCGTATCGCCGGTACGGTCGAGAACCTGCGCTGGGCCGCGAACCATGCGACGGCCGATGCCGATGAGGCAGCATCCAAGGCGTTTGCCGCCAAGGCCGCCGAGACCCGTGCCACCTTTAAGGAGTGCATGGACGACGACTTTAACTCCGCCGGTGCCATGGGTGCTGTCTTTGGCTTTGTGACCGAGTGCAACCAGTACCTGGAGCAGGCGGGCGATGCTGCCGACAAGGCCGCAGTCCTGGCTGCCGCCGATACGCTGGCCGAGCTGCTCGATACGTTTGGCGTCGAGCTTCCCGAGCCCAAGGTCGAGCTGCCGCTGGGCCTGCTGGGCGTTGCCGCCGGCCTGGTTGCCTACACGGGTGACGACGTGGACGAGGCTGCTGCCAAGATTCTCGAGGCCCGCGCCGAGGCCCGTGCCGCCAAGAACTGGGATCTGGCAGATGCCATCCGCGACCAGCTCAAGGACCTGGGCCTGACGATTGAAGATACCGCCGCCGGCACTCGTATCAAATCTCTCTAATCCCCGCGGGTTTCCCAAGCACCCGACCTTGCCGTTCAAACCGTCGCTCGCGTACTCAAGTACGCGTCGCTCCTCTTTCACGGCAATCTCGGGCACTTGGAAAACCCGTACCGACCGCCCGAATTAATATTCATGGGCGGTCGTTTATTTGTTTCGTTTGATAGTTGTATTTAGGAGGTCACTTTATGGCCGACAATCGCAAGCGTGCGCCTCGTGGCGGCAAGCAGGCTGCTTCTGGCTCGCGTCCGATTCGCCGCAATGACCGCGCTGCCGCTCCCAAGGGCCAGCGCGATCGCACCCAGGCCGCACGTCCGCAGCGCGATCGCAACCGCGACGCTGTCCAGGCTCCCAAGGGCGAGTTTATCGAAGGTCGTCGTGCAGCCGCCGAGGCGCTGCGCACTGGTTTTCCCATCAAGTGCGCGCTCATTGCCGAGGGCGGGGAGCGCGATGCCGCCTTGTCGCGCCTGGTCGACGACCTCAACGCCGTGGGTGTCCGCATTAAGTATGTGCCGCGCGCGCAGCTCGACGCACTGTCGAGCCACGGCGCTCACCAGGGCATCGCGCTCGAGGTTGGCAACTTCCCCTATGCCGATGTCGCCGATATTCTCGACCGCGCAGGCGAGGGCCCGGCACTTGTCGTGGTGCTCGACCACGTGACTGACGACGGCAACTTTGGCGCCATCGTGCGCTCCGCCGAGGTTGTGGGCGCGGCGGGCGTCGTCATTGCCAATAAGCGTGCCGCCGGCGTGACCGTGGGCAGCTATAAGACCTCAGCCGGTGCCGTCATGCATCTGCCTATCGCGCAGGTTCCCAATATCGCCCGTGCGCTCGACGATTTTAAGGCCGCTGGTTTTTGGGTGGGCGGTGCTTCCGAGCACGCCGAAGGCAGTTGCTGGGATGCTCCTTTCGAGGGCCGCGTGGCGCTCGTCATGGGCTCCGAGGGCGACGGCATCTCGCGTCTGGTGCTCGAGAAATGCGACTTTTTGACCAAGCTTCCCCAGCGCGGTATGACCGAGAGCCTCAATGTTGCCCAGGCGACCACGGCGCTGTGCTTTGAGTGGCTGCGCCGCAACGCCGGCGAGCTGATGGGGGAGGAGTAGCGCATGTCCAAAAAGAACCGTGCCAAGTCCAAGGCCAAGCGCTTTGGCGAGGGCTCGGCCAAGCCGATTGTTTCGGCCGCGACCTATGGCGTGGGCGGCAATGCGTTTGCGCAGGCTATCGCCGACCCAGTCTCGACGGTGCACTCCAACAAGCCCGAGCTGCTGGTGGTCGACGGTTACAACGTGATCCACTGCACGCCGCGCTACGAAAAGCTCGTGTACGACCATTCCGACGATCCGTATTCCAGCGACGTTCACGATATGGCGCGCACGGCGCTCATTAATGACGTAGCTGCGTTTGCCCAGGGCCGCTACGAGGCCGTGATCGTATTTGACGGCGCGGGCAATATCTCCAGCGAGCGCCCCAACCTACCGGCCCGTGGTGTGCGCATTGAGTTTTCGCCGACGGGTGTTTCGGCCGATACCGTGGTGCAGAAGCTCTGCATCGAGGCGCGCGAGGAAGGCCGCGCGTGTTCTGTAGTGTCGAGCGACGGCACGATCCAGGCCGTCGTCATGGGCAAGGGCGTTACGCGCATCTCGAGCCGTATGCTGGTGGACGAGATCAAACAGATCGACAACGACGTGCACGAGGCCGAGGAAGCTCCACAAATCAAGATGACTCTGGGCAGTCGCCTGAGCCCCGATGCCCTGGCCAAGCTCAAGGCCCTGCGCGGGAGGTAGGGAAGTTGGCGGGGCAATGCTGCCTCGCTAACTCCATTCAGCGATGTCGATCATTCTTTCGAGGCGCCACGTTAGCGCCTCTTTTAGATATGGCAGCCTTGCCGTGAGCGCGTCGTTTCTGGAAAGAATCTCGATTGCCTCGTCAACGAAGCCTTCGAGTTTGTCGCAGTCAAACCAGCCCATGTCCTCGACGAGCAACATTTGTTTGGCGGGGCTTGAATGAAATTGTGCGCTGGTAAAACTGTGCTCTCCCGCCCTAAGCTCCTCTAGTGATATGTTGCACCAGAGCGATGAGCCCGAATCGAAGATGGGGGCAGGTCTGCAAGCTTGCGTGTTTACGTTTCGCACGAGGCCGAAGTTGCGCCAATGACGATCGTAGTTGGCAATGATGTCGTCACATACGATCATGCGGTCAAGGGCATCCTTGACGCCTGTCACCCCGAGCTCCTCGCAGTTTGCTACATATCGCTCGTAGTCGGTTAGCCGTTCATCTGCGTTTGCGTGCTGGTTTACATAGAACGCAGGGACATACTCTTCTTCATCAGTTAAGAAGACATCGCATGTGCTCAGGGCGGAAGTGCCCGTGCCCTCGAGCGAGTAAGGCACATAATCGCAGGCGTTTAGGATGCGACGGTGGAGCGCGGTCGCCACCAGCTCGTTATAAGGTTCCTGGTCCAGGTGCGCTCCTGCCTTATGCAGAATTCGACGTTCGCCCTCGCACGTCCAGTACTTTTGAAGATTGCCGTCCGAGGTGTTATCGGGCTTTGCGGCAGCCGCTTTTCCCTCTGGGGCAAAGGGTGCAATGGACAGCGAGACGTCATCAAAGGCGTTATTGAAGAAGTTGATATCCTCCCAGGTGAGACCGGAACCTTGGGGCCTAATCCAATACTGGTCGGATAAGGAGAGGCCGAGATTTCGCTGGACGAGTTCATCGGGAACATCGACTGCGGCTTCTGCAAGCAGGGAGGCTAGCCCAATGCGTGCGAGCGGGATACCGCGGCCGCGCCACCAGATGCGGAAGGAGTCTAGCGATATGGGGCTATTAGGGCCAAATACTCCAATAGGGGCGTGGGCGTAATCGATGTCGGCACCGATGTGGGTAAAGTCTTTTCGCGATGTACTGTAGACCAGCTGAGCGACTTCGTACGTGCGGTTCATGAGGGTGAACGCGATCTCGCTCTTACCGTGGCCGCGGCGGGGACGTCCCCCCGTTTTGGTCACAGAGCGGAGTCGCGTGTCGACGCTGTCTTTGTCGATGAGCCATACACCAGAAGCCTTGCGGGCCTCAAGTGCTCCGTTTTTTATGAGCTCCTGCACCCTGCGCGGAGTGATGCCGAGCAGCTCGGCGGCTTCTTTGGTAGTAAGCATCGCGAAACCCTTCGCCAGAACGAATAGTTTTATATATAGCAATTGTAATTAAAACTATTCGTTCTGGCGAATGGTTTTAAGATTGAGGGCGCACTGACAGAAATGAACGGGCCTGGTACGCGTTGTTGCTGGATTTTGCATATTTGTATAACGCCGTGCGGCCTGTTGCGCCCCGTCCGCAATTCCTTTATTCTTAACTCGCTTCGCGTGAAAGCGCCAAGTGTGCCAGTGTGGCGCAACGGTAGCGCAACTGATTTGTAATCAGTGGGTTGCAGGTTCGATTCCTGTCACTGGCTCCATGAGAGTTTCGGGCTCTGTTTCCTTGTGGGACAGGGCCCGTTTCTATTTATGTCGATAAGTCAGCGTGTTTGGCGCCAACCAAGCTTCAGGTTTGTCTCGATCCGTAACACGAGTGGGCTGAAGACCCTCCTTATAGTTACAGATCGAAACATTGCCAAGGGAAGGCCGATAACATCTCGATCCGTAACACGAAGAGGCTGAAAACCGTTCTTACTGTTACAGAATGAGACGTAAGCGGGGGTTTCTGCGAAACATCTCGATCTGTAACAGATAGGGGAGGAATAACCCTCTTACTGTTACAGGTCGAGACATAGGCCGGGGCGAGGTTGGTCATCGTCATCGAGCGTGGATTATCGGACACACGAGCGTGGAAAATCTTCCGCCTAGTGAATGAGCGTGGATAATCTGCCACTTTGGATTCGATGGCACGGCAAAGTGGGAGATTATCCACGCTCGATTTCAAACGGAAGAAAATCCACGCTCGATTTTGCCTGGGAAGAGCAATCTTCTGTCTGGGCAGCCCCGATCTCGACCTATATATAGGTGCAAATAAGCTGGTATCGAAGTTCGATACTGAAGGTGTACTCCACTACAGCAAAGTGTTACCTTGGGAAACGTCACCTCAGTATCCAAAACCACTGTCCTTCATATCCAAACTCAATAAAACCGCAGGTCACGGCTATATAGATACGCCCGGCACCGTGTATCTAGAGGTTTTCGTTGACAGCCCCCAAGGTGGCATCGTATTATCTTCTTCGTTCGCGGGGGCGGCGGTCCAAAAGACCAAAGGACCTGCGGATACTTGAACGATTGGGAGTTTGCCCGAGTGGTTAATGGGGACGGGCTGTAAACCCGTTGGCTCTGCCTACATAGGTTCGAATCCTATAGCTCCCACCCGTCAAGTGCCTGTATAGCTCAGTCGGTAGAGCACTTCGTTGGTAACGAAGAGGTCACCAGTTCAAGTCTGGTTGCAGGCTCCATCCGGCGGTGTAGCTCAGTTGGTTAGAGCACACGGTTCATACCCGTGGCGTCACTGGTTCGAATCCAGTCACCGCTACCATAGGTAACACGGTGGCTTCTCAATAGTATGTTGAGAGGCCACTATGGTATAAAGGCAAAGTCCCGTCCGGGGACGACCTGTTAAGAGGAGGGCTTTATGGCCAAAGAGAAGTTTGAGCGCACTAAGCCGCATGTTAACATCGGCACCATTGGTCACGTCGACCACGGCAAGACCACGCTGACCGCTGCCATCACCAAGGTTCTCTCCGAGACCGAGGGCTGCAAGGCTGACTTCACTGCGTTCGAGAACATCGACAAGGCTCCCGAGGAGCGCGAGCGCGGCATTACGATTTCCGTCTCCCACGTTGAGTACGAGACCGCTGCCCGTCACTACGCTCACGTTGACTGCCCGGGCCACGCTGACTACGTCAAGAACATGATCTCCGGCGCTGCTCAGATGGACGGCGCTATCCTGGTCATCGCTGCTACCGACGGCCCCATGGCTCAGACCCGCGAGCACATCCTGCTCGCCCGTCAGGTCGGCGTTCCCTACATCGTCGTCTTCCTGAACAAGTGCGACATGGTCGACGATGACGAGCTCATCGACCTCGTCGAGATGGAGACCCGTGAGCTCCTCTCCGAGTACGATTTCCCCGGCGACGACATCCCCGTCATCCGTGGCTCCGCTCTGGGCGCTCTCGAGGGCGACGCCAAGTGGATGGACGCCATTCGCGAGCTCATGAAGGCCGTCGACGAGTACATCCCGACGCCTGCTCGTAACAACGACCTCCCGTTCCTGATGGCCGTTGAGGACGTTATGACCATCTCCGGCCGTGGTACCGTTGCTACTGGCCGTGTCGAGCGCGGTGAGCTCAAGCTCAACGAGCCCGTCGAGATCGTCGGCATCAAGGATACCCAGAACACCGTCGTTACCGGTATCGAGATGTTCCGTAAGTCCATGGACTTCTGCGAGGCTGGCGACAACGTCGGTCTGCTGCTCCGCGGCATCAAGCGTGAGGACATCGAGCGCGGCCAGGTTCTCTGCAAGCCCGGTTCGGTTACCCCGCACACCAAGTTCACCGGCGAGATCTACGTTCTGACCAAGGAGGAGGGCGGCCGTCACACCCCGTTCTTCGATGGTTATCGTCCTCAGTTCTACTTTCGTACCACCGACGTTACCGGTACGGTCAAGCTCCCCGAGGGCACCGAGATGGCTATGCCTGGTGACCACATCACCATCGAGGGCGACCTCATCCACCCGATCGCCATGGAGGAGGGCCTGCGCTTCGCTATCCGCGAGGGTGGCCACACCGTCGGTTCGGGCATCGTCTCCACGATCATTGAGTAAATTAACTCTTTGATATAGTTGACTTAGAGAACCCGGCACTTATATGGGTGCCGGGTTCTTTTCTGCAATGGATATTGAGCCGTTGCTGGTGTCGAGAGGATCGATAATGGTCCTGGTTGCACCGTCGATTAGCTCTCGATGGCTTCATTGATGTGTTCCAAATATGAATGGATCCACCGAGAACCAATTGATTCGAGGTTTTCATTGACAGCACTTACATAGAGCTGATAAAGTACCATCTCGTGCCCGTACGGGGCGGAAATGAAAGGTTCAGGATAAATGCGTACTCTAGTTACTCTTGCGTGCACTGAGTGCAAGCGCCGCAACTATACGACCACCAAGAACAAGTCGAACATGCCTGATCGTATGGAGATCAAGAAGTATTGCCCCTGGTGCCGTCACCACACGCTGCACAAAGAGACTCGCTAGTCTCTAGTCACATACGCCAGTAGTTCAATTGGTAGAGCATCGGTCTCCAAAACCGAGTGTTGAGGGTTCGAGTCCTTCCTGGCGTGCCAGTCATTATTCCGTAAGCTCCCAATTGGGGGCTTACGGTTTACTCATGTATAAGCGCATTGCGCGGAGGTAACCCAAATGGCCAACAAAAAGAACAAGAAGAAGGCTCAGCAGCCGGCACCTGCCAACAACGCTGCCGCCAACTCCAAGGTTGAGGCCAAGAAGGCCGTTGCCAAGAAGAACGAGAAGGCTGCGAAGTCCAAGAAGAACGAGAAGCCTGGTTTCTTCGCCCGCACCAAGAAGTATTTCGCTTCGGTGAAGTCCGAGATGAAGCGTGTCACGTGGCCCGATAAGAAGGAGCTCGTGAACTACTCGGTCGTCGTTTGCGCTTCTCTGATCGTCGTCGGCGTCGTCATCGCTCTGCTCGATGCTGGCTTTGGCGAGGCTCTTGCTCTGTTCTCTGGATTGAGGGGCTAAACCATGTCTAAGCGTTGGTACGTCGTTCACACTTACTCTGGATACGAGAACCGCGTTAAGTCCGATCTCGAGCATCGCATCGAGACTATGGGCATGCAGGACCGTATCTTTGATATCAAGATTCCTATGGAGCGCGTCACCGAGATTAAAGAGGGTGGCAAGCGTGAGACCAAGGATTCCAAGATCTTCCCGGGTTATGTCCTGGTCCGCATGGAGATGGATGACGATGCTTGGACGTGCGTTCGTAACACGCCTGGCGTCACCGGTTTCCTGGGCGGCAACGGCAAGCCCGCTCCGCTTTCCCGCGACGAGTACAACAAGATGACTCGTCGTCCCGGTAAGGGCGATTCGCCCAAGCGCACCTCGGTTGATATTCAGGTCGGCACGTCCGTCCGCGTCACCGATGGCCCGCTTACCGACTTTGATGGCAAGGTCTCCGAGGTTAACACCGAGGCTGGCAAGCTCAAGGTCACGCTGATGATCTTTGGCCGCGAGACGCCGGTCGAGCTCGACTTTAACCAGGTCGCTGTCATCGCTTAAGTTTTCGTCCGTTCGCGCGAGCGTGCTTCTTCTGTGACTGCTCATCTCAGGAGTGCTTCTAACACGTGCGTGCTTACGATATAGCAAGTACTTCACACTCGTGATTCGAAAGGAATGACCATGGCTGAGAAGAAGGTTGCCAACGTCATTAAGCTCCAGATTCCTGCTGGTGCCGCTAACCCCGCTCCTCCCGTCGGCCCCGCCCTGGGCGCTGCTGGCGTGAACATCATGCAGTTCTGCCAGGCCTTTAACGCCGAGACGCAGGACAAGAAGGGCGACATCATCCCCGTTGAGATTTCTGTCTACGAGGATAAGTCCTTCTCCTTCATCACCAAGACCCCGCCGGCGGCTCACCTCATCAAGAAGGAGCTGAACCTCAAGTCTGGTTCCGCTAAGCCCCAGGCCGACAAGGTTGGTCAGCTCTCCCAGGAGCAGCTCACCAAGATCGCCGAGATCAAGATGCCGGACCTCAATGCCAACGACATTGACGCCGCCAAGAAGATCATCGCCGGTACCGCTCGTTCCATGGGCGTCACCATCGCTGATTAGCGATTTCTTTAGATAATGACGGGTGCCCCGACCGGGGCGCCCGTTATATGTGTGCAATAGGGCACACGATACGATGTGGGAGGGCATAAGCCCGTTTAACCACAGGAGGTAATGCACATGGCTAAGCATGGTAAGAGCTATAACGCCGCTGCCGAGAAGATCGACCGCGCCACGCTCTACACCCCCCTTCAGGCTGCCAAGCTCATCAAGGAGCTCGACACCGCCAAGTTCGACGAGACCGTCGAGGCCCACTTCCGTCTGGGCATCGATACTCGTAAGGCTGACCAGAACATCCGTGGTTCTATCTCTCTGCCCCACGGCACCGGCAAGACCGTTCGTGTTGCCGTCTTCGCCGAGGGCGAGAAGGCTCGCGAGGCCGAGGCTGCCGGCGCCGATATCATCGGTTCCGACGAGCTCGTCGCCCAGATCCAGAAGGGCGAGATCAACTTCGACGCCGCTATCGCTACGCCGAATATGATGGCCAAGGTTGGCCGCATCGGTAAGATTCTTGGTCCCCGTGGCCTCATGCCGAACCCCAAGCTCGGCACCGTTACCATGGACGTCGCCAAGATGGTCTCCGAGCTCAAGGCCGGCCGCGTTGAGTATCGCGCCGACCGCTACGGCATCTGCCACGTGCCCCTGGGCAAGAAGTCCTTCTCTGAGCAGCAGCTCGTCGAGAACTACGCTGCCCTGTACACCGAGATCCTGCGCGTCAAGCCCTCTTCTGCTAAGGGTAAGTACGTCAAGTCCATCTCCGTGTCTTCCACCATGGGCCCTGGCGTCAAGGTCGATCCCGCTGTCCAGCGTGACTTCCTGGCTGAGTAACTAACAGTTACTGCCTGAGCAAAGCAAGCATTGCTAAAGAAACCCGGTTCTGCCTCGTACAGGACCGGGTTTTTGCTATCTCGGGCCAAAACCACCACAAAGGGGACAGGCACCTTTGTGGTGGTTTTGGCACTTTGGCGTCAATGTTATGGCATCGCAGCGAGCCGGTTCCAAGTGCCTCAGGTCGCCCCGAAAGAGGAGCGACGCGTACTTTGGTACGCGAGCGACGGCTTGAGGGGCGAGATGGGGTGCTTGGGGCCGGCACAGCGTCAAGCCTTAAAGGTGGTTACCAGGGGGTTCTGGCCGTTGAGGACTCGATGGCCTCGTGGCGCTTGAGCTCGCGTCGCATGGTTTGCGAATTGAGCCAGGCTGCCTGCCATCCACGGATGGGGTAGCGCGCTTCGTCCAGCTCAAACTGCGTATAGCCGCAGGCATTGATGATCGTTGTCCCGCATGCATGCTGACGCTCACGTTGAAAGTCGCGACCATAGCATTGGTGCACATGCCCGTGCACCATATAGTCGGGATTCCAGGACTCGAGCGCCGTGTTAAAGCATTCGAATCCTCGATGTGGCATATCATCCAGATCGCCCACGCCGGCGGCGGGTGCATGGGTGAGCAAGATGTCGCAGCCGCCGACCATCCTCACTTTGCGGGACAGCTTGCGCATGCGCTTGGCCATCTCGCGCTCGGTGTACATGTTGGCACCATCTCGATAGCGCATGGAGCCGCCAAGCCCCGCAATGCGGACGCCGCGATACACGTACACGGTGTCTTCGACGCAGATGCATCCACCCGGTGCATGACGTGCATAGCGGTCATCGTGGTTGCCGCGCACGTAGATGAGCGGCTTGTTGATGACGGTGACCAAAAACTCAAGATAGTCCGGGTCCAGATCGCCAGCTGACAAAATCAGGTCAACACCCTCAAAGCGTTCCTTGCGAAAGCATTCCCATAGGCATCGCTCTTCGGTATCGGCTACGGCAAGGATCTTCATAGGGCGCGGACTTTCGGCTTATCGTTGGGCTGCGGAATGGCGCCTACCACGTTGTCGGCCAGCCAGTCCATCTCGACGATTTGCGTGCTCGGCAGCGGGGGAAAGCCCTCGATCTGCACCACGCCGTCTTGGCTATGGAGCTCGCCGCCAAATGGATTGATGGAACCCTCGACGATGCCATTGCGGAGCAGCTGGACGAGCTTGCGCGTCTGATAGGGCAGGCCCGGAGCGTAGCGAATGTCGATAACACCCGAGCTCATGCCATACCAGTAGTTGACGGCGCGAACCTGGCTGTCGTCACTGGTCTCATCCCAGGTGCCATGCAGCAGGCTTCGCACGATAAGCTCGTAGTATCGACCCCAGTTCCATACCGGCATGGCGATGCCAACGACCTTCCCATCGACCAGGCGGTGAAGTCCGTAGGCCGTGGGGTCTTCGAGCGACTTTGACATGTCGGCGCCGGTCATGACGCTCACGCCTTCGCGGCACATTGCCTCGGCAAGACCGCCGGCGGGCACATCGCCCCAGGTGAGGATTACCTGCGCGCGAGGGTCGAGCAACGAGGCGCCGATGGCAAAGGCGTTGATCTCGCTAAGTGCGCCCGACGCAAAGACCGACGCGTGGTAGCCAATGCGGTGGTTGTCCGCCATGCTGGCGGCAAGGGCGCCCAGGAGGAACTTGGCCTCGTACATCTTTCCAAAATACGAGCGCACGCTTTGGTGGGGAAGGCCGATAGAGCAGTTGAGGAATCGCACCTGGGGATACTCAACGGCAGCCCTGAGCGTATATTCCATCAGGCGGTGCGAGGTCGAGAAGATGACGTTCGCCCCGTGCTTGACGGCGGTCTCCACGGCGGCGTAGAACGCGTCCGGATCGTGGCGGTCCTCGAACGCCTCGGTGCGCACGATACCGCCAAAGTGCTCATCGAGATACTGACGCCCTTGGTCGTGCAGGCTGTCCCAGCTCGACGTCGCACAGGGGAACTCATGGATAAAGGCGATGCGCAGGGGGTTGGCCGCCGAATAGACGGTCTTGCCCATAAAGAAGTTGAGCACACCGGAAGTGGACTTGGCGGGCGTCTCCTCCTCGTCGACGCTCGGTGCTTCGACGAGATTGACCTTGTCCTCGTCATTTTTGCCGGCGATGACCAGCTCGCGCCAGATCTTGCACAGGCGGTTTACGACGATATCCGTCGGCGTATCCAGCAGGCGGTCCTGGTTGTACACATTGAGGTAGACGAGCATGGCATCGGCGGGCGTAATGTCCAGATGGTCGCCGCCCGCGCGAAGGTAGGCGCGCTTAAAGAGTAGGAAGGTGTGGCGCAGGTAATCGACCTTTTTCTGTGGCCACTTTTCGACAAGGTTTTGACCGAGCATCTTGGTGAGCGTTTCGTAGCTTCCCTCACGCGAGAACTCGATCTCGTATAGGGGGCAGACGCGCCAAAACGCGCAGAACTCGCCGTACAGGCGGCTTTCGACGGAATCCCATGTGCCGGGGTAGAGACGGGTGACCTTGGCCGAAACCGTCGGGGCGTCCAGGAATTTGAGGACGCTGACGCGCTTGTTGCCCTCCTGGACGTAAAACCGATGCATGAACTCGGTGACGATGATGGGGTCGCGATAGCCCTCGGTCACCTGGATGTCGTAGAGGTTGGACCACTTGCGGGCGAACTCGGTGTTAAATGGCAACAGGGGCATAAAGTTGCACGAAAAGGCAGACTGACGGCCCTTGGTAACCGCGCCGACGACCATTTCGAGCGGAATGTCCCTTAGGCCGACGTTCTCTCGCTGACCTAAGGGGAGCTGGGCGACGAGGCTATCGAGGTCCGTAAGGTACGGGTGCTCGCTTTGGCTGATGGCGCGACGGCGTCCCTGCTCGCCGCGCTTGCGTGCTTGACGATAGGCCTCTTCCATGGTGTTGCTCCCTTAGTCGTTTAAACAACTATATGAACCATGGTACCACGAATGAAAACCACCACAAAGGTGCCTTTGTGGTGGTTTTAGGCGATGATGGGGGCGATGGCGCGGATGCAGGCGTCGGCTGCCGTGAAAGTGGTGCTGTCGTCGCTGACGATAAAGATGATCTTGCCCTTGATGCCAAAGTCGCCGATTTCGCTAAAGAGCACGTAGGGCTCCTTGTCAAAGCCCGAGATGGGAAGCACGGCGGCCTTGGTGGCGTCGGTGAGCTCATCTGCCAACGCGTCCAGTGAAGCCCACTTGGACGTGTCCTTGACCGCGACGGGGACGGCTACGCGCCCAAAGGGCATCAAATGCACGAGCGTGTTCTTGGAGATGTTGGAGTTGGGGACGATGATGGTCTGCCCGCAGGCGTCCTCGATGGTCGTATGGCGCCAAGTGATGTCTTGGACCACGCCCGACACGCCGCCGACCTCGATATTGTCGCCGGGCTTGATGATGCCCATAAAGGTCACCTGCATGCCGCCGATAAGGTTTGACAGCGTGTCCTGAAAGCCGAGCGAGATGGCGATGCCGCCGACGCCAAGAGCGGCAACGAGGGCGTTTGCGTTAATGCCAAAGCAGTTGTCGAGGATAAAACTGCCGCCGATCGTCCATATGACGGCGCGCGCGATGTTGATGAAGATGCTGGATGAAGGGAGTGGGTTATCGTCGCGGTTAAGCAGGTGGCGCAGGGTCTTGGACGCGACCTTGGCGGCAACGGCGGTGCCGATAGCCAAGATACCTGCCCAGATGATGTTGTGGACCCATCGTTGTGCAAAGAAATGAAGAATTGGCTCAAACAATTCCATGTTGGGAAACCTCCTCATGATCGTTCAACCATGATACCCACCAAGAAGCCCGTCCGATCAAATTCGGACGGGCCGATAACTTGAGATGGGGTGGCCGCGGTGGCGTAAGCTGGGGCGCCGGCGAGCGCGCCGGCAAACAACGCAGTGGCTAACGCAAGGCGGGGGAGGAGTCTTCTCATGGCAGTTTCCTTAGTCCTTAACAAAAACCACCACAAAGGTGCCTGTCCCCTTTGTGGTGGTTTTCTAGGTCGTTAGCTCAGCAAAATAAACCTGTCCCTCTTTGGCGGGTTTTAGCTCAGCAGCATGCGGTCGTTGGCGAGCTCGCCGCCCGAGACCTCCTCGAATTTCTGCAGCAGGTCGGCCACGGTGAGCGACTTCTTCTCGTCGCCTGCCACGTCGTAGATCACGTGGCCCTCGTGCATCATGATCAGACGGTTGCCCAGGCGGATGGCGTCGTTCATGTTGTGCGTGACCATGAGCGTGGTCAGGTGGTTCTCGTCGACAATCTCCTCGGTCAGGTTGAGCACCTTAGAAGCCGTCTTGGGGTCGAGGGCCGCGGTGTGCTCGTCGAGCAGCAGCAGGCGCGGCTTGGTGAGCGTGGCCATCAGCAGGGTGAGCGCCTGGCGCTGACCGCCCGAGAGCAGGCCGACCTTGGCGTTGAGGCGCGTGTCCAGACCAAGGTCCAGGCGCTTGAGCAGCTCAACGTATTCGTCCTTCTCGGCCTTGGTGACGCCCCACGAAAGACCGCGACGCTGGCCGCGGCGCTTGGCGAGAGCCAGATTCTCGGCAATCTGCATGTCGGCTGCGGTGCCGCGCATGGGGTCCTGGAACACGCGGCCCAGGTACTTGGCACGCTGCGATTCGCTCAGACGCGAGATATCGGTGCCGTCGAGCTCGATAACACCCGAATCGAGCGGATACACGCCGGCGATCATGTTGAGCAGCGTGGACTTGCCGGCGCCGTTGCCGCCAATCACGGTTACAAAGTCGCCGTCGTTAAGGGTGAGGTCGACGCCGGTGAGTGCGCGCTTCTCGGTGACGGTGCCCTTGTTAAAGGTCTTTTTGACGTGCGAGAGCTTAAGCATCTGCCTCATCCCCCTTCGTGTAGGAGCTGCGGAGCTTATAGCGCTCCCAAACCACGGGCACGCACAGGGCCACGGCAACGATCACGGCGGAGAGCAGCTTCATGTCGTTGGCGTCCATGCCCAGCTGCAGCACGATGGCGCGAATGAGGAAGTACACCACGGAGCCAAAGACGGCAGAGGCAAGACGGACGCTAAACTGAGTCAGACCGCCGGGCAGCAGGCGGCCGAGCACCTCGCCGATGACGATAGCAGCAAGACCGATAACGATGGCGCCGGTGCCCATACCGATATCGGCATACTTCTGGCTCTGGCAGATGAGCGCGCCCGAAAGGCCGATAAGGGCGTTGGAGAGCACGAGGGCGATCATCTTGGTGGAGTTGGTGTTGACGCCCAGGGCGCGGATCATGTACTCGTTGTTGCCGGTGGCGCGCAGCGCCGAACCGATCTCGGTGCCAAAGAACCAGTACAGGATGGCGACGATGGCCACGGCCAGTACAATGCCCAGGATGATGGCAACGGTGGACTGCGGCAGGCCCGTCATGTTGCTGACGGACGAGAAGATGGTGCCCTTGGCCAGGATGGGCGTGTTGGACTTGCCCATGATGCGCAGGTTGATGGACCACAGACTGATCTGCGTAAGGATTCCGGCGAGGATCGCGGGAATCTCAAAAACGGTGGTCAAGATGCCCGTGACAGCGCCCGCGATGGCGCCGGCGCACATGCCAGCCAGTACGGCGAGCAAGGGGTCGACGTTATTGTTGACGATGAGCACGGCGCAAACACAGCCGCCGAGGGCAAAGCTGCCGTCGCAGGTCATATCGGGGATGTCGAGCAGGCGGAACGTGATAAACACGCCGAGCACCATGATGCCCCAGAGGACGCCCTGCGAAACGGCGCCCTGCAATGCAATGAGCATGCTTCATACCTCCTAGGATAGGGTGGACACGTGATTTTCCATAATAGCGGTAACAATGCATAAAAGAGCTGCGGACGGATGTTTTGTTTTACCTGAAACAAGCAGGGCGGACGCCGGTCTACGACGTCCGCCCCTGTGGCTCAGATATTGAATAACGCGGCTATGGCACGAGCGCGGGCTCTAGATGCATTGCCGCGCATGACGCTACGCGTCCAGAGCGGAAAGGTCGATACCCAGGGCCTCGGCCATTTCGTCGTTCTTGACGACGACCAGGTCCTTGCTCGAGAGATGCTTGATCGGCATATCCTCGGGCTTGGCCTCGCCCTTCAAGATCTTGACGGCCATCTCGCCTGCGGTGTAGCCCAGGTCCTCGTAGTTGATGGAGAGGGTGAACACGCCGCCGGCCTTGCACATGCCCTCCTCGCCGGTAACGAAGGGGAGCTTGTTCTCCTTGCAAATCTGGCCGACCTGCGAAGCGCCCGCGGCGATGGTGTTGTCGGTGGGGGAGTGCAGCGCGTCGACCTTGCCCACGGCGGACTCGACGACGGACTGGATCTCGTTGGAGCTCGAGACGGTGAAGTCGGTGTACTCGAGGCCCAGCTTGTCGAGCTCCTTCTTGGCGGCCTTGATCTGGACGTCGGAGTTGGACTCGGCGGTGCAGTAGAGCAGGCCGACCTTCTTAACGTCGGGCAGGACCTTCTGCATCATCTCGAGCTGCTCGGCGACCGGGGTGAGGTCGGAAGCGCCCGTGACGTTGGTGCCGGGTTTGTCGTTGTCCTGGACCAGGCCGGAAGCGGCGTAGTCGGTGATGGCACAGCCAACGATGGGGATATCGGCGGTGGCGCCGGCGGCAGCCTGCGCGGCGGGCGTAGCGATGGCATAGATCAGGTTGACGCCGTCGCCTACGAACTTGTCGGCAATGGACTTACACGTGGACTGGTCGTTCTGGGCGTTCTTCTGGTCGATCTTGACCTTGAGACCGCTCTTCTTGATGGCCTTGACGAAGCCGTCGTTGGCGGCATCGAGCGCGGAGTGCTCGGTGAGCTGCAGAACGCCGATGGTGTAGTCGGAACCGGCGGCAGCGGAGCCGGAACCAGAGTTGCCGCCGCATCCGGCGAGCGGAGCGAGCGCGAGCAGGCCAGCGGAGACAAGAAGGCTCCTGCGGCTGATGGTGATGTCCTTCATATCATTACCCCCAGTATAAAAATGGCTGGAAACACTGCACTAGGAAAAAGTGCAAGTGGGACTATAGTAACGCCGATGTCCATTTTTACAATAACCTGGCGGGTTTTTTAATACTGAACTGGATGGGCGGTGCTGAGGAACGACGGACGGTAACGGGGCTTACGCTGCGGGCGCGGGGCTGTCTTCTTCGTCTAGCGCGGCAAAGAGTTTCTTGCCGTCGAGCAAACGCGTGCTGACGTTTCTCATGCGGCTGACCTCAACGGTGCGCAGGGTGTCGTCGGCGCCTCGGGCGTCGTAGACCGTTCCCAGCAGATACGAGACGCCATCGCGCTGCCTGATGGCAAAGGGCCGGACCGTCATCCGCACCACCTCGATTTCGCCTCGGGTCAGGACGTTTGAGATATCAAAGCTGACAGTTGTTCCATGGTCGATGGCCTGTTCGACGAGCTCACACGTGTCGATACGCTTGGCGTGCGGACGCGTTGCCTTGACGGGCGCGTCGTTGGCGGCCGGTGCCGGTTCGGGCATATCGAGATAGTCGCGAACATCGGCGCTCGCCATGGCGACCAGGTGCTGTGCCATGCTCTTTCGAATGGCTATGGGCGTCGATCGGTTGCGCATGACCATGCCGTGGAGCCGTATGATCTCTTCGTCAGCAAGCGGGCGGGTGAGGAGCCGATAGCCCACGCCGCGTTTATAGTCGATTTCGTATCCGGCGTGACGAAGTGCGGATATCGAGGTATAGATGCTGCGGCGTGCCGCCGAGATGGGCATGCGGGCGGGGTCGTCGGGATGGGCGAGGAGCTCGACCAGCTCGTCGGAAAGCAGTGCCTTGTCCTCGCCGGTGTTCTCGCTCAAGAGCTGCAGGATGCGTACGGCGCGATAGGCTGCCATCGAGGCGGAGCCCCTGGTCGTGGTCTCGTAGTTTTCAACAACGGCTTCGGTCATAGCGCCCACGTCCTTTCCTTTTTTGGTGATGGCGTATCAGAGCCTAGGGCGCGGAGCCTGGCCAAGGACGCATGACGCCTTGGACGGTCGATGGCTGCCGGCAAACGGCGGGTCGAGTTTTCAACAACCCTGCCTAACTGACCAAAACCTTGCCAAAAGCTTGACGGATGCTGTTGAAAAAAGCGCCTCTCGGCTTGCCGAGAGGCGCTGGCGTGAGGCACTGGAACGCGTTTGGTGGCGCTATGGCGATTAGAAGTCGGCGTTGCCCACGGTGCGCGGGTGCGGCAGGACGTCGCGGATGTTGCCCACGCCGGTGAGGTACATCACCAAGCGCTCGAAGCCCAGACCGTAGCCGGCGTGCTTGCAGGAACCGTAGCGGCGCAGGTCAAGGTAGTACTTGTACTGCTCGGGATTCATGCCCAGGTCCTTGATGCGGGCCTCGAGCAGATCCAGGCGCTCCTCGCGCTGGGAGCCGCCGATAATCTCGCCGATACCGGGAACCAGGCAGTCGGCGGCGGCGACGGTCTTGCCGTCCTCGTTCATGCGCATGTAGAAGGCCTTGATCTCGGCCGGGTAGTCGGTTACGAAGGTCGGGCGCTTAAAGTGCTCCTCGGTCAGGAAACGCTCGTGCTCGGTTTGCAGGTCGATGCCCCAGCTCACGGGATAGTCAAACTTGTGACCGGCGGCGACTGCCTGCTCCAGGATCTCGACGGCCTCGGTATAGGTGACGCGGGCAAAGTCGGAGTTGGCGACATGGTTCAGGCGCTCGAGCAGACCCTTGTCCACAAACTTGTTGAGCATGTTGAGCTCGTCGGGGCAGGTGGCCATAACGTCCTTAAGGACGTACTTGAGCATGGCCTCGGCGTTATCCATGTAGTCGTTGAGGTCGGCAAATGCCATCTCGGGCTCAATCATCCAAAACTCGGCGGCGTGGCGCGTGGTGTTGGAGTTTTCGGCGCGGAAGGTGGGGCCAAAGGTGTACACGTCGCCAAAGGCCATGGCAAAGTTCTCGGCATTGAGCTGGCCGGACACGGTGAGGCTCGCATGCTTGCCAAAGAAGTCCTGGCTCCAGTCGACCTCGCCGGACTCGGTGAGGGGCGGGTTTTTGGGGTCGAGCGTGGTCACGCGGAACATCTCGCCGGCGCCCTCGCAGTCACTCGTGGTGATGATGGGGGTGTTGACGTAGACAAAGCCCTGCTCCTGGAAGAAGCGGTGGATAGCGGCAGCCGCGACAGAGCGGATGCGGAACACGGCGCGGAACAGGTTGGTGCGCGGGCGCAGGTGCTGCTGGGTGCGCAGGAACTCGACGGTTGCGCGCTTCTTCTGCAGCGGGTAATCCGGGGCGCTGACGCCCTCGACCTCGATGGAGGTGACAGAAAGTTCGAAGGGCTGGGGCGCATCGGGGGTCAGCTTGACGGTGCCGCTGCAGATGAGGGCGGCCGAGACGTTTTGATGGGCGATCTCGTCGTAGTTGTCGAGCGCCTCGCGGTTCATGACGACCTGCAGGTCGCGGAAGCAGCTGCCGTCGTTGAGCGTGACGAAGCCAAAGTTCTTCATGTCGCGGACGGACTTGACCCAGCCGGCAACGGTGACGGTCTGGCCACCGAGCGACTCAGCATCGGCATAGAGCTGCGCGATTTTGGTGCGGTTCACGTATCCTCCCATAACGGTTGTGCGGATTATTTCCAAACAGTTAACCATTCTAACCCGCGAGTGAGGGCGTAGCAAAACGTCAGGTGTGATGTATGGGCATGACGTGGGCACCGCACAAGCGCCGATTTTGCGGTGCCTAGTGCCCGCAGATGGCTTGGCGTATGAGAGCAGCGTAGGTGTCGATTCCCGTCTGGGTGAGGTGTGTGCCGTCGTCGACAAGGTATTCGCTGTGGCCCTCTGAGGCACCGCTCCAGTCGATGACGCCGGCGTTGTCGTTTTGGGCGCAGACATCGCGGATCGTCTGGTTATTGCGGTCCTGTAGCTCGAGCGGTACGCGCACGGTCACAAAGTAGATGGGCTTGCCGCCCACGGCATTAATCACGTCCTGCACCTGCTGGGGGTCGCGGATGAGGCCGTTGGTGCCAAGCGCGCAGATGACCACGCTTGGATCGTAGTTGGCACTGTCCTGTGCATAGACATCCTGGAAGGTGTAGAACTGGCGGCTCACCACGCCGTCGATGTGCGCGTTGGGAAGCGCCGCCTGAATGCCAGGTTGGGCACCTGCGGTGACCGAGTCGCCGATCATGAGCACGCGGGCGTCGCAGGTTCCGGTTGCCTCGTCGTAGGTAAAGCTCTTCCAGTCCAAGTTCTTGGGGACCTTTTCGGCGATAGGTCCCTCTTTGGGTTTTTGCTTGGTGGCGTCATCGGATGCGGTGTCGCTGGGCTGGGATTCTTTACCGGATGCGGGCTCGGCGCCCTTGTCGTTGGCTCCGTTGTCCTGGGACGAGGTCGCGTTCTGGGCAAGCTCGGGACGGAGCTGCTCGGCGCGGGCGGTGGCGATGCCTGCCCAGTCAAGCGGCGCGAAGGCAAGTGCGGCGACGCATGCGGCGCCAAGCGCGGGGAGCACCATGGCGGGCGAAAGGACGTGCTTTCTTGCCGTGCTGTCCTGTTGGGCCGGCTTGTGGGACCAAGGGCGTTCGACGAGGCGATAGAAAACCTCGGCTACCGCAAGGATCAGTACAAGCTGTAATACCTGCTCCCACCAGGCGATGCGGGTAGTGCGGGTTGCGGGGTTCATAAGAAGCAGTAGGGGATAGTGCACCAGATAAACCGAGAACGAGCGCTGGCCCAGCCAGACGAGCGGCTTGACCGACAACAGACGACGCACGATGCACTCCGTATTCTGCACGCAGATGATGAGGAGTCCGGTGGCGAGGGCAAACAGCAAAAAGCCGCCGCGGTAGAGCCAAGCGCTCTCTCCGGTCAGCATGAGTGCGCCGGCTATAACGGCAACGAGCCACGCGATAGAAATCGCGTTGACCTTTGAGATGCCCTTGTTGGCGCCGGGGATATGGATGTCACCGCTCAGCATCTCGCGCAGACGCGGCGCGGCGATGGCGGCTAAGGCTCCGCATAGAAGCTCGGCGGCACGGGCGTCGGTTCCGTAGTAGACGCGCGATGTGTCGGCGGTGGGATTAAACATGAGGACCATGGCTGCCGTCGATACAAGCGCGAATGCGATTGTGATGCCGATGGCGGTGTTGCGCGACCTGGTTTTGCCGCACAGTGCCATAAGGATGACCGGCCATACCAGATAGAACTGCATAGTGACAGCGCAGAACCACAGGTGCGTGAGCGGCGAGGGGAGTCCCGCGGCGGCGAAATACGAGACGTTGCGGAAGATGTAGAACCAGTTGCTCAAAAAGAGTGCCGATGGCAGGGCGTCCTGCTGCACCTTAGGGAGTAGGCTCGGGGCCGCGATGTAGGTGGCGACGGCGGTAAGCGCGATGGTCACGACGATCGGCGGCATCATGCGCGCAATGCGGCGGCAGATATAGCGCGGGTACGAGAATCCGTCGCGTGCCGTGGCCCGCATAATGCTTTTGGTGGCGAGATAGCCACTCAGCGTAAAGAAGAGTGTAACGCCCAAAAAACCGCCGGTCAGGCGGCTGGGGCGAAGGTGATATAGGACGACGCCGGCGATGGCGAGGGCGCGGAGCCCGTCGAGCGCGACGATGCGTTGGTTGCGTTGAGGCGCGGCGTGTGCGGCGCCCGTGGGTGTGTTTTGCATCGATCTTCCTCCAATGTCGACCTAGCAGTCTAGCGCTCTGTGCGGACAAAGGAAGGGGGTTCGTGCGGTTGAACAACATGCCGCGGGGCGATGCCTCGCTACGCAAAAGCCGCACCTGCGTTGATGCTCAGCTGTCTATATAGAAACGTTTCAGAACCTCTACATAGGCAAAAACAACAACACAGATGCGGCAAAGATGCACGGGTGGTTGAGCCTTTATGCGATAATGCTCGGCTACTTGGTCTTGGCAACCAGCAGCGGATCGCCAAGCTTGACGAGCGGATTACCGCCGATAAGCGTGCCAGACTCGCCGACGTGGTCGATGCTCTTGAGGCGGTCGAGCTCAGAGACGATGACGGTCACGATGTCCTCGTGACCAGCGGCCTTGATGGCGTCGCGGTCGAAGCTGATGAGCGGCTGGCCGGCCTTGACCGTGTCACCCATCTCGACAAAGCGGGCAAAACCCTTGCCGTTCATTTCCACGGTGCCCAGGCCAACATGGATGAACACGCGCAGGCCGTCCTCGGTGATCATGCCGATGGAGTGGTTGGTGACAGTGGTGGCACCGATGCGGCCGTTGGCGGGCGCATAGATGGTGCCGGTAATGGGCTCGATGCCATAGCCCTGGCCAAGCATGCCCGAGGCGATTGTCTCGTCGGGAACCTCGTTCAGGTTGACGAGCACGCCGTTGACGGGGGCATAGATGACGCCTTCGCGGGTAGCGAAGCTTGCTGCGGGCGGAACGGACGCCTCGCCGGTCGAGGTGAAGGTGGACTTAAGCGAATCGAGCAGACCCATAGTTGCCTCCAACTTAAATAGGCGCATATCGCGCGTTTGGTTTGCCGGAAACGTTTCACATGTGTTTCGCGGCTTGGTCAACGCCCCTATTCTACGCTGCTCAACGATACCTCTGAACTGGGATTATGTGATATATCAGTTGAAGGGAAACTTATTGCCGGAGTGTTTCTGCGCCACGGGTTCAAGTGGGGTACGCTTGAAGGCGAAAAATAAGGGCGCATAATTTGCGCGAAGGGAGCACATATGATTGTCGAGAACCATGCGCTGTGGGGCGAGGAGCCGACCGAGGATTATCCGGCGACGTTTACGTATTTGGGTGCCGAGCCGTTGCCCGATAAACCGAATGGCCGCCGCCCCGCGGTGATTATCTGTGGCGGAGGTGCGTTTACGCATATCGCTCCGCATGAGCAGGATCCTGTGGCGTTTGCGTTTTTGGATCACGGTTACCAGGCCTTTGTGCTCAACTATGTCACGAGTTCTACGGGTGACGTGAGCTTTCCGCATCCCCAGGCAGATCTTGCCAAGATGGTCGCCACGGTGCGCGCCAACGCCGACGAGTGGCATGTCGATCCTAAGCGCGTGTGCGTCGTGGGCTTTTCTGCTGGCGGCATGATTTGCGCCTCGCTGGCAACACAGTGGAAGACCGGCCCCTTTGCGGCACTTGCCGGGGCGCGTCCGGACGACATTCGTCCCGATGCCGTGGTGCTGGGCTATCCATTGCTCGACTTTGCCTATGTGCGCGACATGCAGACGCGCGATCCGCGCATTGACTTGCGTGTGCCCAAGACGGGTGGCAAGACGGGGCGCGATTTGCTCAACGACTACCTGTCGATGGTGACGGGCGGCGAGGCAACTGACGAGCATCTGGCCGACATCTGCCCCACCACGCATGTTTCGCGTCAGATGCCACCGACCTTTGTGTGGGGCGTGTCCGACGACAAGACGGCGCCGATCGCGCAGGTCTACCCGTTTGCGCAGCGCATGGCCGAGGAGGGCGTTGCATGCGAGATGCACGTCTTCGACCAGGGTGGTCATGGCCTTTCGCTCGGCAACGCCAACACCGCGGTCGACAACGAGGACAAGCAGGTTTCCGTCCGTCCCTGGATCCGCCTGGCCTTCCGCTTCCTCGAGCGCCATCTGTAAGAGTCCCGGCATCCAAGCTCTTCAATAACTTGCGGTGAAATAGTTCCTATCTGGGGCATCAACCAGCCCATCCAGGAACTATTCCACCGCAACTTCGTTTTTGATGCCCCGTCCGGAAACTGCGCCCCAGTTTTGCCTTTCAAGGTGGGACGCAGTTTCCCATAGGGCCTCGACTGGGAAAGCGCGTCCCGTTTCGAGCGGGGATTCCGGGATGCATTTTCCGTAAGAGGCCTGTTTGGGAAACCATATCCCGTTTCGAGCCGGAATTCTGGGATGTAGTTTCCCCGAGAGGCCTCATCGGGAAACTATGGCCCTGAACTCTCCTGCCTGTCCCCATTGCGCCAATTTGCTGATTGAACATCGTTGTGTGTTCGCGCTATCATGCATGGTTAAATTGGTTAGCCGTGGCAAACGGTTAGCCAAGGTGAACATAAATGCAACGCCCTGTGGGCGCCGGGGGAGGAACACGGACGTGAAGCTCGATACGCTCGAGATTGGAAAGGACGCCGTTGTCGCATCGGTGGCATCGGACGACCAGGCACTCCGACAGCATATTTTGGACATGGGCCTAACGCCGGGCACCGAAGTCACCATGATGAAGTACGCCCCCATGGGCGACCCGCTCGAGATTCGCCTGCGTGGCTACGAGTTGACGCTGCGCAAGGATGATGCCGCACGCATTGAGCTCGTGGATGTGCACGACACCGATACCGGTCCGCGCGCCAACGCCGCAATCGGAACGACGGAGCATCCGGCCCTGGGCGAGGGGACGTATTCGCCCCGTGCTGCCAAGACGGCCGTGCCCGAGGGCGCACCGCTGCATTTTGCCCTCGCCGGCAACCAAAACTGCGGTAAGACCACGCTGTTCAACCAGCTTACGGGCTCCAACCAGCACGTCGGTAACTTTCCTGGCGTGACGGTCGACCGCAAGGACGGCACCATCCGTAACCATCCCGAGGCAAGCGTTACCGATCTGCCCGGCATTTACTCCCTGTCGCCGTACACGGGCGAAGAGATCGTCAGCCGCCAATTCATCTTGGACGAAAACCCCGACGCCATCATCGACATCATCGACGCCACCAACATCGAACGTAACCTGTACCTGACGCTGCAGCTTATGGAGCTCGACCGCCCCATGGTCATCGCGCTCAACATGATGGACGAGGTGACGGCCAACGGCGGCGCCGTGGACGTCAATCTGCTCGAGAGCCTGTTGGGCGTGCCTGTTGTTCCCATTAGCGCTGCCCGCAACGAGGGTATCGGCGAGCTGGTGGATCATGCCTTGCACGTGGCGCGGTTCCGCGAGCGCCCCGGTCGCCTGGACTTCTGTGCGCCCGATGGATCGGACGGCGGCGCACTGCATCGCTGCATCCACGGCATTGCCAACCTGATCGAGGACCATGCCGTGACGGCGCACATCCCGGTGCGCTTTGCGGCGACCAAGCTGGTTGAGGGCGACGAGCTGGTGACCGAGGCGCTTCACCTGGATCGCAACGAGCTCGACGCTGTCGAGCACATCATTACTCAGATGGAGGGCGAGGCCGGCACCGACCGCCTGTCCGCGCTGGCCGATATGCGCTTTAGCTTTATCGGCGACGTGTGTGGGCGCTGCGTCGTCAAACCGCACGAGAGCCGCGAGCACGTGCGCTCCGTCAAGATCGACCGCATCCTGACGGGTCGTTACACAGCCATTCCGGCGTTCCTGGTGATCATGGGTCTCGTTTTTTGGCTGACGTTTGGCGTGATCGGCGCGGCGTTGCAGGGACTCATGGAGGACGGCATCGCTGCCATCATCGCCTCGGCCGATGCGGGCCTCAAGGCGTTCGGTACCAACGACGTGGTGCGCTCGCTGGCTGTCGACGGCGTGCTTACGGGCGTGGGCAGCGTGCTGACCTTCCTGCCGATTATCGTCGTGCTCTTTTTGTTCCTCTCCATTCTGGAAGACTCCGGCTACATGGCGCGCGTGGCCTTTGTCATGGATAAGGTGCTGCGTCGCTTTGGCCTGTCGGGTCGCAGCTTTGTGCCCATGCTCGTCGGTTTTGGCTGCACCGTGCCGGCTATCATGTCGACCCGTACACTCCCATCCGAGCACGACCGCAAGATGACGGTCATGCTCACGCCGTTCATGAGCTGCTCGGCCAAGTTGCCGGTCTACGGACTGCTGTGCGGGGCGTTTTTCCCACAGGCGACGGTTCCCGCCATGGTCTCGCTCTATCTGATTGGTATTGCGGTCGGTTGCATCGCGGCTTTGGTGCTCAATCGCACGGCATTTAAGGGCGACCCGGTGCCGTTTATCATGGAGCTCCCCAATTACCGCCTGCCGAGTATTAAGACGACGGTGATGCTAGCGTGGGATAAGGCCAAGGACTTTATCACCAAGGCTTTTACCATTATCTTTGCCGCGACCGTGGTCATCTGGTTCCTTCAGACGTTCGATATCCGCTTTAATGTGGTCGCCGATCAGTCGCGGAGTCTGCTTGCGGGCCTCGGCAGCATCATCGCGCCGGCGCTGACGCCGCTTGGGTTTGGCGACTGGCGTGCATCCACGGCGCTCGTCACCGGACTTATCGCCAAGGAGAGCGTCATCTCGACCCTCACGGTACTTTTGGGCGCGACCTCGCCCGCGGCACTGTCGACCATGTTTTCGCCGTTTACTGCCTATGTGTTCCTGGTCTTTACGTTGCTGTACCCGCCGTGCGTGGCTGCGATCGGCGCCGTCAAGAGCGAACTGGGCGCGCGCTACGCCGTTGCCGTGTTCGCGTTTCAAGTGACGGTCGCCTGGATCGTGGCGTTTGTCGTGCATTCGGCGGGCATATTGCTGGGGTTGGCTTAGTTATTTATTGACGGCGCAACCTCTGTGTATCGAATTGTTTTCGGCCCCGCATCTGTTGCTGACGGATGCGGGGCCGTTGCTATATAATCGCCTCCGCTCAAAATGATTGGAGACGTTATATATGAGTCAGGCAAGGCAAGACGGCATCACGCTCAGGCAGTGGCTCCCGCTCGTCGGGCTCACCTGCTGTGCGTTCGTGTTCAACACGTCGGAGTTTATGCCCATCGGCCTTTTGACTGATATCGCCGCGTCGTTCTCGCTCACCGAGGCCCAGGCGGGCATCATGATCTCGGTCTATGCCTGGGGCGTCATGCTGCTGTCGTTGCCGCTCATGGTGTTCGCTTCGCGTTTCGAGTTCAAGCGGATGCTGCTGGGCGTGCTCGCCGTGTTCTCGCTCGGCCAGTTTCTGTCCGCTGTGGCGCCGACTTATCCCATCCTGGTCTGCGCGCGCCTGGTGGTCGCTTGCGCACATGCCGTGTTCTGGTCGGTCGCCTCGATTATGGCGTCGCGCCTGGTTGACACCCGCCACGGGGCGCTCGCTATCAGCATGATCGCCACGGGCTCTTCCATCGCACAGATCTTCGGCCTGCCGCTCGGCCGCGCCATTGGCCTGGCCGTGGGCTGGCGCATGACGTTTGCCGTGGTCGGAGCGCTGTCTGCTGTCGCGGTCGTCTACCAGGCCACGGTGTTCCCCACCATGCCAGCGGGCGAGCGTTTTACGCTCAAGCAGCTGCCCGAGCTGATCAAGAACCCGTTCCTCATCGCGCTCTATGTGGTCACGGTGTTCATGGCGACCGGCTATTACGCGGGCTATAGCTATATCGAGCCTTTCCTGGCTCAGGTCGCGCATGTCGACGCAAGCGCCATCACCATGACGCTGACGGCGTTCGGCTGCTCTGGTCTGCTCGGAAGCTGGCTGTTCGGCCGGCTGTTCGATGGGCACCGGTTCCCGTTTCTCGCGATTACGCTCTCCGGCGTGCCGGTGGCCCTGCTGCTCATGGGCCCGGCCGCATCGTCGCTCGCCGCGGTTCTCGCTGTTTGCGCACTGTGGGGTTGCTGCGCCACGGCCTTTAACGTGGCGTTTCAGGCCGAGCTCATCAAGCACACGCCGGCGGACTCGTCGGCCGTCGCCATGTCGATCTTCTCGGGCCTGTTTAACCTGGGAATCGGCACGGGTACCGCGATCGGCGGAGCCGTGGTTTCGGGCCCCGGTATCGCCTGGATCGGCTGCGCGGGTGGCGCAATCGCCGCCGTGGGCGTCATCCTCGCCATCACGGTAATGTTCCCGGCCATCCGTCGCGCAAAGCCTATCGCCTAATCACGTTCCCTCATCAGTTGCGGTGGAGTAGTTCCTGTTTAAGGCTTCTGAAGGCCCAAGCAGGAACTATTCCACCGCAACTTATTTTGGAGAAGAGGATACAAGCCGGGCATACAATGGATGTCGTTGTGTTGCGCTTACCGGGAGGTTGCTATGTGGGCATACGAGACGACGTTCTATCAGATCTATCCGCTGGGCTTTTGCGGAGCTCCGCGCGAAAACGCCGCCCCCGTTGCCGAGGATGAGCTCGCCCAGGCCGCCGATGCCACAGCTAGCCCCGATGCCCCCATCATGAAGATCGCCCAATGGGCCGACTACCTGCAGGAACTCGGCGTTGGCGCCGTGCTCATCAACCCGCCGCTCGAGTCCGATAGTCATGGCTACGACACGCGCAGCCTGCGCCATATAGACCGTCGCCTGGGTGGGGACGCCGACTTTGCCGCCGTGTGCGAGACGCTGCACGTCCATGGCATCCGCGTGGTGCTCGATGCCGTCTTCAACCACGTCGGTCGCGGCTTTTGGGCCTTCCGTGATGTGCAGGAGCGCAAGTGGGATTCGCCGTACAAGGACTGGTTCCACATCAGCTTTGACGGTGACTCGTGCTACGGCGACGGCTTTTGGTACGAGGGCTGGGAGGGCCATTTTGAGCTTGTGAAGCTCAACCTGCAAAACCCCGCCGTGGTCGATTACCTGCTTGAGTCCGTGCGTCGCTGGACCGAAGTCTTTGGCGTCGACGGTCTGCGCCTGGACGTCGCCTATATGCTCGATCGCGATTTTATGCGCCGCCTGCATACTTTTACCCGTGAGCTCAAGCCCGACTTTGTGCTGATTGGTGAGACGCTCCACGGCGACTACAACCAGATCGTCAACGACGAGATGCTCGACTCCTGCACCAACTACGAGTGCTACAAGGGCCTGTACTCCAGCTTTAACTCGGTCAACATGTTCGAGATTGCCCATTCGCTTCATCGCCAGTTTGGCGGTGACCCGTGGTGCATTTATCGCGGGAAACACCTGCTGTCGTTTGTCGACAACCACGACGTGCCGCGCCTGGCGAGCATCCTGACGGACAAGTCCTGCCTGCGTCCCGCCTATGGCATGCTCTTTGGCATGCCGGGCATTCCGTGCGTCTACTACGGCAGCGAGTGGGGGATTGCCGGCGAAAAGGGCGGCCCCGATGGCGATTGGGCACTACGTCCTGCGCTCGATGAGCCTGCGCCCAACGAGCTGACGGCCTTCATCAAACAGCTCGCGCACCTGCGCTCGGCAAACGACGCAGCGGCCCGTGCTCTCAACTACGGTGCCTATCGCAACGTGGTGATCCAGAACAAGCAGCTGCTGTTCGAGCGCGCCTGCGACGATGCGACGGTGCTCGTGGCGGTCAATGCCGTGAACGAGCCCTACACCTTTGGAGCTGGCGAACTCAGCGGCTCCTTCGTCGACCTGCTTGCCGACGATGTGCCCACGGTCGAGCTGTCGGGTGCCCTTGAGCTTGCACCCTACGAGGTGCGTTATCTGCTGAGGGCCTAGGCCATGGCAGCGTCTGACGAGGGCTATCAACATATTGAGCATGGGTTTGAGCCCGTGTTCGACCAGCACTCGCGCGTTTTGGTGCTCGGGTCGTTTCCCTCGGTGCTTTCGCGCGCTAATGCCTTTTATTACGGCAACCCTCAGAATCGCTTTTGGCGCGTGATGGCCGCGTGCCTCGGTGTGCCCGTGCCGCCCAACGAGGGCGATCCTTTGGCAAGCGGTGAGCCCGCGACGCTCGATGCCTCGATTGCCGCCAAGCGGGCCATGCTGCTCAACGGCGGTGTGGCCCTGTGGGACGTGATCGAGAGCTGCGATATTAAGGGTTCGAGTGACGCCAGCATCAAAAACGTCGTTCCGGCGCATGTCGAGCGCATTACCGGCGCAGCTCCCATTGAGCAGGTGATATGCAACGGTGGTACAGCTGGTCGGCTCTTCAAGCGCTATCTACAAGAACGCACGGGGCTGTCGGCCATCGTTCTGCCGTCGACAAGTCCCGCCAATGCGGCATGGCGCCTGGAACGCCTTATCGAGCGCTGGCGCGAGGCCGTTGATTGGGGCGCTCTGTAATTTAGATATCTGACTGGGCGCGGGTGCCGAGGCGTTTCATGATGGCATGCCAGATCGGTGCGGGCACGGTGGGCTTGACGCGCACCATGCCGTCGGCATCGACGCTACCGGCATTGCCGCCGCCAAGCAGCTGCGCATGCTCAATAGAGCAGCCCATGCGCACAGCGCCCACAAGCTTATCTATCGCTTCCGAAAATGGCCGACGCAAGAGGCCCATACGCGGGGAGTGGCGAAGCGCTGCGATGCCGCTGCCGGCACGGATGACAACGCCGTCGCACCATGGCAGGTCACGTAGAATACATGCCCGGTATAGGCGGTCGAGGGCTTCGTCCGCCTGCTTGGTGTTTTTGGACAGGGCCTGAACGACGACATAGACGCGCGCGTCTGTATTCTTAAAGCGATCGAGTATCTCCTCGACAGCGATCATAGCCTCATCATCAAATGCATCATCAACAGCGAGCACCATGCCATCGACTGCACCGGCATCATCCGCCTCCAAATCGATCGGGCGGGGGAGCGCCGTGCCAGAAAGCTGAGCATAGGCGGCGATGGCATCCTGCAGGTCCCAAAGCAAAAACTCAAGATCGGCGCTCTCGGGAATACTGACAAACGCGATGTTATGCAGTGTTTTTGGTACATCGCCGCGCGCGGTCACCTCCATGCCATCTCCTTTCCAGTCCGTTTCCGTTTAGGTTACACCGTCCGGTGGCGCTCCGCCGCGCTATCCTAGTGCAACCCTTACGAAAGGAACGCTATGCGCCTGCCCATGAATACCTCGCTTGCCACGCTCAAGCCCTCCGGCATCCGCCGAATCAACGCGCTCGCCGCCCAGCACCCGGGGTGCATCGCGCTTGCGCTTGGCGAGCCCGATTTTCCCACGCCCGATGTGATTAGCGCCGAGGTGACGGCCTCGCTCGACCGCGGCGACACGCACTATCCGCCCAACAACGGCCGTCCCGCCCTGCGCGAGGCACTGTCCAAATATATGGGTGACGCGGGCCTGGCATTTTCCGCCGATGAGGTCATCCTGACCGATGGCGCGACCGAGGCCCTGTCGGCTACGTTTATGGCCATGCTCAACCCCGGCGACGAGGTCATCATCCCCACGCCGGCCTTTGGCCTGTACGAGAGCATCGTCGTGGCCAACCACGCCCAGGCGGTCTTTTTGGATACGGAGCCTGCGCAATTCCAGATTGACGAGGACGCACTACGTGCTTGCGTGACGCCGGCGACCAAGGCCATCGTCATCTGCACGCCCAACAATCCTACGGGCTGCATCCTCAACGCAGCATCGCTCGACGCCGTGGCGCGCGTGGCGGAGCAGGCGGGCATCTACGTAGTCTGCGACGACGTATACAACCGCCTCGTCTATGTGGACGGCTACGAGCGCTTCGCCCAGCGCCACCCGGAGCTACGCGAGCAGACGGTGGTCATCGAGAGCTTCTCCAAGCCCTGGGCCATGACCGGCTGGCGCCTGGGTTGGCTCGCAGCCGCAGCCCCCGTCATCGCCGAGATCGCAAAGGCCCACCAATACTTAGTATCGAGCGCCGTCTCCTTCGAGATGGACGCCGCGGCCCGAGCCCTCACCGTCGACCCAACCCCCATGCTCAAAGTCTACCGAACCCGTCGCGAACGCGTGCTCGCAGCCTTAGATGCCATGGGCCTCGACGTGGTAGAGCCCGCAGGAGCCTTCTACACCTTCCCGAGCATCAAACAATACGGCCTAACCAGCGAAGCCTTCTGCATCAAAGCCATCAAAGAAGCAAACGTAGCCCTAGTCCCGGGCGACTGTTTCGGCACCGAAGGCCACATCCGCCTAAGCTACTGCGTCTCCGATAAAGATCTGGACGAAGGACTAGCCCGCCTGTCCAACTTCGTTTCAACCCTGTAGCCATCAGGGACGCAACACATCAGCCCACCGACATAAGGGTTATGCGTGGGGCGCGCCGGCCAACGGACACGAGGATTCGCTGCAAAGGCAACGTAGCTCCGGCCCGAGGGGACGGGTCGAGATTTTCGTAGATTCCGCACGAGCCGAAGGCCACTTAATGTGGCCTTCGAGCGAGCCCAGGACTTGACCGAGCGAAAATCTCGACCCGTCCCCTCGGGTTGGAGCGTATGCAGGGTTTGTGTACGAATCCTCGCGCCCGTTGACCGACGCCGGGGTCCCCGCCATAATACTTTCGGTTCACGCACGAATCCGCTGCCAGAGACAGCCGGCGCTAACGGGCACCGCCCGCGAGCTTAATGGGACATCCCGCCAGCCGAGGTGGTCGAGTAGATATGTCTTCTCGCCCCCGTCGCTCATGCAGCGCGGGGGCTTTCTTTTTGGACATGCCCCCGTCACGTCCTTGTGGCGGACCGTGCCCGGAAAGAATTCGAGGAGGTGTAATTCATGCCCCAGCAGTACAAAATCGACAAGGTTGCAGAGATCGAGTCCCGTATCGCCGAGAACGCCGGTCTGTTCGTCGTCAACTACAATGGTCTGACGGTTAAGCAGGCTCAGGAGCTGCGTCATCAGCTTCGCGAGTGCGGCGCCGAGATGAAGGTCTACAAGAACAACCTGGTCAAGATCGCTCTCAAGAACCAGGAGCAGCCCGAGCTCGACGAGATCCTCGCCGGCCCCGTCGCTTATGTGTTCTACGAGACCGAGCCGGTCGAGGCCGCTAAGACCCTTAAGGACTTCTCCGCTAAGTCCAAGGGTGTCCTTGAGATCAAGGGCGGTATCTCCGACGGCAAGGCCGTTTCCGCTGATGATGTTAAGGCTATCGCCGAGCTGCCCACCAAGGATCAGCTTCTCGGCCAGATCGCCGGTCTCATCTCCGGTTTCGCTCGCGACATCGCTGTCTGCGTCAACGGCGTTTCCTCTGGTCTCGCTCGTTCGATCCAGCAGGTCTCCGAGCAGAAGGCAGCCTAGTTGCTGTTTTCACCCGCGGCGGCAACGCCGCACCCCTGGCGCATTCGCGCCGTGTTTTAACTGATCTCCGTGCATTCGCACGGAAACCGAAAGGACTTAGAAATGGTTAAGCTTACCACCGATGAGATCATCGATGCTCTTAAGGAAATGACCCTTCTCGAGGCTTCCGAGCTCGTCAAGGCTATCGAGGACACCTTCGGCGTTTCCGCCGCTGCTCCTGCCGCTGTTGTCGCCGCTCCCGCTGCTGGCGCTGCTGAGGCCGAGGAGAAGACCGAGTTTGACGTCGTGCTCGAGGGCTTCGGCGACAACAAGATCCAGGTCATCAAGGCCGTCCGTGAGCTCACCAACCTTGGCCTGAAGGAGGCCAAGGAGGTCGTCGAGGGCGCTCCCAAGGCTGTTCTCGAGGGTGCCAAGAAGGAGGACGCCGAGGCTGCCAAGGAGAAGCTCGAGGCTGCTGGCGCTGCTGTCACCCTCAAGTAATCAGGCTTTCTCGCCAGATTTCTTTGCAGACGGGGTTCGCATTGCGAGCCCCGTCTTTTTTGTTTTGGCCCCTCATTCCCATTGCTCGGCACGCAGAACACCGTTGTCTTCGCCGTGCCAATCCCGTTACCGCTGGGGCGTAAAATTGCACCATTCGAGCAATAATTTGCGTTGACCTGCTGAAGAATTGCGTTTGCCTTACGGCGACGTATGTCTCCGGCGGTAAGATATTTCGGTATCGCAATTTGGTCTGCGGCCGCCGTGTCGCACGCACAGGGCGCATTCTGCGCCTGCGAAAGGATCCTTGAATAACATGAAGGCAATCATCCCCGCCGCCGGTCTTGGCACGCGTTTTCTGCCTGGCACTAAGTGCACGCCCAAAGAGATGCTGCCGGTACTCGACAAGCCGGTCATCCAGTATGTCGTTGAGGAGGCGCTCGACCCCGAGGAGGTCGACGACGCCATCATCGTTACCTCTCCCGGTAAGCCCGAGCTGCTGAGCTACTTCCAGCCCGACCGTTCGCTCGAGAACCTGCTGCGCGAGCGCGGCAAGAACGCCTATGCCGATGCCGTCGCCCACGCTGGCGGTATGCCGGTCGATTTCCGCTATCAGTACGAGCCCAAGGGCCTCGGTCACGCCATTCGCTCTGCCGCCGATGCTGTGGCAGGGGAGAACTTCCTGGTTCTTCTGGGCGACTACGTTGTGCCCAACCGTGACATCTGCGACAAGATGCTTGCTGTCTCCAAGGAGCGCGGTGGCGCTTCGGTTATCGCCGTCGCTGCTTGCTCGCCCGAGGAAGTCAGCCGCTACGGCGTTATCGCCGGCGAGCGCGTCGGTTCGCTCGAGGGCGCCGAGGGCGTTGCCGATGCCGAGCCGGGCGCTGTCTGGCGCATCGGCGGTCTGGTCGAGAAGCCTGCTCCCGAGGCGGCTCCTTCCAACCTGTACATCGTCGGTCGTTACCTGCTGAGCCCGCTGGTCATGGACCTGCTCGCCGATCAGCAGGCCGGCAAGGGCGGCGAGATCCAGCTCACCGACGCCATGGCCCGCTCGCTCGACCGCGAGGCCATGTACGCTGTCGTCATCGACCCGCTCTCGGGCTACGACACCGGCACCCCGTCTGGCTGGATGGCCACCAACGCCCTCATGGCTGCAAACGATCCTCGCTTTGCCGGCGCCTTCTGGGACGCCATCGACGAGCGCGGCGGTTTGATGCGCAAATAAGCCTTCGGGCATCGACATTTACGGGCGCGGACTTCGGTCTGCGCCCGTTTTTTATGCTAGCTACGATTGCGGGTCCGGAACCTTCATTCCGCTATTTGGCTGAATACTGGGCCGCAGTTTCCGCATGACAGTGTCGTTCGCTGGTCTTCCAAGTAAAAGGGCCGTCCCGTGAGGGGCGGCCCGATTTGGCTGTGGGTTCGCTTGTCAGATGCTATTCGACCGGATGGCCGCATTTGGGGCAGAACTTGGCTTCTGGCACGAGTGGGGTGCCGCAGTGGTGACAGAATTTCGGTGCGGAAACAGGGGCCTGTGGTTGGGGAATGCCGCCGGCAGATGCAGTGGAAACAATCTCCGGTTGGGCATTTTTCTTACGCAAGTCGTGTTTTTGCTTCTTGGCCTTGGGGGCCTTGTCGGAAGCGTCGCCCTTGACGCCGGAACGCTTCTTGCGACGGCGGGCGCAAATGATCAGCGTACCGCCGATAACCAGCACAAGTACAATGCCACCACCAATCACAACCGGCAGGTTGTTCTTGGCAAAGAACAGTACATCGTCGATTACGCTATGCGGGATATTCGACTTGTAAATATCGATATGCAGTTTGTCGGAATCATTTTTGTCCTCGTAAGCAGCGAATATCTTTTGGTCTCCATCTATGAACTGAAGTTCTCTTACATTTTCGGTTTTAGATCGCGTCGAAAATGTTGGTGTAAGGGTGACGCCCTAGCGCCCGTTTAACGAA
>CALDBJ010000149.1 GCA_937937835.1 uncultured Collinsella sp.
CTGCGGGAACGGCCTGTCCGCCTAATGTGTTCGGCTGAGATCGGAAATCAACCAATTCGTGGGCGTATAGCGCGCCACCGCAATCAGGGCAACCGACAAACCCGCAGCTAAACCGCCCTTTATCGCTTGATCCACGACGTCTCGGGGCGGCAGATAAGTCGCGCGTTGTTGTAGGCCATGTCGAGCGTGAGGCAGGTGCGCGCGGCGTAGAAGCCGTCCTCGCGCTGGATGGTCAGCGCCAGCTCGGGCTTGTCGCCGGTCAGGCACAACGGCAGCAGCAGCTGGATCCGGCCGCCGTAGAACTGCGGCACCGCGAGCGTATAGTTGGCTGCGGCGCGGCGGGCGGCCTCGACGACGGCGCCCTCAAAGGCGCGGCGTAGCAGCAGCGAGTTGCCCTCCCCCATCAGGCTGGCGGGAATGCGCGTAAGGTTCTCCTCGTCGCCCAAAATGTGGTCGATGTTAGAACGGTTGGGCAGGCGGTAGTCAAAGACCAGCTCGGAAGGATCCTCGGCAAAGCGCACGCGGCACGGCAGGTACTCAAACGAGACCAGCATGGGGTCGCTTTCCTTAAAGAAACCCTTTAAAAACCAGCGCTGGCGCGCATCGGGCTTGGTGTTGGGCTCAAACAGACCGTAGATGGTCTCGTAGCGGCGCGTGTACAGGCCGGTGTTAAACAGGCAACGGTCGTCGTCGAACACCAGCGGCAGGTTGGACGGCGCGGTCTGGTCCACGTCGCGCTCGGTCAGGAACACCGCGCGGCTAAACGAAAACGACAGGTAGTTTTTGAAGATGCGGTTGCTGGGACCCCAGTCCTCGGGATCGGCGAGGTCGGCCAGGCGGTCGTAACAGGGCTCGGGGCAAAACGCAAACTCGTAGACATTACTGCACAGGGTGCTGGGGATTTCCATGTGGTGTCCAATCCATTCAGTATCTGGCATGCGGATGCTTAGATTCTATACGTGCGACGGGTCACCCGTGCCCGCAACGCAACCGCGGCGCAGCTCTTCGGCGAGCGCGCTGGTCGTGCGGTTTCCGGATACGAGGTCCTGGATCCAGACGTAGTACTGGTTGTTCTTGGGCTCGGGGCTGTCGGACAGCACGACCGGAGTGCCGGCGAACCTTAGGACGGACAACGCAAAGACAAGGCTGGTGCGTTTGTTACCGTCCTCAAAGATGTGGTCCTTGACCATGTGCTCGGCCATGTAGGTGACCTGGTCAAAGATGTCTGTGAAGCGGTCGGCCGGCGATTGACCGAATATCGTACAGAATGCACCCGCAAGCACGGACTCGACGCGTCCAAGCTCAAGCGCGGCCCGGTCGCCTGTGGCGTCGGTCGTATAGCAGCGCCCGACCATCATCAACGTGCTGCGCAGACGCATCACGGCCGCTGCCATGGCCTCGAGCGATCCGGCATCGTCGAGCACGAGCGGCGCAAACGGATGAGCGCTCCGCTGCGAAGCCGCCATCATGAGTTCTCCAAGAGCCTGAGCGCGTTGGGCATGTCCGCAATAGTTGATTGAATGGCCTCGTCGATCAAGGCGGTACTGTCCAGATCATCGGGTAAAGTACGGGGGGCTTTCGGTGCGATGGGGTCGGCTGCATCTGCTTTACAGCCGTAAAAAGTCATGCTTTCAGGATAATTGTTGCAACAACTATCGGGGTATGTCGTTATATTTAACGTTTTCATCACGCTGTCCTTCAGCTGGCTGAATCCGAGTGATTAACCCGAGCATTTCGACCACGCAATCTAAATAGATTGTTCTTGAGGCAATCAATCATCGCTGTCCAGGCGTCTAGATGCCAGGTCGAAAACTTTGCCCTTGTCCCTTGCACCAATTGCGATGATTTGAACTACTTCGACGCGCCCATCGCGGATGCGATAAATTACGCGAATGCCATCAGTGCGAAACTTAAGTTCCCTACAACCTGCAAGAAGACCCGAAAGCGGCTTTCCAATTTCATCGGCCCGAAGTGCAAGGCGCGCAATACCTTTATCCACCATAGCGCGAACCGAGCCATCGAGCGACAGGTACTCTTTTTCGGCAGTCTTATCGTAAAACTCAACCTTAAACCTAGCCACGTTCACTCGAACAGCTCCTCGTCGGAAATGGGATCGGTCGACTCGGCTTCTAGCATGGCCTCGAACCTCTCACGTCCCACGGTATCGGAGAACGGGATGCCCTTGCGATTCGAATCGGCATCGCCCTTCGCGAGTCTTGCAGCGGCTATGGCGTGCAGGCGCTCCTCTCGGAGCTGTTCGAGTTCAACCGCCATCGCTTCGAACTCGTCGAAGCCGACGATAACAGTATCGATGCCATCGTTCCTGTCTGAGACAAATTGCGGCTCCCTTCGAGCGCGACGCCTCGCTTCGCCAAAATTTTTGCTTGCCTGTGTCGAAGTCAGCACCTGTTCGCGTCCGAAAACGAGTTTCTTGTCTATCACGGCAACCATAGCAACCTCCTTTATAATCGATCTCTAATACGTATTATAGTCCCCTTTAAATACGTACTCAAAGGATAGTTAAACAGCAATTTTCTTAGTATTGATTTTTTTGGAAGAACAGGGTTTCGAGTCGTACTCCAGGGCAACCGGCTGCCAGACGAGGTCTTCGATGGCGCAGCTTAGGGTGTTTGCGAGCGCCAATGCCGAGGAGACTGAGGCGCGGCGTAGGTCGAGCTGGTTCTGCTCGTAGAGTTGTATGGCGCGAAGTTTAACCCCCGATTGGGCGGCGAGCTGTTTTTGCGTTAGGCCGGCCGCCATTCGTGCCGCTTTGAGGCCCTTTTTGTCTGCCTGGGCGTTGTTCCATTTTTCGATGACAATCTGGGCGAATGTATCTTCCGACGCCTCGTGAAGCGGGGAATACGAACCGATAATCCAATCAAGCGGGGCGACTTCAAAGAGCTCGTTAAAGTTCAAGCTGCTCGCCCATTGCGAATAAGCCAAAACCCAGCCCGCCCAGTATTGCGAGGAACGATCAAGCGGGTAGCTCTCCCTACATTCTGCGGGTTTCAGTCCTGCACTGGCAATTATTTCACGCGCAAGTTCGTCACCCGACATGCCGCAGACAACGCGCGCCACACCACGCTCGAATTGCCTCATCTCGAGAGAATTCAATAGGATTGTCATTAGTTCGACAGGACTCAGCCCTTGATCGCAGAGGGCGAAATCGACTGCCTCGCCCAGCGTTCTCATGGCATCCTCGAGATACATCTCACTGTAGGCGTGGGTCATTTTCTGTCATCCCCTCTCGAACGATATCGACGATACGAATTCCCTCAAACGGGTTTTCGGTAAGCAATTCCCGATACTGCGCCCTTGCCAACTCATCTCGGTCCTTGGCCAATGGGCCATATAGAGCTTGTGGCGTACGTTCAAATCCAGCAAAACGAATGCTCTTAAACGCGCGCTCGCTTTTGAGCACAATCTGTTCTCCAAGGTTGCCGAGCCTCATCGCTCGACCGAGCTGGTCAATGGTGATCGTATTGTTTACAAACGCCCTGGCATAGCTGAAGTACGAGTCATCCGCACGCCATCCTCTAATCACATCGTAAGCGTTAACATCAGGCAAAAAATGATCGCGAAGGTAGTCGCATGCCCCCACAGCGACGGCGGTGTCCTTTCGGAATGAACGATGCTCTACAAGCAACGCTATCCAATGCAGAACTGAATATTGCGGCGATAGCAGGTCGAGTACCTTAAGATCGGCCATGTCGAGTTCATATCGATTTGCAAAGCCGTCTGCGTCCCTAGAGCATGCCCATTCCCTTGCAAGGTCGAGGCTCTCTGTGCAATAGAATCCCTGTC
>CALDBJ010000150.1 GCA_937937835.1 uncultured Collinsella sp.
TATTGTTTAGAACCAGTTTTACTTTGGCGAGTGGGAGTAAACTGGAGCGGATTTTGCACAATCGAAATTCCGTCCGTAGAGTGTCGCAGTGTGCCGCCACGTACGAAAAAGCGTAAAGCCACCTGTGATTTTGGGTGAGTAAAAACTATTGAGACCCTCTGGAAACAACGTTTTCAGGGGGTCTCTTTATGCCTTTTGACCTGCAGTTTCAGTCATTTTTACTCTAAAAGCGCGTACACCACGGACATGGCGACACGCAGCGGACGAAGAGTAAAGGATTTTTCGGAGAGTGAACTGTCCCAGTAGTTTGTCCCACCACCCCAAAAACGCCCCTGAAACTCAAGTGAAACTCAATAGGAGCGCAAGGGCGTCATCGTGCGAGCACCGCAGCCTGAGCCGCCGATACCAGGCTCGTTTGCGACGCCGTCGCTGCTTGCCTGGATCGTCAACGGCAAGTACGTCATGTCGCTGCCGCTCTACCGCATAGAGACAGACCTCAAGGCGTGCGGCGCGACGATATCGCGCCAGGACATGGCGAACTGGATGATGAACGTGCACGCGCGCTGGCTGGCGAAGGTCCATGAGAGAATGAAGGTCGAGCTGCTGTCGCATGTCAGGATTCATGCCGATGAGACCACGGTTCAGGTCCTGAAAGAGCCGAACCGCGAGGCGAAGAAGAAATCGAGGATGTGGCTGTTCTGCTCGGCGCGCTGCAACGTGCCCGTGTATGTATTCGAATACCACGAGACCCGCAGGAAGGGCGTTGCCCAGGAGTTTCTTGCGGGCTGGTCCGGCACGCTTACCGCCAACGGCTACAAACCCTACTTCAATCTCGGCAACCCCAACATCGCCAACACGGCGTGCCTCGTCCACGTGCGCCGCTACTTCGCCCAAATCGTGAAGATCGCCGGCGGCGACGCCAAGGCGGCGTCTGCGGCCAGCGTTGCGCTCGAGGCAAGGCGCAGGATCGACGCCATGTTCAAGGTCGACTCCAAGTTCGACGACATGGAGCCGGGCGGCAGGAAGGCCGCCCGCGACGCGGAGCTCCGCCCGCTCATGGAGGACTTCGGGGGATGGGCGCGGGCCCAGCTTCCCCTAGCCTCGCCGAAGCTGGCGCCGCACCGTGCGCTGCAGTACGCTGTGGAGTTCTGGCCCTACGTCATGAACGTGCTCGAAGACGGGGCACCTGGAGCTCTCGAACAACGTCGCCGAGCAGGCCCAGCGAATCTTCGTCGTAGGGCGCAAGAACTGGCTCTTCAGCGATGCGCCACGCGGCGCGCGGGCGTCTGCGGCGATATACAGCGTCACCACCACGGCCAAGGCCAACGGGCTCAATCCCAGGCTTTACGTCGAGTGGCTGCTGACCGAGATGCCCAACGCCGGCGAGCTCACCGATGAGGTTGTGGACTCGTTCCTGCCATGGTCGGATAGGGTGCCTGAGTCCTGCAAGCTCGACCCAGCCGCTGCCGAGAAGGCCAAAGAGATGCCTGACGACTTCATAATTAACATCGACCCCGATGCGTTCGACGACGAGATGGCGAACAACGCCGAGGAGGGCCTGTAGCGACATAGCGGCCTAAGGCATACCGCAACGCAAAGATGGAAACGTCCAGGACTTTTCCATCCGTATGCCGGAATGGCCCTGGACGTTTCCTGCTACGCGGTCATTTTGACGCTTACGCTCTAATGCCTCCACCGCTTGTCGCGGGCGGGGTAGACGATCCAGGCGGATGCGTAGCTTGCGATAAGGCAGACAATGACGCAGACGATGCTTGTCTGGAACCCGAATGAGTCATTGATAACGCCCCAGATTACGCTTGCGAAGCCAATGCCGATGTCATTGGCGAGCAGGAACAGGGCGTTTGCGGCGCCCCAGCGCTCTGGCGGGGTGTTCTTTACCGCTACGCTTTGATTAAGTGGCAGGCTTATGCCAGTGGCGAGACCATAGAAGATTCCGGACGCCAGGAAGACAGGTTCCCCGTACGGTGCGGCAAGTAGCATAAGGCAGCAGAGGATGCCGCACGCGACGGCTCCGGTCATTGTTTTGATTGCAGGTACGGTGTCCATGAAATGCTTTGAAATCATGCGAATGATAATCATGCTTACCGCGCTGATGGTGTAGAAGAGACCGGCGTGGGTATAGCCGAGAGTAGTACCGTACAGACCGGCAAAGAAGACGCCAAAGCCAAAAGTGGGGCACATGATCATCTGTGGGATGGCGCCAGGCAATGCGCGCGGCTCGAAGATGTTGAATGAGTCACGCAGGGTTCTCTTGGACACCTGGTCGCCTTCAGGATACTTTTCACTGTTAATTGTTTCGGATGTAGTTACTGTGGTGGAGCTGGGTGCCTGCCCGTCTTTTGAGTCGAGTTCGAGCCGGGTTTCCATTTTGATTCGGTATGCGCTGGAGCTTGGCAGAGTTTGCCATTTACTTTCATAGCGTGCGTTGAGGGCGATTACAAGCCCTGCAAACCCAACCAGGGCAAGGCCGACATAGAGGTTCGTTGAGGGATCGGTTCCTACTAGGTAAAGTGCGAAGGCTGGGCCGACGCTCATGGCGATAGCCTGTCCGAGGCCGTGGTATCCAATGCCTTCGCCGAGCCGTTCTTGCGGTAAGACGCTTGCTGCGGCGGTCGAGGCTGCTGTTGTTGCTGCGCCAAAGCCCACGCCTTGCAGCAAACGGCTGATTGTGAAGAGGGGGATGCCTTGAACGACAGCGGACAGTGCTGTTCCTGCTATGAGGATAGCGATGCCGGCGATGATAACGAGTGAGCACTTGCCGTTGTCGATAACAGGGCCGACGAACAGTCGTGCTAACGCGGCGGCAATGGAGAAGACGAGTGCAAGTACGCCGGCAAGGCTCGCACCGTAACCTTGGCCTGCCAGGAAGACGCTGGTTCCACTGTTGAGTCCTTGGCCCATGACGAAGCAACAGAAGGTCAGCGCGATGATAAGCACGAAAATAAGCGACCACAGCTTCGGATGGTCGTCCTTACCGATATTTGGCATGAGAACCCTCCTATGATTCCAATACCCGTATTCTACGTCTGCAAAAGTGAGATGTAAGCGCCAAAATGACCGCGTCTTAACAACCCGCTGGGCTTGAGGCAGAATCATCGCATCGACTTATCCTGGAAACTGCCTGACGAAGGCGACAGGATGCTTGTCAGCAAGGCGGCAAATCTTAACGAGAGCCAAATCCAAGAGCTTGCAAATCTTCAGCGAGGCGTTGCAGCAATATATCAGAACGAATGGACCGAACCTGTCCTCTGTCACATCGAACCGCATGAACGCGGCCTAGAGTACTCGCCAACACAGAGCAAGCACAGCGCGAAGGACAAGGTTTCTTCTGAAGAGCTTCGCTATCTCAACTCTTGTGTGCTTAATCCGTTCAAGCTCGATGAGCCAAGGGAATACAACTTCTGCGACTGTGTGCACAAGATGGACATACCTGACTCCATGAAGGCACGCTTGATTGAGATGGCAGGGACTCCTCTGTCCTCGAGGAAGCCACTGTTTGAATGGTGTGCTTATAGGTATTTCAATATTGGACGCA
>CALDBJ010000151.1 GCA_937937835.1 uncultured Collinsella sp.
TTACTTCAACCCCATCGGCGCTCATCCGTCGGGCCTGATCGGCGAGGACCCCAACGGCATCCCCAACAACCTGGTGCCCTATGTCGCCCAGGTCGCCGTGGGCAAGCTCGAGGCCGTTCAGGTCTTTGGCAACGACTACCCCACCCCCGACGGCACCGGCGTGCGCGACTACATCCACGTGTGCGATCTGGCCTCTGGTCACGTTGCCGCCCTTAACTGGATGAACGGCAAGACCGGCGTCGAGATCTTTAACTTGGGCACCGGCACCGGCACCTCGGTACTCGAGGTCGTTGCCGCCTTCTCCAAGGCTTGTGGCAAGGAGCTGCCCTATGTGATCCGCGAGCGCCGCGCCGGCGACATCGCTGCCAACTGGTGCGATGCCTCCAAGGCCGAGCGCATGATGGGCTGGAAGGCCCAGTACGACATCGCGGACATGTGCCGCGATAGCTGGAACTGGCAGAGCCACAACCCCAACGGCTTCGCCGACGCCGAGTAGCAAAAACCTACATACCGCTCTTGCCCCGATCTCACGTTGTGAGGTCGGGGCTTTTTTTCATGGCATGTAACCATTCGCCGAAAATCGACCAACTTTTTTATCTTGCCTGTACATGTTTAAACAACATGTTTTACAATAGGCGTATCGAATCAGAACATCGGAGGCGGACTGCACACCCATCGGCAGGCCGACCCCACAACAAGAAGGTTAGTGAGCGCATTCATGGAGCGTGCAAGCGGCGTCCTCATGCCCGTCTCATCTCTGCCCGGACCATACGGAATCGGCGGCTTTGGCTGGAATGCCTACGACTTCGTCGATTTTCTCGCCTCGTGCAAACAACATTACTGGCAGATTCTGCCCCTTACGACGACCAGCTATGGCGATTCGCCCTATCAGTCGTTCTCGGCCCGCGCAGGCAACCCCAACTTTATCGACTTTGCCGAGCTTATCGAGGCAGGGTATCTGGAGCAGCGCGATATCGATGGCGTGTATCTGGGATCCGACCCCAGCAATGTCGACTACGGTGCTATCTTTGACGGCCGCCGTCAGATTCTCGACCGCGCCGCTGAGCGCTTTGCTGCCGACAAGCCGGCCGATTTCGATGACTTTATCCAGGCCAACGAGGACTGGCTCATCCCCTACTGTGAGTTCATGACCGTCAAAGAGGAGTGCGGTCTCAAGGCGTTTTGGGAGTGGCCCGCGGAGCTCCGCACCCGCGGCGAGGCTTCCGCCAAGGTCTGCGCCGACCATCCGGCGCATATGCTCTACCACCAGATGACGCAGTACTTTTTCGATCGCCAGTGGAGCCGCCTCAAGGCCTATGCCAACGAGCGCGACATTCTCATCATCGGCGACCTGCCCATCTATGTCTCGCGTGACTCCGTCGAGATGTGGGCGACACCTGAGCTCTTTAAGATCGACGCCGCCGGCAATCCGGTGAGCGTCGCCGGCACGCCGCCCGACCAGTTCTCGGCCACCGGCCAGTACTGGGGCAACCCCATCTACGACTGGGACGCCATGGAGTCCGACGGCTTCTCCTGGTGGGAGGGCCGCATTCGCGCCGCCCTCGACATGTACGACGTCATCCGCCTGGATCACTTCCGCGGCTTCGAGGCCTATTGGGAGGTGCCGTTCTCCTCACCCGATTCGTCCTACGGTTCGTGGACGCAGGGTCCCGGCCTCAAGTTCTTCAAGACGCTCGAGGAAAAGCTCGGCACGCTGCCCATCATCGCCGAGGACCTGGGCTTCCTCACCCCCGGCGTCATCGACATGCGCGACAACTCGGGCTTCCCCGGCATGAAGATCCTGCAGTTTGCCTTTGAGGGCACCAACTCGTACTACCTGCCGCATAACTACATCGCCAACACCGTCGCCTATGTGGGCACCCACGACAACGAGACGGCGCGCGGTTGGTTTGAGGGAACGGCCACCCCGCGTCAGCGCGAGCAGGCAGCCCTGTACACCCATCAGCAAGCCGGCGAACCCATGGCAGATGCACTCAATCGCACCATCGCCGCCAGCGTGAGCGACACGTGCATCTACACCATGCAGGACCTGCTCAACTTGGGCAACGAGGCGCGCATCAACACCCCTGCCACGCTGGGCGGCAACTGGACCTGGCGCATGCTCGACGGCGCCATCACCCGCGAGCTCGAGCACAAACTCACCGACTGGACCGAGACCTACTTCCGCATCCCGTCGGAAGCCGAAATCGAGCTTCCTCAATAGGAGCTACCGCGCCCGACCCCTCCCCACCGTGCGGACGCGCTTGCTTTTCCCGCGCGAGGCCACCCCAATCCCCTCGCGCGGGCTTCTTATGAATTGCAGACATGAAACAACCCATCACAGGAGAAAACATGCCCCAAATTAACCTCATGGAACTCGCCGAGCAGTCTTTTGGCACCTCGCTCGTGCAGCTCGACGACCGTCGCATTTACAAGCTGCTGGTCAAACTCGTGCAGGAGCGCTCCGCTGCCTGCCCGCTCAACAACGGCAAGAAAAAGCTCTATTACATTTCCGCCGAATTTTTGATCGGCAAGCTGCTCATCAACAACATGATCGACCTCGGCATCTACGACGAGGTTAAGGACCAGCTCACCGCCGCAGGCCACGACCTCAACAAGATCGAGGAATTCGAGGTCGAGCCGTCGCTCGGCAACGGTGGCCTGGGTCGCCTGGCCGCGTGCTTCCTGGATTCCATCGCCACGCTGGGCTTGACCGGCGATGGCGTGGGCCTCAACTATCACTACGGTCTGTTCCGTCAGCGCTTTGTCGACAACCAGCAAAAGGCCGTCTCCGATGAGTGGCTCGGCGAGCAGAACATCCTAGTCGACGATGACCGCTCCTACACCGTCGAGTTCGGCGATTTTGCCGTCACCTCCAAGCTCGTCAACATCGATGTGCCCGGTTACGGCCAGCCCACCAAGAACCGCCTGCGCCTGTTCGACCTGGCGAGCGTCGACGACGGCCTGGTCCCCGGCAGCTCCATCGACTTCGACAAGACCGAGATCGCCAAGAACCTCACCTTGTTCCTCTACCCCGACGATTCCGACGAGCAGGGCCGCCTACTTCGCATCTACCAGGAATACTTCATGGTAAGCAACGCCGCCCAGCTCCTGATCGACGAGGCCATCGAGCGCGGCAGCAACCTGCACGATCTGGCCGACTACGCCGTTGTCCAGATCAACGACACGCACCCCACCATGGTCATCCCCGAGCTCATTCGCCTGCTCACCACCGAGCACGACATCGAGTTTGACGAGGCCGTTACCATCGTACGCTCCATGGTCGCCTACACTAACCACACGATTCTTGCCGAGGCGCTCGAGAAGTGGCCGCTCACCAGCCTGCAGAAGGTCTCCCCTGCCATCGCCGACATTATCGTCAAGCTCGATGAGATCGCGAAGGCCGAGCACGATGACCCGCGCGTCGCCATCATCGACGAGCACGACACCGTCCACATGGCCCACATGGACATCCACTTTGGCTTCTCCATCAACGGCGTAGCCGCCCTCCACACCAAGATCCTGGAGGACACCGAGCTTCATCCGTTCTACGAGATCTATCCCGAGAAGTTCTCCAACAAGACCAACGGCATCACCTTCCGCCGCTGGATTCATGGGGCCAACCCCGCGCTCGCCAGCCTGCTCGACGATGTGATCGGCACCGACTGGCGCAGCACCGGCGATCTGAGCAAACTCGCCAAGTTCGCCGACGACAAGGACGTTCTTGAGCGCCTGGCCGCCACCAAGGTCGAAGCCAAGGCCATCATGCGCCAGTTCATGGCGCTCGAGCAGGGCGTGACCATTCCCTCCAACGCCATCATCGACGTCCAGGTCAAGCGCATCCACGAGTACAAGCGTCAGCAGATGCTCGCGCTCTACATCATCTGGAAGTACCTCGATATCAAGAACGGCAACAGACCTAAGCACCCTGTCACCATCATCTTTGGCGGCAAGGCGGCGCCTGCCTACACTATCGCGCAGGACATCATCCATCTGATCTTGACGCTGTCGCAGTGGATTGCAAACGACCCCGACGTGGCTCCCTACCTGCAGGTCGTCATGATCGAAAACTACAACGTCACCGCCGCCGAGCGCGTGATCCCCGCCGCTGATATCTCCGAGCAGATCAGCCTGGCCTCCAAGGAGGCGAGCGGCACCTCCAACATGAAGTTCATGCTCAACGGCGCCCTAACCCTGTGCACGCTCGACGGCGCCAACGTGGAGATTGCCGAGCTCGTGGGCGACGAGAATATCTATACCTTTGGTGCCTCGTCCAAACAGGTCGAGCAGCTCTATGCCGACGGCACCTATGACGCCGGTGTGCTCTACCGCAAGCCCGGCATTAAACTGCTGGTGGACTTCATCACCAACCCCGCCTTTATGGCGACCGGCAACGTCGAGCGCCTGCAGCGCCTGCACGATGACATTAAGGGCAAGGACTGGTTTATGGCCCTGCTCGACATCGAGGAGTACATCCAGACCAAGGAGCGCGTGTTGGCCGACTACGAGGACCAGGACGCCTGGATGCGCAAGGCGCTGATCAACATCGCCAACGCCGGCACCTTCTCGTCCGACCGCACAATCTCCCAGTACAACGACGAGATCTGGCACCTGAGCTAATTCGCTTCCCTTACCCATTCTCTTGAAAACGGAGTCACGGCAACGCGGCTCCGTTTTTTGTGTCCCTGTGTTGCCCGTGGCCTGCCTCGACAAAAAAACTCGGTCTGTAACATCTAGCCGTCAAAATTGAGTCTACCTGTTACAGATCGAGACAAACGAAATTGTCCCGATGAACTATCTCAATCTGTAACAGATAACCGCTGGAATCGGGTCTACCTGTTACAGAATGAGACAGACGGGCAAGGCGGCTAAAACAATCTCAATCTGTAACAGGTAACTGCCGAAATCAGTCCTTCGTGTTACAGATCGAGATGAAAGGACAGGCAGCTCGACGCTGTCTAAATCTGTAACATCTAGGCCCAATTTGGCCCTCCTCCTGTTACAGATCAAGACAAACTGACAGATAGACAGCCCGGCACAAAGAAAGGCTCCCCTCTCGCCCAGTGGACGGGAGGGGAGCCTTATATGTGACCGCGGCAAAAGGATGGCAATACCGCAGTCGCCCAAAGGGAGGGCCTGGATGCACCGGGCCTAGATAAGGTTCTTGCCAGACACCTTATCGAAGAGATGGGTCGCGTTCTTCTCGAACTTGAACCAGATGGGGTCGCCCGCCTTGAGCGCGCCCTTGGCCTCAAGGTCGACAACGGGAATGATCAGGACGAACTGGCCATCGGGAGCGGTCACGTGGACATGCTCGGTCGAACCCATGAGCTCGGTCACCTCGACGGTACCCTGGAGCGCGCCCTCCTCGCCCTTGTCGGCAAGCAGAATCTGCTCGGGGCGCACGCCGGCCGTAATCTCCTTCACGTCGCCGCCGTCCCAGTTGAGGGCAAGCTGAGCGCAGGTCTCGGGGGCGAGCGCCACGTTCATATCCTCGGTCTTGACGGTAAAGCCGTTGCCAGAGCGAACCAGCTGGGCATCGAAGAAGTTCATCTGCGGCACGCCGATGAAGCCGGCGACGAAGATGTTCGCGGGGTGGTTGAAGACCTCTTGCGGCGTGGCGGTCTGCTGGACGACGCCGTCCTTCATGACCACGATGCGATCGCCGAGGGTCATGGCCTCGGTCTGGTCGTGAGTGACGTAGATGAACGTGCCCTTGATCTCGTGGCGCAGCTTAATGAGCTCGGCACGCATCTGGTTACGAAGCTTGGCATCCAGGTTGGACAGCGGCTCGTCCATCAGGAAGACCTTGGGGTCACGCACGATGGCGCGGCCGATGGCGACGCGCTGGCGCTGGCCGCCCGAAAGCGCTTTGGGCTTACGGTCGAGGTACTCGGTAATGCCCAGGATCTCGGCAGCGGAGCGAACCTTGCGGTCGATCTCGTCCTTGGGGACCTTCTTGAGCTCAAGCGTAAACGCCATGTTCTCGTACACCGTCATATTGGGGTACAGAGCATAGCTCTGGAACACCATGGCGATGTCGCGGTCCTTGGGCGCCACGTCGTTGACGCGCTTGCCGTCGATGAGCACGTCGCCCGAGGTAATGTCCTCCAGGCCGGCGACCATGCGCATCGTCGTGGACTTACCACAGCCAGAGGGGCCAACGAGGACGATGAACTCCTGGTCGTGAACGGTGAGGTTGAAGTCCTCCACCGCGAGCACACCGTCCTCGGTAACCTTGAGGTTGTGCTTCTTCTCCTCGGTCTTCTTCTTTTTGCCAAAGAAGCCCTTCTTTTTGGACTCGTTGTTGGGATACACCTTCTGAACATGTTTGAGAACGATCTCGGCCATGTCTTTACCTTTCGATATGCGGCGCCACGCTGAGGGGCGCCGCAGAAACTTGCAAAACAGTTACGGCATCAGCCCTTGACGGCACCTGCCACCACGCCGTCGATGATGTACTTCTGGCAGAGGATGTACATGACGACGATGGGGACAACGACCATCATGATGCAGGCCATCATGGGGCCGAGCTCGACGTGGCCGTAGCCGCCGCGGAAGTACTGGATCAAGATAGGAATGGTCTTGTACTTGGTGGAGTCGAGCGTAAGGTAGGGCAGCAGGTAGTCGTTCCAGACCCACATGGTCTCGAGGATGCCGACCGAAAGATAGGTGGGCTTCATAATGGGGAGGACGATCTTAAAGAACACCTGGACCGGGTTGCAGCCATCAATCATGGCTGCCTCTTCGATCTCGAGCGGAATGTTCTTTACAAAGCCGGCGAACATAAAGACCGCCAGGCCCGCGCCAAAGCCAAGGTAGATAAAGCAGATGTTGAACGGCGTGTTGAAGCCAATGCGGTCCGCCAAATTGGACAGCGTGAACATGAGCATCTGGAAGGGCACGACCATCGAGAAGACGAACAGGTAATAGAAGAAGTTCGAGATCTTGCTGTTGACACGAACCACGTACCAAGCGCACATGGAACAGCACACCAAGATCAGCACGACCGACGTGACCGTGATGATGAGCGAGTACATAAATGCCGAGGCAAAGCCCTGCTCGTTAAGAGCGTGCAAGTAGTTTGCGAGGCCGTTGAACGTCTCGGGCGTGAGCAGATCGAATGCCGTGGTGGTGCTGATTGCGGTCGCTTTCTTAAAGGAATTGAGCGCAATCATGAACACGGGGTAGATCCATGCGAGCGACAGAATCGTAAAGAAAATCGAGAGCGCGCGGTTGATAGCCTTATCGCGTTTCATTACTGCTGCACCTCCTTGGACCTCGTGGCCTTAAGCTGGATCATAGAAATAGCGACGACCAGGATGCAGAAGATGACTGCCTTGGCCTGGCCAATGCCCTGCCATGCGATGCCGGCACGCGAGTAGAACGTGTTGTAGATGTTCAGGGCGAGCATCTCGGTGGAGTGCGCGGGGGCGCCGCCGGTAAGGGCGAGGTTCTGGTCGAACAGCTTAAAGCCGTTGGTGATGGACAGGAACAGGCAGATGGTGATGGTCGGCATCAGGTTAGGGATCTTAACCTTCCAAAACGTCTGCCATGCCGTGGCACCGTCGACCTTGGCGGCCTCGATGTAGTCGGACGGAATGGACTGCAGACCAGCGATGTAGATGATCATCATGTAGCCGACCTGCTGCCACAGGGTCAGGATGATAAGGCCCCAGAAGCCAGCAGCAGAGTTAAGCGCGATGAGCTGGGCGCCCACGTTGGAGAGCAGGCAGTTGATCAGAATCTGCCAAATGTAACCCAGTACGATGCCGCCGATCAGGTTAGGCATAAAGAAGATCGTACGGAAGATATTGGTGCCCTTGAGCGCCTTGCGGGTGAGCGCCTGCGCGATGGCAAGGGCGATCACGTTGATAAGCACCGTCGACAGGAAGGCAAACGCCACGGTAAAGAAGAACGACGTGGAGAACTGCGGATCGGACAGCGCGCGCACGTAATTCTTGATACCGACAAAGTGCGCGTTGTTAATGATAATAAACTGGCAGAACGAGAGATAGAAGCCCTGGATAAAGGGGATCACGAACCCGATCATAAACGCCAGGCACGTGGGCAGCATAAAGAGCGGCCACCAGCGCTTGAGTGCTTTACCCATAAAAGGGTCCTTTCAATATGCAGGGGGCGGGCAAACCAACGTCTGCCCGCCCCCTGTCGCTAATCAGATAGCTTGGGCAGCAACTACTTACTCGGAAGCAGCCTTCTCGGTCTTCCAGCCATCGACGAAGGCGTTCTTGACGCCATCCCACTTGCTGTTGTCGGCAGCATAGGCGATCAGAGCCTGCTTGAGGTTCTTCTTCCACTCCTCAGAGGGAATGTAGACGAAGTCCCAAGCGACGGTCTTCTTGCCGTCCTTGGCCATGGCAACGGCCTGCTGCGAGAAGACGTTGGTGGTCTCCTTGGCGCTCTTGAACGGAGCGGTCAGACCCATCTTGTCGGCGATGATGCTGGTCGGGGTGTCAGCGGTGACGCACCAATACATGAAGTCCTCGGTGGCCTTCTGGGCATCCTCGGAAGCCTGGGAACTGACGCACCAGTAGTTCTCGCCGCCGGAGCACAGGCCCTGGTTCTCCTCGCCGTCAACACCGATGTAGATGGGCATCATGCCAATCTGATCGTCGGTCATGCCGGCCTTGACGAGGTCAGAGTAGGCCCAAGAGCCGTTCTGGTAGAAGACGGCCTTGCCGGTTGCGAACTCGTTGGTGGCGTCGTCGCCGGTCTTGGAAGCAAGCTGCGAAGGATCGCAGGTGGAGTCAGTGATGTACAGGTCGAAGATCTGCTTGTAGTTGTCGAGGAACTCACCCTTGATCTCGTCGTCCTCCTGGTTGTGCTCCTTCTCAAACTCGTAGTAGAGCGGCATGTTGGCAAGGTGGGTGGTGTAGCGCCAGCTGGAGGAGTCGTCCATGCCGGCGGAAGTGAAGGCACCCTCGACACCAAGCTCGTCCTTGCGGGCCTGGATGTCGTCGGCACAAGCCTTCAGCTTGTCGAAGGAGTTGATGTCCTCGGCCTTGTAGCCAGCCTTCTCGAGCAGCTGCTTGTTGTAAATAATGCCGAAGCTCTCCTGAACCCAGTCGATGCACACATCCTTGCCGTCGGACTGCAGAGCCAGGGAGTCGTCGATGAGCTCACCGCGGAGCTTGGTATCGGACAGGTCGGCGCAGTAATCCTTCCAGTTCTTAAGACCGGTGGGGCCGTTGACCTGGAACAGGGTCGGAGCGGAGCTCTTGGACATCTCGGACTTGAGCTTCTCCTCGTAGGTGTTGGAGGCGGCGGTCACGATCTTGACCTCGACGCCCTTCTCCTTCTTATAGGCCTTGGCGATCTCCTTCCACTCCTTGTCGACCTCGGGCTTGAATTGGAGGAAGTAGACCTCGGCAGCGTCACCAGAAGCAGAGGAGCCGGAGCCGGCAGAACCACCGCAGCCCACGAGACCCAGACCAAGAACCGCAGCCGCGGAACCAGCAAAGCCCAGGAACTGCCTTCTGCTCATTTCGTTCTTCATTACAATCCACCCTTTCACACCGTGGCGGCACCCTTTGCCGCCGCCTTCGGAGATTGGCTCGGGGACTTTGCCCCTTTTGCTGTTTGTACAATACGCTATTTGGCTACTTGTTTGAACAAGTATTACTAGAGCGGTAGAAAAACTTCGGTGAACGGTAATTTCAACTTGATACTTGACAAGTTTTGTATAAACAATTATTTGTTATCGAATGCAGAGAAAACGCCCGGTCAAGCCGATGCATCGTCGGTTTGACCGGGCGTTTTCGCTTTGATGGCATGAGTCTCGTCAGGCTGCGAGCTAGCCGGCTATCGCTTGGAGTTGACGCGGTAGTGGAAGATCTCGGGATGCGTGCGGGCATGCGTGACCTCGAACAAGATGCCGTCCGAGGTGTACGACTGGCTCTCCATGACGGCAACGCAGTTGTATTTGCCGAGGTCAAGATAGCTGCAGTCCTCATCGTTGGCAAGCTCGACGCTCACCGTACGGCGACTCGCCATCACCTTGACGCCGCGTTTGTGCTCCAGATAGTCGTAAATTGACCTTGCGGCGATCTCGGGCGTCAGGCCTTTGGCGATCGACTCCAGAAAATAGCCATGGTCCACTTGGCGCGCGTTGCCGTTGAGGCTTCGGACACGCACTACACGAATCAGCTCCTCGCCCACCTTAAAGCCCAGGTGACGAGAGAGTTGCTCGGTGCAAACCAGATGTTCGAAAGACTTAACGTCCGTCGATGCAACGGCATTGTTGCGCTTTGCAAACTCGCCAAACGACTCAACCTCTTCGAGTGCGCCCAACATGTCGGTTTCGCCCTTAAGCCAAATAACGCGCACGCCCTTGCCGTGTATGGGCTGCACAAACATCCCGTCGGCCAGCATGCTCAAAGCGCGGCGGACGGTATTGCGCGTGCAGCCAAATTCCGCGGTCAGCTCGGCTTCGGTTGGCAGCATCTCCTGAAACGCATAGGTCCCATTAATGATGCGCGAGCGTATTTCTCGGTAGATTCCTTCGTATATCGCTTTTGGCATTGTTTCACCTCTACATTATTCATTTCCGGCTAGGCACGATAGCATTTCTTAAAGTTGTTTAAACCGAATATCGGTAAAGCGACAGGATTTAACCGTTGACGGTTTCTGTCATGCCCAAATCGGTTTCGCTCAAAACTGCCGGTACGACAATCGTCTGGTCCTCTACAATGAATCCATTGTTTAAACGTTTCCCCACGCGCAACGCGCCTCGATATTCGGAAGGCAGAACATGCTGCAAAAAATCCAACGCTTTGGCGGGGCAATGTTCGCGCCCGCCATGCTGTTTTCTATATCAGGCCTCATGGTCGGCGTCTCCGCTCTCGCAACGACTGCGGACATCGTCGGCGATCTCGCCGTATACGGAACCCCTTGGTACGTTTTCTGGGCTATCATCCAGCGCGGCTCGTGGACGGTCTTTAAACGCCTCCCGCTCCTTTTTGCCGTAGCGCTGCCCATCGGTCTTGCCCAAAAACAACCGGCTCGTTGCTGCCTCGAGGCTCTCGTCGCCTATTTTGCCTACTGCTTCTTTTTGAGCGAGATCATTAAGCTGAGCGGAGACAACCTTGGACTTGAGTACCCGTCATCTTTGACCTCCGCCAGCGGTATCACCGTCATCGACGGCATCAAGACGCTCGACACCGGCATTATCGGCCCGCTGGCGGTATCGGCAACCGTCGTCGCCATCCATGACCGCTTCTACGATGCCAAAATTCCCGATTGGCTCGGCACCTTCTCGGGCTCCTCGCTGGTCTACCTCATCAGCTTTTTTGCCGTGTTTGCCCTTGCCGCTATCTCGGCCGCCATCGTGCCCTACGTATACGATGTAACTGATACGCTGCGTCACGCGCTTGCAGGCGTCGGTCCCTTTGGCGTGGGTATCTTTGTCTTTTTAGAACGAGCACTCGAGCCCTTTGGCCTGCACCACCTGCTCTACATGCCGATCTACTACGACAACCTGGTCATTAACGACGGCATCTACGCCACGTGGAGCAGTTTGCTCCCCATCCTCTCCCATAGCACGCGCCCCCTTAATGAACTTGCGCCGTGGGCCGGTTTTACCGCCACCGGCTGGGTCAAGCTCTTTGGCCTTCCTGCCATCGCAGCTGCGTTCTACTCCACCGCAAAACCCGAGCGCCGCGCCGGCCTCAGGGTCATCCTTGCTCCCGCCATCATCGCCTCGGTGGTTTGCGGCGTTACCGAGCCACTCGAGTTTCTCTTTATGTTCACCCACCCCGGGCTCTTTTTGCTCTACGCCGTCTTATCGTCTTGCCTTGCCACAACCATGAATCTCTTTGGCATCGTCGGCATCTTCTCGGGCGGCCTCATGGAGATGGCAGCCTTCAACTTTATTCCGCTCATGCGCACGCATGCCGGTGCCTATCTTTTGGCGCTCGGTATCGGCCTTGCCTTTAGCCTCATCTTTTTTGTTAGTTTTCGAGCACTCATCTTGGTCTATGACCTTAAGACACCGGGCCGCGAGGATCATGTTGCCAATCGCGCGGCAATCGATTGTTTAACGGGAAGCGACTTTGCCAAAGAGCAATCCCCCAATGACGAGGTCGATAGTCGATCCGATCAAGATCACGTCCTCGCTGAGCGGGTAATTCAGCTTTTAGGTGGCGTTGGCAATATCGTGGGCGCAACCAACTGCGCCACGCGCCTGCGCGTCGAGGTCGCAGACCCTTCCATCGTTGCAGATAACGCGTCGTTTGTCGCGGTGGGCGCCAAGGGCCTCATCATTACGGGCAAGACCGCCCAGGTGGTCATCGGCATCTCCGTTCCCCGCGTTAAAGAGCATTTTGACCAGATCATGGGCCTCGAGCCGGAATTTGTGCCCACCACCTCGGCCTCCCCTGCCGCCATCGCAGCCCATAAGCGCGGCGATATTTGCTTCTTCGATATCGACGGAACGCTCGCCTGGCAAGACCCCAGGCTCGCCCAAGACCTTCCCGAAGACGAGCGGGACCTCTCCCCCTATCCCAACGAGGCGGTTTCGCAGGCAATCCGCGTGTTTGTCGCCAACGGCAACATGGCCTTTATCTGCACGGGACGTACCCTCAGCTGCATCCACCCCAAACTTCTTGAGCTGCCTTGGACCGGCATCGTCTGTCTTGCGGGCGGTTACGCCGAGATCAACGGACACGCAATTCGCGATCTGTCGATGACGCCCAGTATGCTGCAGCGTCTTGCCCCCTACCTTGAGCAATCGGGCGAGGTCATCCGCTTTGAGGGCCTCAACGGCGTCGTGCGCATGAGTGCCGATGCGCCCGATGCTCCCGGATACGCGCGCACCCTGGGCGACGCAGTCACGCAGCTGCAACATTACAGTGTCTACAAGATCTTGATGTCTACATCACTCGCCAACCACATCGCTCAAGATAAGGCACTTGAGCCGCTGCTGTGCTTTAACGAGCTCGAACTCGAGGTAACCGAAATCTCGCCCCGCGAATGCACGAAGCGCGGGGGCATCCAGTCTGTACTCGACGCCCTCGATCCCCACCACGGAACCGTATACGGCATCGGCGACGCCAGCAATGACGTCTCGCTGATGAACGCCGTCGATGTCGGTATCGCCATGGGCAATGCGCCGGACTATCTCAAGGATAAGGCCGATTACGTGACCGACACCGTCGATCACGACGGTGTCGTTGCGGCGCTCGAGCATTTTGGGCTGATTTAGGCGCGCTCCATCAAACGCACGCCCGTTGTCCCAAATCGCCAAAACTGCCGCGCCAAACGCCCTAATGTGGCAATATGTTGTCTGCATATTGCATCAACGCAACCTCAGAAAGAATGCGAGAACCCGTGTCCAGTCCGTTTACCAGCTTTTTAGCCCAGCACTTTGACCAGATTAACGACTATCTGGCCACGTTCTTTGACGGACAGGCGACCTCTGCCGATATCGAGCGCTACCTGTATGCGCCGCTCTCGGCTTTTACGGCCAACGCCGGCAAGCGCCACCGCCCGCTTATCTGTATGCTCGCCGCAACCGCAGTGGGCGGTAGCTTTGAGAGCGCCCGCAGCGCCGCGGCAGCCATCGAGCATTTCCAGTCGGGCGCGCTGATCCACGACGACATCGCCGACAACGGACAGCTTCGTCGAGGCAAGCCCTGCATGCACCTTACCGAGGGCACGGGCCTTGCCATCAATTGCGGCGACTTGGCGCTCACCATGGTCACCAAGACGGTTCTCGACGACCCCACGCTGGAGTCCGACGTGAAGCTGCGCGTGCTCCACGAGCTTACCGAGATGATCGTCCGCACCATCGAGGGTCAAGCGCTCGACCTGGGTTGGGTCCGTGACGGGCGCTTTGATATCTCGGTTGATGACTACCTGGACATGGCGACGCACAAGACCGCGTTTTACAGCGGAGCCACGCCGCTTGCCGCCGGAGCCATTATCGGCGGCGGCAGCGATGAGCAAATCGAAGCGCTGCGCGCCTTTGGCCTACACACAGGCCTCGCCTTTCAGATTCAGGACGACCTGCTCAACCTTGTCGGCACTAAGGAAGCCGCCAACAAGGACTTCCGCACCGACATCACCGAGGGCAAGCGCACGCTTGTCGCCGTACACGCCCTCTCTGATGAGCGCCACCACGACGAGGTCGAGGCGATTCTTTCCTCGGGCACCGATGATCCCGCGCAGCTCGCACGCGCCGTGGAGATCTTCCAGGAGACCGGCTCCATCGATTACGCCCACACTTACGCGCTCGACCTGACCGCTAAGGCCAAAGCGGCCATCGAGAACGTTGAGCTTGATCCGCACGCACGCGAGCTGTTCCTCTCCATGGCAGATTTCTTTGTGGAGCGCCTTAACTAACGGGGGTTATAAAACCTGTCAGCAGCGTATTTAGGCACAACTTGCTACACTGTTGAGTGCATGTTTATGCATCCCTTTGCGTTGTCTATCCGACAGACGCTCAAATGGTACGAATGGTACGCCGAAAGGGGTTCGTTCATGGAACCTATTACAACGGGCATGCAAGGAGCAGCCGTCGAAGACGTGCAGTCTCGTCTCCTACAGCTCGGCTACACGATTGATGCCGCCGAAGTCACCGACAAGTACTTTGGAGCCACCACTGAGCAGGCCGTCAGCACCTTCAGGCTCGACAGCGGCCTTGCTGCCGGTCATGCCGTCGATATCCCCTGCTGGAGCGCCCTTGTAGACGCTTCGTATAAGCTGGGCGACCGCACTCTCTATCTGCGCATGCCCAATTTCCATGGCGCCGATGTGCAGGCCCTGCAGCGCGCTCTCAACGTTTTGGGCTTTGCCTGTGGCGAAGACGACGGCTACTTTGGTCCGCATACCGAGGCCGCCCTGCAGCAGTTCCAGGAAAATGTCGGCCTGTTTGCCGACGGCATGGCCTTCCAGGACACCTACGCCTACATCAACCGCCTGCACCATGTGTGGGAGGGCAAGCCCTCGGTCACCGAAGCCGAGTCCCGTATCGGTTTTGCTCGCGCCGCCAACGTGCTCGAGCGCTTCCAGATTGCCGTTATCGGCGAGGACCCCATCGCACGCAGCGTTGCGTCGCGCATGTGGAATATCGCCACGGCAACGACCGACAACAGCGGCATGATGCTCTGCGACTCCGAGGTCCCAACCGACGTTGACCTAGTGCTCGAGATCGCAAGCGATGAGCTGCCCGCAGATGCAGCGCCGCGCGCCACGATCGCCCTCGCCGAGTGCCACAACCTGGCCCAGCGCATCCGCACTGCCAATGTCGCCGCGCAGCAGAAGCCAGCACGCATTCGCATTGAGCTCACGGGCATGACGCGCTACAACGGCACCTTCACGGCCAGCGACGCGCAGACACTCGCCGTACGCCTGCTCGACGGCGTTTGCGATGCCCTCGCAGATTAGGTAAACTAAACGAGTTGTTTTTGGGCAACACCACACATTGGGACGTAGTTCAACGGTAGAACTCCGGTTTTTGGTGCCGGCTGTTGGGGGTTCGAATCCCTCCGTCCCAGCCATTAAAATTGAGCGCCCTGAGCCCATAACGGCCCAGGGCGCTTTCTTGTGGGCAAGCGGAGGGATTCGAACCCGCAAGGGTGCGGAGCTGAGGAAACGCGAAGCGTTTTCCAGCGCAGCACGCAAGGAGCGAAGCGACGCAGCGGGGCGCGGCCGCCGAAAAGGCGGACGCGGAATCCCTCCGTCCCATATCAGCCGAGAGCGCCTTACAATTAGAAATATCAGCCCAGTTCCGAAAAGCGAGCCGCTTGCGACAACCAAGTAGCCACAGGCCCCGGGAGAGCGGGGGCACCGGCTTAGGTTTATCGCGAGTTCCGCACGAACAGGAGGCCACGTGACCTCGATGTTCTGGACGTGACAGCGAGAGGGGTCCTGGTATGGCAAGGTGACGTGAAACAAGGCGGCGCTGACCTTCTGGTCGCGCCGCCGAAGTTGAACGTCAGATTGCCATACCAGGACCCCTCGCAGCGTCAAGAAGTCCGCCGTTCGGTAGAACGGCGGAATTTAATTGTTCAGCATGCGGTCGAAGCTTCCCGAGTCGCCATCCCGATAGTCGGCAGTCATCAGGATCTCCTGCGGAATACGTCCACCCTCGCGCAGCACGTTGCGGAACTGCACGCGCGTAACCATGGGCAGGTCCTTGATCGTAGCGGCCAGATTCTGCGGCACGCCCTGGTTGGCAGCCGCGGGCTCGCACTCACCGCCGGCCTTCACGCGGCGCTTGTGCTCGGCGAGCATGGCGCGATACATACCGGCATGCAGACGGATCTCGACCACATTGGCATTGCGAGCCTGCTCGACAATGCGCGCACCCTCTCGGTCGATATCGCCCACGTAGTAGACATAGTTAAAGCGATAGCCGATCTCGGCCAGATAATCATCCAGTGCGTGCGAAACGCTCGCCTTGCAGCCGCCGCCAAAGATTACGCCGCCCACCTTGGTACCAAAGAGCTTGGCATGTTTGCGTCCGCGCAGAAGCTTGACGATCTCGTCATAGGTATCCAGGTTCTCGACCATAATGAACGGCTTGTCGGCGCCCAGCGTAAAGAAACCCGTAAAGTGCACAGGACGGTTGGGAGCAACCTTGATTGCCTGCATGCTGATGCCCTTTTCGGTCATGCGTCTGATCAGACGCTCACCATGCTTGCCGTCGAAGGCTTTTTCGTCGTTGAAGATCTGGTAGGCACGCTGGCGACGCGAGGCAACCGGCGTATCGGCACCGCGGTTCTGCTCAATCCATGCCTGGATAATCGCAATCTCCTCAGCGATTTTGCGATTGGACATTTCGTTGTGCTGAGCGCGCTGCGGCGTCTTTTTACCGTCCTTGCCTTCAACCCTTACAATCTGGGTCGGCTGCTCCTTGATCTTGGAGAGCGCCGTAGGCGTGGGGACAACCTTGAGCAGATGCCTGCCCAGCACGCGGGCCAAGGCAAATGCCGAGACCTCGCCGTGGACGGTTGACTCAGACCGCTGGGCAGCATTATCAGCCGCGGCAGGCTCAGTCTGTGCACGGGGCTTACGCTCGGAATCTGCCCGGGTATTGCGTTCCTGCTTGGGCGCAGACGAGCGCTTTTGCGGGCGATCGGACTTAGCCTCCTTCGCCGGCTGGCGCTTAACCTGACCCTCCGGAGTCTCGGCCTTTCCATCTGTGTTTTGTGTCGCTGCCTTCTCGGCCGCGGCCTCGGCATTTGAGCCACGACCGCCGCGGTGACGACGACGGCGGGGCTTGCTTGAGGCGCTCTCCCCCGCCTGCTTATCGGCGGACTGTTGAGCTTTGACCTCGGTGTCAGCCGCAGGCTGCGGCTCGGGAGGCTGCTGCTCGCGAGCCGCCGGCTCAACGGTTTTCTCGGTTTGTTCGGCCTTATCGGCCTGAGCGGTCGAAGCCGGCCCGCCCTTCTCCTGACGTTTTACGGGATACGCGCGTCCCGCAAAACCGCGGCCGGGACGACACGAACCCGGAGCCCTCTTGGCAGACTCCTCAACATCGTCTGCAACCTCGGAAGGCTCTTCAGCTTCATGTGCGACATCCTGCTGCGCAGCCTTAAAGTGAGCACCACGACGACGCTTGGGCTCTTGGACCTCCACGGGCTTTTGCTCCTGCTCGGGCTTCTGCGACTCGGCAGCAACCTTGGTCTCGACAGCCTCGGTATCGAGCTCATCCTTTTGAGCAACGGCGCGACGGAAGCGCTCCTGCTGGGCACGGCGCTGTGCATCGCGCTTGCCGCCCCCGCCAAAGCTGCCGCGACCCGCTTTGGCGGTAAAAGCGCGAACGACGTTCTCATCGAGCAGCTCGTCGGTATCGACATGCTCGCGCGGGGCCGTTTCCACCGAAGCGGGCACCTCGACAACGTCCTCGAAGGCCTCTTCGACAGCCTCGGCAAGCTGCTCCTGAGCATCACTTATCTCGGCATGAATGGTATAGAACGCCGGACGTCCGTTAATGCCGCTGCCCTCGATCTTGGTAACGATCTTTGCCGCGATGAGTTCGTCGCGCATCGCCTTGGTGTCGCATTCCTTATCGACGGAGCGGAAAATCTGCGCCAGCGCGCTCGACTTGATCTTGAGTGCCTTGCGGCAGAGCAGGTCGTAGGCAACTAGCTTGGCGCGCTCGGCAGAAAGCGACGTCTGGCTGCTCAGACGCTCAGCCAGGGCATCGACATTATTTTGGTTATCGGAATATACCGTCTTGGCCACGGGGCCCCTTTCATATGTACACATATACGTCTATATGGTACAACGCGCGCCCTTATCCACGCAAAACATCTGCGAGAACACTCGGGCATCGCCCGCTTTTGCATGAAAAAAGACCGAGCCCGCGCAGCCGCGGACCCGGTCTTATCGAGTTGTATAGATGTGACGTTCAACTCGTCAGGTCGATTACGCCTTGGCAGCCTCGGCGTCGGCGGGAGCCTCGGCGGCAGCGGCGCGGCCATACTCGACTTTGCCCATCTCGGACCACTCGGGCTCCTCGTCGGGCATGGAACCGGCCTCCTTGCCGAAGAACTCCTTGAGGCAGTTGACGGCAACGATGAGGCCCAGGACCATCAGCAGGACGGCGAAGACGAGCTGCAGGCCCTTGGTAGCGGCGACGGAAACGGCAGCCGTGGTGGCGGTAGCCGGGATGGTGCCGAAGAAACCGTAGGCCTGGACGGCGGTCATGCAGCCCATGGCGCTCTGGACCAGCGAAGTGAAGGTGCAGCAGAGCAGGAAGGCGACGGGCACGTAGAGCATCCAACCCTTGCGGCCGGTGCACTTGCAGAACACGGCGAGGGTGATCATGGTCATACCGCCGAGCAGCTGGTTAGAAGCACCGAAGAGCGGCCAGATGTTGGCATAGCCACCAAAGGCGAGGGCGAGGCCAGGAAGCAGGGTAACGACCGTGGCGAACCAGGGGTTGCCGAGGACCTTCATGTAGCCGGCCTTGGACTCGATGGCCAGGGCGTCGTTGGTCTGGGCAAAGAACTCGGAGAACGAGGTGCGAGCGATGCGGGCGACGGCATCGAGCGAGGTCAGGGCCAGAGCGGAAACGTTCATGGTCATGAAGACGGTTGCGAGCGTGCCGTCAACGCCGAAGGCCTGCATACCGCGGGAGATGCCGGCGGCGAAGATCTGGAACGGGGTGGAAGCGACACCGGCGTTAAGGGCGCCGGTACCGGCGGTGTTCATGTCGGAGAACATGATACCGGCGACGATGATGGCAAGGATGCCGACGAAGGACTCGACGATCATGGCGCCGTAACCGACCTTGACGGCGTCCTGCTCCTTCTCGACCTGCTTGGAGGAGGTACCAGAAGAAACGAGGCTGTGGAAACCGGAGAGAGCACCGCAGGCAACGGAGACAAACAGGACCGGGAACATCATGCCCGAGGCATTGCTAAAGCCGGTGAAGACCGGAGCGGTGATGGTAGCCTGGCCGTTAGCGCCCAGGACGACGATGCCGAGGACAGCGCAGACGATCATGACGATCATCATGATGGAAGTGAGGTAGTCGCGAGGGGTCTTGAGCATCTGGATGGGCATGGCGCCAGCAAAGACCAGGTAGACCATGACGACGGCGAACCACTGGAACTTGTCCAGGTAGACCGGGAACTGCATGCCGACGGCAAACATAAGGACCATGAGCACCACGCCGGTGACGAACTCGGCAGCGCCGGTGAGGTTGAACTTCTTCTGAGCCCAACCAAAGGCCATGGCGACGAAGGTGAACAGGATGGAGATGGTGCCAGCGCAGCCAGCGGCATAGGACTTGGTGAAGTCGATGGCACCGGTAGCAGCACCAGAAGCGTCAACGGCCGGGGTGAACATGAACGTCTTGCAGACCATGTCGGTGAAAGCGGCGATGACGATGATGCAGAACAGCCAGCAGAACAGCAGGAACAGGCGACGGCCGGTCTTGCCGATGTACTTCTCGATGAGCTGAGCCAGGGACTTGCCGTTGTTCTTCATCGAGGCGTACAGGGCGCCAAAGTCGTGGACGGCGCCAAAGAAGATGCCACCGACGAGGACCCAGAGCACGACGGGAAGCCAGCCGAAGGCCATAGCGACGATCGTACCCGTAACAGGGCCGGCACCGCAGATCGAGCTGAACTGGTGCGAGAACGCGGTGAAGGCGGAGACGGGCGAGAAGCTGTTGCCGTCTTTCATGCGCTTGGCCGGCGTGAGGGCCTCTTTGTCAACGCCCCACTTGTTGGCCAGCCATCGGCCATAGCCCAGATAGCCGCAGGCGAGCACCGCCGCGGCCACAACCATGAGCAAAACTCCGTTCATTACATTTCCTCCTCTAAAAAGAACTTCCCAGACATAAAAAATGAGGGCCGTCGGTTGCGCTCGACGGCCCTCATCTTCATCAGCCGCCCGTTATCGTACGGGCTAGCTGTATGTGCTAACCCGCATCAGATAATTACTACGCTGATAATGTTTAGCTGATGCGTGAACATGTCTAAGAAATCCTCTTCAATCATGATGCGAACGATCCGTGCGTGTTCACATCCCCCAGTGGTTGAAAAGGAGTATGAAACTTTAGTTACCTAAAGTCAACGCAAATTTGTAATGAATTTTCAACTTTTTTTGGATTTCTCGGTATAAAACGTCACTGACCTCGGACTTTACCCAACGACAGTTTTTGCATGAGAGATGCCCCTGAGAGCCGCGGGAGCCGGGCGGCGCATATGAACTTTCCTGCTCTACAGTCCTGCGCAAGACGGAAAGCACATTAAGTGCTTTCCTTTG
>CALDBJ010000152.1 GCA_937937835.1 uncultured Collinsella sp.
CCCGCCAGTTCCCCGCCGACGCGGCGGGCTACGAGGCGCTCGCCGGGGCGATCGCGGCGGCCGGGGAGCCGGCCTGCGTCGCGATGGAGGGGACGTCGTCCTACGGGGCGGGCCTCACCAGGCACCTCGCGTCGCTTGGGATGCCCGTGCGCGAGGCGCTCTCCCCGGCGAGGATGCAGAGGAGGCGCCCGGGGCAGGGGAAGTGCGACGAGTCGGACGCGGAGAGGGCGGCCCGCGCGGCGATGTCCGGCTCAAAGCTCGGGACCCCCAAGAGCCAGGACGGGTGGGTCGACGGGGTGCGCTGCATGCTCGCGGCGCGCTCCGGGGCGGTGAAGGCGCGGACCTCGGCGATCAACACCGCGAGGTCGCTGCTCACCACCGCGCCGGAAGGGACGCCTCGGAGCTCGTGGCGGCCAGGCGCGCGGCGAAGGTCAGCCAGGTGAGGGCGGCGTCCATACTGGGCACCAGCGAGAAGTACATCTCGATGCTGGAGAGGGGCCAAAGGGAGCTCAAGCCCATAAGGAGGGCCTACGAGGCATGGGTCGAGGCCGGACTTCCGCTCGATTGGGACAGGCAAGCCTTCGAGGCCGAGCGCAAAATGGATTCTAAAAAACACCTTGCCAAATAGGAGCGTCAGGACGCAAAGAGGCTCGCCGCACGAAGTGCGCAGCGAGCCTCTTTGCATGTCCGAGGACACCAATTTAATTTAGCGTGGTTCCCTAAAGGACGACAACGCAGGAGACCCGGTAAGGCCGGGAGCACTTTGTCTCGCAAACATTCCGCAGCCGCGAAGCGGCGAGGACGTTTGAGGGGCAAAGTGCGTAGGCCTTACCGGGTCTCCGGTGGGAGTTGAGTCCCTTTAGAACTTGTCGTGGAAGGTACGCGAAATGACCTCGTCCTGCTGCTCCTTGGTGAGCGTGTGGAAGTTCACGGCGTAGCCGGAAACGCGGATGGTCAGCTGCGGATACTTCTCGGGGTGAGCCTGAGCGTCGAGCAACGTCTCACGGTTGAAGACGTTGATGTTCAGGTGGTGGCCACCCTTCTCGGCGTAAGCGTCGAGCATGTGGACCAGGTTATCGGCCTGAGTCTCGGAAACTTCAGAAACCTTCATAATGTGTCTCCTTCGATCGATAGGCGCCGGCCGAAACCGGCGCACTAATCAGTAATCGTTATTGTTAGTATAGCACTAACAATAGTTACTCGCCCAGCTGATCAAGGTCGATATCGCCAAAGAACACCTGGTCCTCCTTGCCGAGCGCACTCGGGATGATGGAGAAGGTGTTGGAGATGCCGTCCTGAGCATCGCGGAACGGGAGCTTGGAAACCGAAGACAGCGAAGCGATGGCGCCATGGCTATCGCGCTTGTGCATGGGGTTAGCACCCGGGGCGAACGGCTGGCCAGCCTTGCGGCCGTCGGGCGTGGAGCCGGTCTTCTTACCGTACACGACGTTGGAGGTAATGGTCAGAACCGAGGTCGTGGGCACGGAGTTGCGGTAGGTGTCGTTCATGCGGATGTACTCCATGAACTGGTGCACAACGTCGTGAGCGATCTGGTCGACGCGGTCGTCGTCGTTACCGTACTTGGGGAACTCGCCCTCGGTCTCGAAGTCGACGATGATGCCGTTCTCGTCACGGACGGGGTGGACCTTGGCGTACTTGATGGCGGACAGGGAGTCAGCCACGACGGAAAGGCCAGCGATGCCCGTAGCGAACCAGCGGTGCACGTGCTTGTCGTGCAGAGCCATCTGGATGCGCTCGTAGCAGTACTTGTCGTGCATGTAGTGAATGATGTTCAGCGAGTTGACGTACACGCCAGCGAGCCACTTCATCATGTCGTTGTACTTGGCCACAACGTCGTCGTAATCGAGCGTATCGCCCTCGACGGCGCGATACTTGGGGCCGACCTGCTTCTTGGAGACCTCGTCAACACCGCCGTTGAGTGCATACAGCAGGCACTTGGCCAGGTTGGCGCGGGCGCCGAAGAACTGCATCTCCTTGCCGATGCGCATGGAGGACACGCAGCAGGCGATGCCGTAGTCGTCGCCGTGGTAAACGCGCATGAGGTCGTCGTTCTCGTACTGGATCGAGGAGCTGGCGACGGAAGTCTTGGCGCAGAACTTCTTGAAGTTCTCGGGCAGACGGGTCGACCACAGAACGGTCATGTTGGGCTCGGGGCTGGTGCCCATGTTCTCGAGCGTGTGCAGGTAGCGGTAGCTCATCTTGGTAACGAGCGTACGGCCGTCGACACCCATGCCGCCGATGGACTCGGTGACCCACTGCGGGTCGCCGGTGAACAGGGCCTGGTACTCGGGGGTACGGGCAAACTTGACCATGCGGAGCTTCATGATGAAGTGATCCACGAACTCCTGGATCTGCTCCTCGGTGAAGGTACCGTTGGCAAGGTCGCGCTCAGCATAGATGTCGATGAACGTAGAGGTACGGCCGATGGACATAGCGGCGCCGTTCTGCTCCTTGACGGCAGCAAGGTAGGCGAAGTACATCCACTGGATGGCCTCCTGCGTGTTGGTAGCAGGGTTGGAAATATCGAAACCATAGGTCTCGGCCATCATCTTGAGCTCGCCGAGGGCGCGGATCTGCTCCTGCAGCTCCTCGCGATCGCGGATGTTGTCGGCGGTCATGACCGTCGGAGTGGAAGCCTTCTGGGCCTCCTTGTCCTTGATCAGGTAGTCGACGCCGTACAGGGCAACACGACGGTAGTCGCCGATGATGCGGCCGCGGCCATAGCCATCGGGCAGACCGGTGATGATGTGAGCCGAGCGGCAAGCACGCATCTCGGGGGTGTAGACATCGAAGACGCCAGCGTTGTGGGTCTTGCGCTCGAAGGTGTAGCGCTCGACAACGTTCTCGTCGACCTTGTAGCCGTGCTGGCTGGCAGCCTGGCAAGCGATGCGGATACCACCGTTGACGTGCAGCGCGCGCTTGAGCGGCTTGTCGGTCTGGAGGCCAACAATGGTCTCCTTGTCGCGATGGGCATTATCGATGTAGCCTGCGGGGTGGCTCACGATACCCGTGACGGTCTTGGTGTCCATATCGAGGACACCACCCTGCTCGCGCTCCTTAAGCAGCAGGTCGAGAACCTCGCCCCACAGCTCCTTGGTACGCTCGGTCGGACCTACGAGGAACGACTCATCGCCCTCGTAGGGGGTGTAGTTCTTCTGGATGAAGTCTCGGACGTCAACCTCTCCCGTCCAGATACCTTCCTTGAAGCCTTCCCATGCCTCCTGCATTGTGTAACCACGCTCCTAGTTACGTGTAATGCGGTGCTCTCTCACACCGCTGCTTATTGAATTCTTGAATGTTCGGCTTGCACCACCGGCTTCTTCCGTTCTTCACCACACGTTGGTGCAGGAAAAACGTTTGTCCACCTTGGAACTACAACCCAAAACCCAAGATTTCACCCGTTTGAGAAGGATAACATAGCCACCCTCTCCATCTGGGCTGTTATATGTTTCTTTTTTTATACCATAATGGCTTTTTTTACAAATCCGCAGGAAATGCGCGCGCGAACAACTACCGTTCACCGATTTGTTTGATATTTTTCCTTGCCTTTGTACGACGTTCACTCTAGCTGTTATGCCAGCTTTAGCAGGGTAAAGTGCCTCTGAGTAGGCTTTGGGACATGCCTAACGATCTACCCCTAACTTTGCTGGTGCCGACGGTGCACGGAGGTCGCCTAAAGGTAGTTTTCTAGACATGTCCCAAAATCTACCGCATAGGGTACGCGTGCAAGGGTATCATCTTTCACCGAAAATAGTTTCTAGTGTTAGGGGTTTTCGGTGGAAGATACCGATTTCCGTGAACTTGGGCGTCAGCTCCTTACCGAGTTCGGCAGCATGCATCAGCGCATTTCGCGCTTTGCGGACAAAGCCCTCGGCGGCGAAATGGCTGTCATGCGCGCCCTCATACTCGCCGGCGGTTCGCTCACGCCGAGCGAACTCGCTGATCGCGCCTGGGTCTCGAGCGCCCGTATCGCCAATATCTTACGCGCCCTCGAAGCCAAGGGCTGGGTCGAGCGCGAGCACTCAAAGACTGACCGTCGTCGCGTACACGTCATAGTGACCGACAAGGGATTCCAGGATCTAGAAATCAAACGTCGGGAATTCGAGAACCGCACTGCGGCTTTCCTCGAGCAGCTCGGCGAAACAGATACCCAAGAGATGGTGCGTCTTCTAAGGCGTGCCAACGAAACTATCGACCGCAATCAAGAAAGGAGAGATGCCGAGTGAGGATTCTCAAGCTCTTTAAAAAGCATATCCTGGCACTGTTCGCAGCTATCGTACTTATCGTAATCAGCTGCAACGCCGATCTGGCGCTGCCTACCTATATGAGCGACATCGTCGACGTGGGCGTGCAGCAAGGCGGCATTGCCTCGCCCGTGCCCGACACCATTCGCGCCGAATCGCTCGATGACCTTGAGCTCTTTATGAGCGCCAAAGACGCCAAGACGGTAGAGGCTGCGTTTGGCAAGGCAGACAAAAATGGCATTCGAACGTACAAGGGTACCGAGGAAGAGCGTGCCGATGGAGGCAAGATTGCCGGCATTATGAGCCTGCCCGAAACTGTCGTCCTTTCGCTCAACCAAGGCATCGACGCCGACTCCATGGGCGACATGATGGGCTCGTCCAGCGAGAAAGACAACAACGCTGCCCAGGCCATGCCCACCCCCGAGCAAATGGCAGCGATGACGCCCGAGCAGCTCGCCGAGATGCAGCAGAAGGCCGCAGCGGCGCAGAACATGCAAAAGCAGATTGATGCCGACGGCGGTAAGATCACCATGAAGAGCCTGTGCCTGGGTGTCGAGGGCGGTCTGGTAGACCAAAGCAAGCTCGTCGAGGGCGCCAACCAAATGGCGGACAAAATGGGCTCCATGTCGGGCTCCATCGTCACCCAGCGCGCCGTGAGCTATGTACAGGACGAGTACAAGGCACAGGGCATCGACCCCGCCGACGTGCAAAACGCCTACCTGAGCCGCATGGCGACCACGATGTTTGGCCTGTGTCTGATCTCGCTGGTCGCCACCATCCTGACCGGCGCCGTGGCCTCGCGCACCGCCTGCTCCATCGCCCGCGACCTGCGCCGCGAGACCTTCAACAAGGTTATGCACTTCTCGCCGGCCGAGGTGGGCAAGTTTAGCCAGGCCTCGCTCATCACCCGCTGCACCAACGACATTCAGCAGATCCAGATGGCCGCAACCCTGTTTATCCGCATGTGCCTGATGGCCCCCGTCATGGGCATCGTCGCCGTCATGCGCGTCCTGGCCAACCACACCGGCCTGGAGTGGACCATCGCCGTAGCCATCATCGCGGTCTCGGCCGTCGTCGGCGTGCTCATGGGCCTCACCATGCCCAAGTTCAAAAAGATGCAGAGCTTTGTGGACCGCGTGAACCTTACCGCCCGCGAGCTGCTCGACGGCCTTATGCCCATCCGCTCGTTCAACCGTGAGGAGCATGAGCTCGAGCGTTTTGACAAGGCTTCGCTCGACCTGATGACCACGCAGCTCTACACCAACCGCGCCATGAGCTTCATGATGCCGCTCATGATGCTCGTCATGAACTGCATCACCGTGCTTATCGTCTGGTTTGGCGCGCAGGGCGTGTCCGACGGCGTGATGCAGGTCGGCAACATGATGGCGTTTATCTCCTATACCATGCAGATCGTCATGGCGTTTATGATCCTCACCATGGTTTCGGTTATCCTGCCCCGCGCCGAGGTCGCAGCCGAGCGTGTGGAAGAGGTCATCACTTGCCCCACGAGCATCAACGACCCTGTCTCGCCCAAACTGCCCGTGGCCAGCGCGCCGCGCGGTGAGCTCACCTTCCGCGACGTGAGCTTCCAGTATCCCGATGCCCGCGCCGATGTCATCAGCGGCGTGAACTTCACCACGCATGCCGGTCAGATGCTCGGCATCATTGGCTCCACGGGCTCGGGCAAGTCCACGCTCGTGCAGTTGATTCCGCGCCTGTACGACGTCACGGGCGGCAGCATTTCGCTCGACGGCATTGACGTGCGCGACATGACCCTTTCCGAGCTGCGCCGTCGCATTGGTTACATCCCGCAGCAGGGGCGTCTGTTCTCGGGCACTGTCGAGAGCAACCTCAAGTTTGCCGGCGACATGGTAAGCGATGATGACATGCGCCAAGCCGCGCGCATCGCCCAGGCCGAGGACTTTATCGCCGAACGCGAGGGCGGCTACGACTCCCCCATCAGCCAGGGCGGCTCCAATGTTTCGGGCGGTCAGCGCCAGCGCCTGGCCATCGCCCGCGCGTTGGCCAAAAAGCCCGAGGTCGTGGTGTTCGATGACTCGTTTAGCGCGCTTGACTACAAGACCGACGCGCGCCTGCGCGAGGAGCTGGCCAAAAACGTCACCGACGCCGCGCTCGTGGTCGTGGCACAACGCATCGCGACCATCATGCACGCCGACCAGATTATCGTGCTCGACGACGGCCACGTGGTGGGCACCGGCACGCACGAGGAGCTGCTGCGCAGCTGCCCGGCGTACCTGGAGATCGCACAGTCGCAGCTTTCCGCCGAGGAGCTGGGGCTTACCCAAGAAGAGATTGCAACCGTCATGGAAGGAGGCGAGCGCTAATGGCAGACGAGACCAAGACTCAGATTCCCAAGCCCACCCGCCAGCGTGGTCCCATGGGCCGCATGGGCGGCATGCGTCGCGGCGAAAAGGCCAAGGACTTTAAGGGCACCATGAGGCAGCTGCTCGGCTATATCGGCCAACACAAAGTTGCCGTGTTTGCCGCCGTTGCCTTTGCCGTGTGCTCGGTCATCTTTAACATTGTGGGACCCAAGGTGCTCGGCCAGGTTACGACCAAGCTGTTCGAAGGCCTGGTCGCCAAGGTCAACGGCACCGGCGACGTTGACTTTGACTGGATCGCCAAGACGCTCGGCTTTTTGCTCTGCCTGTATCTGGCGAGCTCTGTCTGCAGCCTGGTCCAGGGCTGGCTCATGACCGGCGTCACGCAAAAGATCTGCTACCGCATGCGCAAGGAAATCGCCGCCAAGATTGCCGTCGTGCCGATGAGTTACTTCAACGGCCACAGCAAGGGAGACGTGCTCAGTCGCATCACCAACGACGTCGATACGCTCGGCCAGTCGCTCAACCAGAGCGTGACGCAGCTCATCACGTCGGTGACGCAGATTATCGGCGTGCTCGTCATGATGCTGTCGATCAGCCTGCCGCTCACCGGCGTCACCGTGCTCACGCTGCCGGCCGCCGCGATTATCCTGACCGTGATGATTCACTTCTCGCAACCGTACTTCCGCGAGCAACAGCAAGTCCTGGGCGCCGTCAACGGCATTATCGAGGAGGACTTTGCCGGCCAGAACGTCATCCAGGTGTTCGACCGCGCCGAGGCCTCAATCGAGGAGTTCGACCGTCAAAACGACCGCCTCTTTATTAGTGGCTGGCGCTCGCAGTTCCTGTCGGGCCTGATGATGCCGCTTATGAGCTTGGTGGGCAACATGGGCTACGTGGGCGTCGTCGTGGTAGGCGCGCAGCTCGCGCTGACCGGCAATGCCACGCCCGGCGACATCCAGAGCTTTATCCAGTACGTTCGCAACTTTACGCAGCCGGTGCAGCAGCTGGGCAACGTGAGCAATACGATGCAGTCGATGGCCGCCGCCACCGAGCGCGTGTTTGAGTTCCTGGCCGCGCCCGAGGAGGAACAGAAAGCTGACGCGCAGATTCCCGAGAAGCGCCCCGGCCACGTGGAGTTTGACCACGTCAAGTTTGGCTACACGCCCGACAAGACCATCATCCACGACTTTAGCTGCGAGGCGCAGCCCGGCCAGACCATCGCCATCGTCGGCCCCACCGGCGCCGGCAAGACCACGCTCATTAAGCTGCTGCAGCGCTTCTACGACGTGGACGGCGGTTCGCTGCGCGTCGAGGGCGTCGACGTGCGCGACTGGGACCGCGCGGCGCTGCGCGGCGAGTTTGCCATGGTGCTGCAGGACACCTGGCTGTTTAACGGCACCATCCGCGAGAACATCCGCTACGGACGCCCCGATGCGACCGACGCCGAGGTCGAGGCCGCCGCACGCGCCGCACGCTGCGACCACTTTATCCATACGCTCGCCGGCGGTTACGACTTTATGATCAACGAGGAGGGCACTAACCTCTCACAGGGCCAGCGGCAGCTCGTGACCATCGCCCGCGCCATTTTGGCCGACCGCCCGGCACTGATTCTGGACGAGGCGACTTCCAACGTCGATACCCGCACCGAGGAGCTTATTCAGCGCGCCATGGATGCGCTGATGCAGGGCCGTACCAGCTTTGTCATCGCACACCGCCTGTCCACGATCCGCAACGCCGACGTGATCTTGGTGATTCGCGACGGCGATATCGTCGAGAAGGGCACGCACGACGAGTTGCTCGCCCAGGGCGGCTTCTACGCCGACCTATATAACTCGCAATTCGACGAGGCGGCGTAAATTCTGCTGCAGGGAACGAATAACGCCCGAGAACGGGGACGCAGGACAACCTGCGCCCCCGTTTTTGCTCTGCGGCCCTCAAACCGCCTCCCCTGGGACCTGATTGACAGCCCCTTCGAGGCCCCGTGGGCAAAAAATGGCAAATATGAGTACTGTTACCCTTTTAGTAACAGCCAAAACAGCCCCAAATGCCGTTTTCACGGCTTACACGCGTCCCTAAATTGATCAAACAGCCCCATAGCGGACTTATATGCGTTTGTATTAATGAACATATTTTGCTGTTATGTCTATTATTTTGCGAAGGCAATATGATACTAAGATAGCAACCGTACTCATATTTGGCATTTTTTTGCCCACTGGGTACTCCCCGGGGAATCGGCGGCAGGCTTAGGGTCCCTCACGGCGTCATCCCATCCTGGTGAGCGCCGACGTTCCCCCATATAAAACCTGCCAAAATAAACCTGTCCCTTTTGGCAGGTTTCGAGGTGGCAAGGGCTTGCACTTTAGCGTGCGACAGCGGATAATGCCGAACACTCGACAATACGCTTATTGCTCTTTCTATAGATTGAGGAGACCCCTATGGCCATGGAATTCAAACGCAGGCTGCCGATCCCCATGGAGATCCGCGAGGAAATGCCGCTTTCTGCCGAGCTTACCGCCAAAAAGCAGGCATTTGACGCCGAGGTCGCCAAAGTCTTTACCGGCGAGGACGCACGCAAGGTGCTCATCATCGGCCCGTGCTCTGCCGACCGCGAGGATTCGGTCCTCGAGTACATGAACCGACTGGCCAAGACCGCCGAGGAGGTCAAGGACAAGCTCATCATCATTCCGCGCGTCTACACCAATAAGCCGCGCACCAAGGGCACCGGCTACAAGGGCCTGCTGCACAACCCCAACCCCGAGGCTCCCGACGACCTGCTCGAGGGCGTCAAGGCCATCCGCCATATGCACCTGCGCGTTATTAAGGAAACAGGCTTCTTCACCGCCGACGAGATGCTCTATCCGTCCAACTACCAGTACCTCGTTGACCTGCTGAGCTATGTGGCCGTGGGCGCACGCTCGGTCGAAAACCAGGAGCATCGCCTGGTGTCGAGCGGCATTTCGGTACCCGTCGGCATGAAGAATCCCACTGCCGGTTCCACCACCGTTATGCTCAACTCCATTTACGCCGCGCAGGCGCACCAGAGCTTCATCTTCCGCAACTGGGAGGTCGAGTGCGACGGCAATCCGCTCGCGCACGCCGTTATGCGTGGCTACATCGGTCTCGACGGTCGCACCTACCCCAACTACCACTACGAGCACCTGGAGCGCCTGGCCGAACGCTACACCGAGCACGCCGGCTATGCCAATCCGGCAGCGGTCATCGACTGCAACCACGACAACTCGGGTAAGCGCCCGCTTGAGCAGTATCGCATTTGCAAGGAGGTGCTCGACAGCTGCCGCCGCAACGAGTCCATCTCCAAGCTGGTCAAGGGCTTTATGATCGAGTCCTACCTGGAGGACGGCAACCAGCCGGTCGACGGCGGCGTCTTTGGCAAGTCGATCACCGATCCGTGCCTGGGCTGGGAAAAGACCGACTACCTCATCCACGAGATCGCGGAACGTATTTAGAGTTACGGCGTTTTACCAAACGCCGTAACGGCTCGACGCTGCGCGGGCCGCACCTGTACAATCTGACGTTCAACTTCAAGGGCGCGACCAGAAGGTCAGCGCCCTTTCGTTTCACGTCACCTTGTCTCAAATGCGACCCGCTCGCTATCCGTCCTCTACCTGCGGCGTTGTCTTGCTCCGGATGCGGCAGTTAGGGACGTTCCTTTTCTAGTCATTGGGGACGTTCTTGTTTGACTAGTCGTTTAAGAACGTCCCCAACGACTACCGGGAGAGTTGCCTTACCTCGTGGCGGTCTTCTAGCAGAAAAACCAAGTGAGTAGGCTTTTTGCAGGAGGCCAAGCATGCCCCAAAACGCCACAGCTCTGACCTGCACTGATAATTGTTCTCGGGGGAAGCGGGCACTGCGGGGCGCGGCGA
>CALDBJ010000153.1 GCA_937937835.1 uncultured Collinsella sp.
CAGCTGCGGGGTCTTTGCTGCGCTCGAGCAAGCAGCCCAACATATAAATCTGAATTTGAATTTGGATGGGAGGGGCTGGTTGCGGGTGGGGGCGTTGAGGCGCGAGTGACACTTTGGGGTGCGCGGAGCCCTGGGTTGGGTCGATGATTTGGGATGAGCTTCTTACTTAGGTGAAGAGGGGCTTTATGGCTGAGAGGTAGTCTTTGGCTACGTCGGCTTTATCTGCTTGGAAATTGTGCCAGGCCCACCATTGGACCATTCCTACAAAGCTTGAGGCTATGTGGTGTAGTAGGAAGCTTCGGTCCATGGTGCCGGCGGGGCCTGAGGGGTCGACGGGCACGGTTTCGGCTGCTCGTGACATGATGGTCTTGCGTAAGCAGTCGGCGAAGACGCGTGAGCCGGCGCCGGCTACGAGGGCTCGAACGCCCTGACGGCGCTCCCAGAGGTTGTTGAGGATATGCTCGACCTGCACGAATGGGTCGTCGAGCGGTGTGCCATCGTCGTCGAGGGCGTGGGTGCAGATGTCGCTCACGAGCTCGGACAGCAGGTCGTCTTTGCTCTTAAAGAGGCCGTAGAATGTCGCGCGGCCTACGTGAGCGCGCGCGATGATGTCGCCGACGGTGATCTTGCCGTAGTCCTCTTCGCGCAGCAGCTCGAAGAACGCCGCGACGATCGCGGCGCGGCTTTTGGCCTTGCGGGCATCCATGGCTATGCGTCCGCGTCAACGAGCAGACAGCGGAGCGTCCCGGAGCAGCCCTCGTAGGGGCGCTTGCCGGCGCCGTAGCCGACGGCTTCGATGCGGTAGCGTGAGGGCAGTTGGTCGGACGTGCGCAGAGCAGTGACGATGGCGGCGCCCGTGGGCGTCACGAGCTCGCCGGCGACCGGTGCAGGCGTGAGGGCGATATTGCCCGCCTGGCACAGGTTGACGACAGCGGGGACGGGAATGGGCATGAGGCCGTGGGCGCAGCGAATGGTGCCGTGGCCCTCGGAAAGCGACTCGACCACGATGTCCTCAATACCCAGGTCGTCGAGGCAGATGGCGACAGAGCAGACGTCGACAATGGAGTCGACGGCGCCCACCTCGTGAAACAGGACGGTGTCGGGCGTTTTGCCGTGAGCCTTGGCCTCGGCAGCAGCGAGTACGGAAAAAATGGCAAGGGCGCGACGCTTGGCGCCATCGCTTAGCTGTGAGCCGTCGATGATGGCGGTGACGTCCGCCAAAGAGCGGTGGTGATGGTGGTGGGCGTGATGGTGACCCTCGTGGTCGTGGTCGTGGCCATGTGCGTGCTCATGGCGGTGCTCGTGTTCGTGTTCGCCATGATCATGATGCTCATGCTCATGTGTGTGCTCGCCAGCTGCTTCGTTGCCGTAGAGCCAGGCCATGTCGTGATCATGGTTCTCGAGCTCCTCTGCCAGCTGAACGTCAAAGTCGCAGGCGTCGATGCCATGCTTGTTTACGCGGGTGACGGCAATCTCAAAGCCGCCGACCGGCAGCGTGGCGAGCTGTTCGCGCAGGTGCTCCTCGCTGGCGCCCAGGTCGAGCAGGGCTGCGACGGTCATGTCGCCGCTGATGCCCGAGGTGCCGTCGATGATAAGCGTGTGCTGATGGTTGGACATAGAATGCTCCTTAACGGGCGCAGGGCGTGCCGGCGCTCAAATGATTGATAAGACTTGCCTGGTAGGCGGCGCCGAAGCCATTGTCGATGTTGACGACTGAAACGCCGCTGGCGCAGGAGTTGAGCATGGCGAGCAGTGCGGCCACGCCGCCAAAGCTCGCGCCATAGCCCACGCTGGTGGGGACGGCGATGACCGGACAGCTCACAAGGCCGCCGATAACGCTCGCCAGGGCGCCTTCCATGCCGGCGATGGCGATGACCACCTGCGCCTGGGCAAGTTCCTCAGCATGAACGAGCAGGCGGTGCAGGCCGGCGACACCTACGTCGTAGAGTCGATTGACCTCGTTGCCGTAGAACTCGGCCGTCAGTGCCGCCTCTTCGGCGACGGGCAGGTCGCTCGTGCCGGCGCAGGCGACGACGATGCGTCCGTTGCCGGTAGGGGAGGGCTTGCCACCCACCAGGGCGAGCTGGGCGTCCGGGACATATCCCAGGTCGATGTCGTTGCCAAGAAGCTCAGCGGTGCGCGCGGCTTTTTCGGCATCCAAGCGTGTGACTAGGATGCGCTCCTGGCCGGCATCGCGCAGCGCTTCGATAATGGCGGCAATCTGCTCGGCGGTTTTACCGGCACCGTAGACAACCTCGCCGGCTCCCTGGCGCACTCCGCGCGAAAGATCGAGCTGTGCAAAGCCCAAATCGGCGGTCGGAGCCGTCTGGATGCGCGTGAGGGCGTCGGCAGGGGTGACTGATCCGCCGGCAACATCGCTCAGCAGCTGCTCAAGATCTCGCTTATCCATATATATTCCCTTCGACGGCGCAAAGTCTAGCACTCAAAGGGTATGTTTCCGAACACTAAGACAAAATTGTTCGGAAACTATAGGACGGACTGATTCAATTGTTAGACGGATCGGCTAGTCGCGCAGGATGATGTCCATGGCGAGCATCAGGTTGCGCTCGTCGATGGCAAACGGGGCGGCTTCGCGCGTCTTGGGCTTGGCGCAAAACGCGATGCCCGTGCCCGCGGCCTGGATCATGGGGATGTCGTTTGCCCCGTCGCCAATAGCGACCGTGTGGGCCATGTCGACGCCGCACTCAACTGCCCAGTCCAGCAGCTGGATGAGCTTGGACTCCTTGGTCACAATCTCGGCAGCCAACTTACCGGTAAGCTTGCCGTCCACGACCTCTAGGCGGTTGGCCAGGCAAAAATCGATGCCCGCGGCGGCTGCGATCTTGTCAGCGACCTCGTGGAAGCCGCCGCTTACCACGCCGACCTTCCAGCCCTTGCTGTGTGCCGAGCGCACAAGCTCCAGCGCGCCGGGGGTAAATGTCACGCGCTCAAAAGCGCGCTCGAACACGCTCTCATCCAAGCCGGCAAGCAGCCCCACGCGCTCCTCGAGCGCTTGCTTAAAGTCCAGCTCGCCGCGCATGGCGCGTTCGGTGATCTGCGCCACCTGCTCGCCCACGCCTGCCTCCTCGCCCAACAGATCGATGACCTCCTGGTTGATGAGCGTGGAGTCGATATCCATAACAATGAGGCGTGCAGTCATGACGGGCCTTTCCAAGTGCTGTTTTATTGGGGCATATTGTCGCACGTGACGAGCGCGGGCGGGTGCCGCGGTGCGTCAATTGTTTCGTCTCCGTCAAGTCTTTGGGCAGGAGCTACTTTTCCGCGGCACATCGACACAGGTGCGATAAGATAGAACGCCATGTCTGGCTGCGCGGTTTACGCAGGCTGGGCAAATCTGTACGACGCCGCCCGGAACGACACGGGGCGGCACAGATCCATAAAGGAGGATCACTGGTATGAGCCAGACCCGTCCCATCGACGAGCATTCCATGCACACCCGTACCTGCGGCGAGCTTCGCCGCGAGAACGTGGGCGAAGAGGTCACCCTCACCGGTTGGGTGAGCCGTCGCCGCGACCACGGCGGCCTTATCTTCTGCGATCTTCGCGACCGCGAGGGCATCACGCAGCTCACCTTCGACCCCGAGCACTCCGACGGCGACGCCTTTAAGATCGCCGAGACCATGCGTCCCGAGTGGCCCATCAAGATCCACGGCGTCGTGCGCTCCCGTGGCGAGGAGACCACCAACACCAAGCTCGCGACCGGCGAGATCGAGGTCCTGACCGACCACGCCGAGGTTCTCAACACGTCCGTCACCCCGCCGTTCCAGATCGAGGACGGCATCGAGACCAGCGAGGACACCCGCCTGCGCTATCGCTATCTGGACCTCCGCCGTCCCGAGATGATGGCCAACCTCAAGCTGCGCTCCGACTTTACCTTTGCCATTCGCGAGGCGCTGCACAACCGTGAGTTCATGGAGGTCGAGACGCCCTCCCTGTTTAAGTCCACGCCCGAGGGCGCCCGCGACTTCATCGTTCCCAGCCGTATTCAGCCGGGCAACTTCTACGCCCTGCCGCAGTCCCCGCAGCTCCTGAAGCAGCTGCTTATGGTCGGTGGCGTCGAGCGCTACTATCAGGTTGCCAAGTGCTTCCGCGACGAGGACCTGCGTGCCGACCGTCAGCCCGAGTTCACTCAGGTCGATATCGAGATGTCCTTCGTGGACCAGAACGACGTTATGAGCGCGCTCGAAGAGGTCCTGGCCGATGCCTTCGGCCGCATGGGTGTCGAGATGCCCACGCCGCTGCGTCGCATGAACTACTGGGAGGCCATGGACACCTATGGCTCCGACAAGCCCGATACCCGCTACGGCATGCATCTGGTCGACCTGACCGACATCTTTGCCAACTCCAAGTTCAAGGTCTTTGCGACTGCCGCAAACGAGGAGGGCTCTGTCGTCAAGGCCATCAACGCCAAGGGCGCCGGTGCCTGGGCACGTGCCAAGATCGATAAGCTCGCCGGCGTGGCTTCCACGTTTGGCGCCAAGGGCCTGGCATGGATCGCCTTCCGCGAGGATGGCTCCATCAACAGCCCCATCGTCAAGTTCTTCTCGGACGAGGAGATGGCGGCTCTGCGCGAGCGCATGGACGTCGAGCCCGGCGACCTTGTGATGTTCGCCGCCGGCCCGCGCCTGCTCTCTGACGAGATCCTGGGCGGTATGCGTTCGCACATGGCCAACGCCCTCGAGATCAAGCGCGAGGGCCACGACTTCCTGTGGGTCGTCAACTTCCCGCTGTTCCACTGGGATGAGGACCGCAAGGCTTACGCTGCCGAGCACCAGCCCTTCACTCTGCCGACCGAGACCGACATCGCCAAGATCGAGGCCGATCCGCTGGCAGCCGGTTCGTGCACCTACGACTTTGTCATGGACGGCTTTGAGGCTGGCGGCGGCGGTATGCGTATCCACAACGCCGAGATGCAGATGTCCATGCTCAAGCTCCTGGGCTTTACCGAGGAGCGCGCCGAGTCGCAGTTTGGCTTCCTCATGGAGGCTCTCAAGTTTGGTGCGCCCCCGATGGGCGGTTTCGCTCTGGGCCTGGACCGCGTGTGCATGCTGCTCACCGGCTCCGACTCCATCCGCGACGTCATGGCGTTCCCCAAGACGGCCAGCGGCTCCGACCTTATGTCGGGCGCCCCGAGTGCCGTTTCCGGCGCCCAGCTCAAGGACGTCAGCCTGCGCCTGATGTAGGCGAGTGGCTACATATTGCCCGCAACGAGGGAAGGACGCGTGCCTTCCCTCGTTTTTTATGCGCCGAGGTTGTGAGGGCATGGGATGACCAGGCGTCGCGGAAAGTGCATCCCGGAATCTGCGTCCAGAACGGGTCGCGCTTTCCCAAAGGGGACCCTCTGGGAAAGCGCGACCCAGAATTCGGCAAAATAATGGGGCACAGTTTCCGGTTGAGCTGTCTAACGGAAACTGTGCCCCAGAACGAGCGCTCAAAACGGGGCAGGCTTTCCGCAACAACTGTCTGGCGGAAAGCCTGCCCCAATTTCTTATAGCGAGTCTCTCTGGATCAGCTGCATGTGCATCACGGAGGTGGTTGGCTCGGCACCCTTGATCATGTCGAGCGCAATGTTGGCGGCCATGTGGCCTTCTTCGCGCAGGGGCTGGCGGACGGTCGTGAGCGCGGGGACGCAGCGCGTCGCAATCTCGTGATCGTCGAAGCCGACGACAGAAACGTCCGCCGGAACGGATAGGCCTGCCTCGTTGAGTGCGGTGATGACGCCAGCCGCGATACGGTCCGATCCGCAGAGCACGCCATCGAAAGCGATCTCGCGCGCGAGAATCTGGTGCATGGCCTGATAGCCGTCTCCGCTGTTCCAGCCGGTATAGATAACGTTTGCGTCTGGGAGGTCTTCGCCCAAGACGGCGCGGTAGCCGCGCAGGCGGTCGGCAACAGCGGGGTTGTCTTGCGGTCCCAACACGGCGACGATATCTTTGCGCCCGCGATCCTTTATGGCGAGTGCCGCAAAGCGTCCGCCCTCTTCGTCGTCAGAGTAGACTGTCGAGAACACATCGCGATAGGGGTGGCCCTCGAGCTGGCCGCACAACACGGTGGGTACGCCCAGCTCGCACAGTACCTCGAGCAGCTCGCTGCCCTTGTAGGGGGAGACGTCGATCACGGCGTCGAACGAGCGGCGCTCAAAGTGCTCGCGTGCGCGGTTGCGCTCATGCGTAGAAGACGCCTGCAAGATAACGGGCAGATAGGACGACTCCGACAGTTCCTCGGTAATGCCGCTCAAAAACTCGCTATAAGTGGGGTCGCTGAAGAGTTCACTTAGGGGCTCGGTCACGAGCACGGCGATGATTTCCGTGCGCCCGACAGCGAGCGCTCGGCCACGAGCGTTGGGGACAAAATTGACTTCCTTGGCCGCCGCGCGGACGCGCTTTTTGGTTTCCTCGCTAATGCGGGGCGAATCGTTGAGAGCGCGCGATGCTGTGGAGCGCGACACGCCGGCAGCTGCGGCAACCTCGGCAAGCGTAGGTGCGGTGCGAACTGGTTGGGTCATGGCGTCTCCTGGAGAATGCGGTCGATGTTGTCGCTGATACGGGCTGGTGCGGATACAGCTTACTATAGTGCGCCTGAACAGCGTTCATGATATCCGGTGACCGGTGTCGTTTTGCAACCAAGCCGCAATCGAATACGTCTCGTATGGGTGAGATATCAGCGGGCGTGGCGGTTGCCTACGAGCTTAAGAACGATGTCTTGCGCTGAGTTTCGATACTCAGGGTGACATAAGTGTTGCGGTTGTACAACCGGTTGCACCGTTAACCCGACCAAATCGACCGTTCAGCGGACAACCGGTTGCACAGTTTTTTGCATCGCCCGTAAGATAAGGACAACCGGTTGCACAAGAATCACTACGATGACGAAGGAGCATCACCATGGACACCATTAACGATTGGGAAAACCAAGCGCTCACCCATAGGAACCGCCTGGCACCCCATGCGTACTTTATGGGTTATGAGACCGCCGATCTCGCTGCAACGTACAGCCGCGAGCTGTCGCGCGGGTTTGTCCAGCTGTCCGGCTCGTGGCAGTTCCGCCTCTTTGAGGGCCCCGCTGCCGTCTCTAACGAGGAGCTTTCCACGTACGAGCCCGAGTGGGATCACGTGGAGGTTCCGCACCTGTGGCAGGTGGACGGCTATGGCAACCTTGCCTACACCGACGAGGGTTTTCCGTTCCCGGTGGATCAGCCGTTCGTTCCCTCTGACGATCCCACGGGCGTGTACCAGCGCATCGTCAACCTTCCCGCCGTTCCTGCCGGCGCTCGCGAGATCATTCGCTTTGACGGCATCGAGAGCTATGGCGAGCTGTACGTCAACGGTCAGTTTATCGGCATGACCAAGGGTTCGCGCCTGTCTGCCGAGTTCGACGTGACCGACGCGCTCGTCGAGGGCGACAACCTGTTTGCGGTCAAGGTCCTGCAGTACAGCGATGGCAGCTATATCGAGGATCAGGACATGTGGTGGGCCTCGGGCATCTTCCGCGATGTGTATCTTATGCAGCGTCCCGCCGCACACCTGGTCGACTTTAGGTTCCGCACGCACCGCGAGGGCGATGCCGCTCTGATCACGCTCGATACGGTTGCCGAGGGAGCTACCCGCGTTGTGTTTACGCTCAGTGATGGCGAGAACGTGGTGGCTACGGGTGAGTGCGTCGACGGCCATGCCGAGTGCAGCGTGACCGATGCCCACTTCTGGAATCCCGAGGATCCCTTCCTCTATGACCTTACGTTTGAGGTCTACGACGGTGACCAGGTCAGCGAGTACGTCCCGCATCGCCAGGGTCTTGCCGAGGTGACGGTCGAGGGCAATCATATCTACCTCAACGGCACTTACTTTAAGATGCATGGCGTCAACCGCCACGATCACGACGATCACAAGGGCCGCGCCGTGGGCCTCGATCGCATGCGCCGCGACCTGGAGCTCATGAAGCAGCACAACATCAACGCGGTGCGCACGTCCCACTACGCCAACGACCCGCGCTTTTACGAGCTGTGCGACGAGTACGGCATCATGCTGGTCGCCGAGACCGATATGGAGAGCCACGGCTTCGAGAATATCGGCAATATCGCCCTGGTCACCGACGACCCGGCATGGGAGCCGGCCTACGTCGACCGCATTGAGCGCCTGGTGATGCAGGAGCGCAACCACGCCTGCATCATTATGTGGTCGATGGGCAACGAGAGCGGCTATGGCTGCAACATCCGCGCGATGTACGCCAAGGCTCACGAGCTCGATGGTCGTCCGGTCCATTACGAGGAGGACCGCAACGCCGATACCGTCGACGTTATCTCCACCATGTACTCCCGTGTGTCGCAGATGAACGACTTTGGTGAGCATCCATTCCCCAAGCCGCGCATCAACTGCGAGTACGGTCACTCCATGGGCAACGGCCCCGGAGGCCTGTCCGAGTATCAGGAGGTCTTCGATCGCTGGGATTGCATCCAAGGCCAGTTTATCTGGGAATGGTGCGACCACGGTTTGGCTGCTGTGACCGAGGACGGCGTTGCCTACGATATGTATGGTGGCGACAACGGCGATTACCCCAACAACAGCAACTTCTGCATCGATGGCATGGTGTTCCCTTGGCAGCAGCCGAGCCCGGGCCTCACTGAGTATGGTCAGGTCATCTGCCCGGTTCGCATGGCTTACGACGACGAGGCGGGCGAGCTGACCGTCACCAACAAGCGTTGGTTTACCACCCTTGAGGATGTCTGCCTGTCGGCGGAGACCCTGGTGGACGGCGACGTGGTCTGCCGCAAGACGCTCATGCCCGGTGCGGTTGCCCCCGGCGAGTCCGTCCAGCTTCCGCTAGTGATTCACGAGGCCGCGGTAGGCGAGACCCTGCTGACCGTGCGCGCCTACACCATGGCCGCTCACGTCTGGTGCGAGCCGATGTTCCAACTGGGTGCAAGCCAGTTTGCCATCGCCAACCATTCGGCGCCGGCCATCGCTGCCCCCGCTCGTCCTGAGCTTACGGTCGAGGAGACCGAGCAGGAGATCCACATTCACTCCCTCAACGGCGAGCTGACCTTCAGCAAGGTCAACGGTACCGTGAGCGAGTGGAAGGCATCCGGCCGCGACGTCATGGCCTCTGGTCCCCAGGTTGGTTTTTGGCATCCGCTCGTCGACAACCACGCCCAAGAGTATGACTCCCTGTGGAAGGACAACTTCATCGATGTGATGCAGACGTCTACCCGCAAGGTTACTTGGAAGCAGGACGGCAATGTGGTCGTCGTTACCGTGAGCCAGCGTATTGCTCCTCCCGTCCGCGCGTTCGGCATGCGCGTCGAGCTCGTCTATACCGTGCTTCCGAGTGGCCGCGTCGACCTCAAGGTTTCCGGCGAGCCCTACGGCGACTATTCGGACATTATCCCGCGCATCGGCATCTCCTTCGAGGTTCCCGGTTGTGATCGTGCCGTCGAGTGGTATGGCCACGGCCCGGGCGAGAACTATCCGGACTCGCTGCGCGCCAACCCGGTCGGTCATTACCGCACTACGGTCGACGACATGTTCACGCCCTACGTTATGCCCCAGGACTGCGCCAACCGCGAGGGTACCCGCTGGGTCGCCCTGCGCTCCAGCCACGGTGACGGTCTGGTCGTGACGCGTCCGAGCGACGCCGCTTCCAATCCGTTCTCGTTCTCCGCATGGCCCTATAGCTGCGAGGCTATCGATAACGCCAAGCATGTCTACGATCTTGTCCCGGGCGACACGGTTACGGTCAACATCAACGACCAGCTGCTCGGCCTTGGCTCGAACTCTTGGGGTTCCGAGGTGCTCGATTCCTATCGCACCCGTTTTGAGAGCTTCAGCTTTGAGGTGTCCCTGCGACCGCTGACGTCTGCCGATCTGGCTCAGGCGCTGGCACCCATTAAGGAGGCATAAGTCATGCATATCTTTAACTCGCGTGCCGATTTCGACGCCCAGATGAAGTCCGTCAAGAAGTGGATGCGTACCGGTCAGGCACTCGACGGCGTTTCTGAACTGCAGCACGATGTGGCGTACTCTATCGGCGACTCGCTGGTGTATTGGTGGGTGAACGCCCACGAGGCGGCTACTGCCGATCTGGTCGGTCACCGTCGCTACCATGCCGTGCTCGCCCCGCTCGACGGCAATCTGACCGTTGAGGTGGCTTCCAAGGCCGATCTTACCTGTACGCGCGCCTACAGCGATATCGATGATCGCGAGCGCTTTGAGGGTACGGGGGAGACCGTGACGATTCCCACCGGCGGCGTTGCCGTCGTCGAAATTGACGAGGCCTACCGTGTCGTGGCCGATGCCGCGGATCCCCGCGTCGTGGTACTGCACGTGACAGTCGAAGGTTATTCCTTCCCCAACAAGTAGTATTCGTCCGCCTGGGCGTTTGCTTCGCGCCGTTAAGGGGGATGGCTTTGTTGACTCCCTTTTCCCCATTCCCCTTAGCAGGTGCGCCGTCCGTGTTTGCACTTGCAGCTCGGACGGGTTTAGATGACATTTAACAGATGATTGGGAGGGCTTATGAGCTCTGAAAAACGAGGAACGATTGGTTCGTTCGCTCTGCTGGGCATGACGGTCGCCGCCGTGTTCGGTATCAAGAACATCATCAACAACAACGCGGCCATCGGCTTGGCAGCTGCGCCGTCGTTCTTCTTCGCCACGCTTTTGTACTTTGTCCCCTATACCCTGGTTACCGCCGAGTTCGTCGGCCTCAACAAGGACTCCGAGTCGGGCGTGTACGCATGGGTTAAGACCTCGATGGGTGGTCGCTGGGCGTTCCTGACGGCATTTAGCTACTGGTTCGTTAACCTGTTCTTCTTTGCGTCCGTCCTGCCCAACGTCATCATCTACGCGAGCTACGTGTTCTTTGGTGCCAACGCCGAGCTTTCGCAGCTGTGGATCACCATTATCGAGATCGTCGTCTTTGCTATCGCCACGTGGGTTTCGACCAAGGGCGCTAAGTGGATCGGCTCCATTTCCTCCTTCGGTTCGACCGCGGCTCTCGGCCTGACCGCCGTGTTCATCCTGCTGTCCCTGGCTGCTGCCCTTGGCGGCGTTGAGTTCGCTACGGCTCCTACTCCCGCTAACATGGCTCCCGACATGAGCAACTTCGCAACTGCGTGGGGCTTCTTCGGTACGCTTGCCTGGATCATCCAGGGCGTTGGCGGCGCTGAGTCTGTCGGCGTGTTCCTTAACGACCTTAAGGGTGGCGTCAAGGCCTTCGTGCGCACCGTCGTTATCGCCGGCCTGACCATCGGCCTTCTGTATGCAGGCGCTTCGCTGCTGGTTAACCTGTTCATCCCCGAGGGCAGCGTTGCCATCTCCACCGGCATCTTCGACGTGTTCGGCGCTGTCTTTGCCCACTTTGGCATTCCTATGGAAGTGTCCACGCGCGTCATCGGCTTGATCCTTCTCGCCGCTACGCTGGGTTCCCTCATGATGTGGACCTCCGCTCCCATCAAGGTCTTCTTCACCGAGATCCCCAAGGGCGTCTTTGGTAGCAAGATCGTCGAGCTCAACGAGCATGGCATTCCTGCCCGCGCCGCTTGGCTGCAGTTCGCCATCGTCGTCCCCATCCTGATCATCCCGGCCCTGGGCTCCGGTAACCTCGACGACCTGCTCATGATTGTCACCAACATGACGGCTGCCACCGCTCTGCTCCCGCCGCTGCTGATTCTGCTTGCCTACTTTATGCTGCGCAAGAACTTCGATGCTGCTCCCCGTGGCTTCCGCATGGGCTCGCGCAGCTTTGGCCTGGTCGTTGCCGCATTCCTGCTTGTGGTCTTCTGCTTCGTGCTTATCTGCGGCACCATTCCGCTCGATCAGCCGCTGTGGCTGACGCTGGTCTACAACGTTGGCGGCGTGGTTGTCTTCCTGGGCCTTGCCGTGATGTGGTACAACCGCTACATCAACCGCCTGCGCGAGACCGATCCCGAGGCCGCCGAGAACGAGCTTCGCCCTTCCGTCCTCGATATGATGGAGTAGCGGCTAGGATTAATCTACGGCTGTGGAATAAATCGATTCCCTTTCCTAGGGAGGGGCCTTACGAGGCCCCTCCTTTTGTGTTTTGGGGCATGGATTTTGGACTCTGTGGGCAAAAAATGCCAAATATGAGTACTGTTGCAAAAGAGGTGTCATATTTTTCGGCCTGCTCTGAGCGAAAATGGGCTCAAAATCAATTTATCTAACCCCCTTTAAAGGGCGTTTGACGGCTTTCAACCTCTTCGAATCGCTTAAAGTAAGCAATTTGCTCTCGATTTTGCTGCTACTAAATTGGTGGCAGTACTCATATTTGCCACTTTTTGCCCACGAGGTGCTCAGAGGAGCTCTCGACAAGCATCTAACGCTACAATAGCTACCACGTGGCTGGGGTTGCCGGCCGAATGTGCGATGTCGTGGGAGGGGACATGGTCGAATTTACGAAGACGATTAAAGATCCGTTGGGATTGCATGCCCGCCCGGTTGCGCTGCTTTATGACATTATCGCCAAGCATCGTAGTGACGTGTCGGTTTCGATTGGCAATCGTCATGTCGATGGCCGCGACGTTATAGGGCTCATGGCACTCTGTGGCGAATGTGGCGAGGACATCGTGTTCCGCGTTTCGGGCGTGGATGAGGCCTCCTGTGTCACATCGATCAGAAATCTCTCGCTCTAAGCATGATAGGGCGCGGTAAAGGATGGTCCTTTGCCGCGCCTTTTTGTTTCGTATAGGAAACTTTTTCGAAATCTGAATGGGGACCCTTTCCAAAAAGTTAACCACGTGCTAGTTTACTATAGCGAACATAGACGTGGTTAACTTTTTACGCGTCGATGTTGAGGACGAACTGACGTTAGGAGCAACTCATGTCTTGCGGACCGCAGATGCCGGCCATGCCGCTTTCGATGGTAAAAGCGGGCGAAACCGTGCGCGTGTCTCGTGTAAAGGGCAATGAGGACATGAAACACCACCTCAAGGACCTCGGCTTTGTCGAGGGCAACGAAATCCACGTGGTGAGCTCGAGTGGTGCCAATATCATCGTCACGGTGCTGGGCGCACGCTTTGGCATCGATTCCAAGGTTGCCATGCACATCATGACCGTCGGTTAGTCTGCAGCATTTCATAAAAACCGAAAGGGGGACAAGAGGATGAAGACGTTGGGTGACGTTAAGGTGGGCGAGAGCTCCACCATCGTCAAGCTTCACGGTGAGGGTGCGCTTCGCCGCCACCTTATGGACCTGGGGCTCATCAAGGGCACTTCGTTCAAGGTCGTGAAGGTTGCACCGCTCGGTGATCCGGTCGAGATCAACGTGCGCGGCTACGAGCTTTCCATCCGCAAGGAGGAGGCGGCTGTCGTCGAGGTCCAGTAAGGGCTCGCGGCGTATATTTCTGCAGATAAAGTTAGGTTTTTCTAACTTAATGCAGCATCTTTGAAGCACATTATCCAGCCTGCGCGGAGAAAGCAGCGCAGGCACACAAGGAAGAAGGATTGAATGGCGGATTCTCAGATCCATGTCGCGCTGGCGGGTAACCCCAACTGCGGCAAGACCACGCTTTTCAACCTGATCACCGGCGCCAACGGCTACGTTGGCAACTGGCCCGGCGTCACGGTTGAGAAAAAGGAGGCCAAGCTCCTAAGCGACAAGAACATTACCATCACGGACCTCCCCGGCATCTACTCGCTTTCCCCCTACAGCCCCGAGGAGCAGTGCTCGCGCGATTACCTCATGAGCGGCGAGCCCGATGTTGTCGTCCAGGTTGTCGACGCCACCAACCTCGAGCGCAACCTGTACCTGGCGCTTCAGGTTATCGAGACCGGCCTGCCCGTGGTCGTCGCCCTCAACATGGCCGACCTGGTCGAGAAGAACGGCGACAAGATCGACACGGACAAGCTCTCCAAGAAGCTCGGCTGCCCGGTCATGATGATCTCCGCTCTTAAGAACAAGGGCATCACGGAGCTGTTCGAGCAGGTTAAGAAGTCCGCTGCCTCCAAGGGCCAGGTGCCGGAGCACAAGTTCGACTCCTCCATCGAGGATGTCCTGACGCACATCGAGAACAACCTGCCGGCGAGCGTTCCCGCCAACAAGCGCCGCTATTACGCCGTCAAGCTGTTCGAGCGCGATGCGGACGCCTGCAAGCTCATCAACCTCACCAAGGAGAAGGCCGCTCGCGTGGAGGAGCTGGTCGCCCAGTGCGAGCAGGACTGCGACGACGATGCCGAGTCCATCATCACCGGCGAGCGCTACGGCGTGATTGCCCACATCATTGACGAGTGCCTCACCAAGGCTCCGGCAAAGATGAGCACCTCCGAGAAGATCGACCGCGTGGTTACCAACCGTATCCTGGGCCTGCCGATCTTTGTGGTCATCATGTTCTGCGTGTACTACATCGCCGTTTCCACCTTGGGTGGCACGGTGACCGACTTCACCAACGACCAGCTCTTTGGCACCGACGGTTGGTATGTGCTCGGTCAGGGCCGCGACGCCTACGATGCGGCCGTCGAGGCAGCGGGCGATGCTGCCGATTCGGTCGACCCGGCGCAGTACGGCCCCTATGTCCCGGGTATCACCACCGTGGTGCACGACGCCCTTGTGGCGGGCGGCACCGAGGACGGTGGCCTGGTCGATTCGCTGGTCTGCGACGGTATCGTCGGCGGCCTGGGCGCCATCTTCGGCTTCGTCCCGCAGATGTTCCTGCTGTTCGTGATGCTGTCTTTCCTGGAGGACTGCGGCTACATGGCCCGCGTTGCCTTCATCATGGACCGCGTGTTCCGCCGCTTTGGCCTGTCCGGTAAGTCCTTTATCCCCATGCTCGTGTCCTCGGGCTGCGGCGTCCCCGGCGTCATGGCCACCAAGACCATCGAGAACGAGAAGGACCGCCGCATGACGGTCATGACCACCACGTTTATTCCCTGTGGCGCCAAGCTGCCGATCATCGCCCTGCTCATGGGTTCCATCATCGGCGATTCTTCTACCACCGCCGCGTGGATCAGCCCGCTTTTCTACTTCCTGGGCGTCTTTGCCGTCATCGCCTCGGGCCTCATGCTCAAGAAGACCAAGCTCTTCGCCGGCCGCCCGACGCCGTTTGTTATGGAGCTTCCTGCCTACCACTTCCCGGCGATCCGCTCTTGGGCGCTGCACGTGTGGGAGCGCTGCTGGGCCTTTATCAAGAAGGCCGGCACGGTCATCTTTGCGTCCACTGTCGTGGTTTGGTTCCTGTCCAACTTTGGTAGCTATAACGGTTCCTTTGGCTTCCTGCCTGCGATGGACGGCATCCCCGAGGAGTTTATGGACTACTCCGTGCTTGCCATGCTGGGCAACCTGGTCGCTTGGATCTTCGCCCCGCTCGGCTTTAGCACCTGGCAGGCCACCGCGCTGACTGTCTCTGGCCTCGTCGCCAAGGAGAACGTCGTCGCCACCGCCGGCTCGCTGCTGTCCGTCGCCGACGCGGGCGAGACCGACCCGAGCCTGTGGACCGCGTTTGCCGGCATGTTCCCCACCATGGGCGCTTGCGTTGCCTTCGGCGCCTTCAACCTGCTGTGCGCTCCGTGCTTTGCCGCCATTGGCACCATCCGCAACCAGATGGATTCCGGCAAGTGGACTGCGATCGCCATCGGTTACGAGTGCGCCTTCGCTTGGGTGATCGGCCTGTTCATCAACCAGTTCTACAACTTGCTTGTTCTTGGACAGTTTGGTATCTGGACGATTGTGGCCATCGTGCTGCTGGTTGCGATGCTCTTCCAGATCTTCCGTCCCATGCCCAAGCATGCATGGACCGACGAGGACGAGACCAACACTGCTTCCGCCGCAGTTTCCGCTTAAGTCCGAATAAGGATTAACCCCTTTCCACGAGCCCGGGTGTCCCAGCGACACTCGGGCTTTTTGGTGGGGGAGATATGGCGTTTCCGCAGATAAAACCGACCAAAATAAACCGTCCCTATTTGGTAGGTGGAGAATGGGGTAAAGTAAGTGATGGTTAACTAGAGGAGGCTTGCTATGGCACCTATCGATATTGTTGTACTGGCTGTTATCGGCGTTGCGTTTGTCGCGGTATGCGTGCGCATCTACCGCAAGGGCACCTGCGCCGACTGCGCTCAGGGTGGCGTTTGCACGGGGCATTGCTCCAACAAAAAGACGTGCGCCGCGCTGAAAGGCGTCGACAAAATCGCCGAAGACTTGGGCCGCGGTATCAAGTAAGGCCCAGACATCTAAGCGCCTCGCGAGCATCCGTTCGCGGGGCGTTTTTCACTTTTGTGGGGTGGGCTAGAGACGCTGCATGCGGTACCCGACACCCATGTGCGTCTGAATCATCTTGGGGTGAGAGGGGTCTGCCTCGATCTTCTTGCGCAGGGTGCGCATGAACACGCGCAGGCTCGCCAGATCGCTGTCCCAGCTCGTGCCCCATATCTCGCGGGTGATGAAGGTGTGGGTGAGCACCTTGTCGACGTTTTTCGCCAGAAGGACGAGCAATTTGTACTCGGTTGGGGTGAGCGAGAGCTCGCGTCCGTCTTTCGTTGCGTATCCCGCGGCGTAGTCGATATGCAGCGGACCGTTGTCGAACGTGCTCGCTTCTGTCGACTCGCTCGACGCCATCGAGGAGCGCCTCAAATTCGCACGGACGCGCGCGAGCAACTCATCCACAGAAAAGGGCTTGGTGAGGTAGTCGTCTGCCCCTGCGTCAAGTGCTGCAATCTTGTCGGAATCTTCGGTGCGCGCCGAAATGACGATAATGGGGACTGCCGACCAGCTTCGGATCTTCGTGATGACCTCGATACCGTCAATGTCGGGAAGGCCGAGGTCGAGCATGATGAGGCTGGGGCCGTGCGACACCGCATCCATGATGGCGGCCTGGCCGTTGCAAACCTTGCTCACGACATAGCCGTGGAGGTCAAGCGCGGTCGAAACGAGGTTTTGAACGGTCAGGTCATCTTCGACCAGGAGGATGCGTGGCTTAGCGGCATTATTCATGAATCTCAATCTCCTCGGCGGGCAGGGTAAAACGGAAGACGGCCCCATGGGGGTGGTTGTCGCGAACCTCGATGACGCCGCCATGCGCCTCCACGATGGAGCGGCAGAGCGACAGCCCAAGGCCGATGCTTCGGCGTGAATCCACGGGCCGCGTATCGCTTGAGGTGAAGAAGCGCTCAAAGATATGAGGCTTGTCGCAGTCTGCCACACCCGGCCCATCGTCTGCGACGTCCACCACGACGAACGCACCCTCGCGACGTGCGCTGATGGTGACAGTCGAGTCCTCGGGCGTGTATTTGAAGGCGTTCATGATGAGATTCGTAAGCACCTGCATGATGAGATGGACGTCGATGCGTACCAGCAGGATGTCGTCAGTGTGCTCGATGGTGACGGCGCGTCCATGCGATGCTTGGGCGACATGGCTGAGGGCGGCCTCGATGACCTCGTCGATAAGCTCGGATGTTAAGTTGAGGCGAATGGTGCCGTCCTCGACGCGTGTGATGGCGAGGAGGTTCTCCACGGTATCGATAAGCCAGAGGGAGTCGTCGTAGATGGCATCGGCAAGATCGCAGCGTTGTTCGAGGCTGAGCTTCTCGTCGCTCTTCCGAAGGATTGCCGCAGATCCGGATATAGCCGTGAGGGGTGTCCTCAAATCGTGGCCGATGGAGCGCAAAAGGTTGGCGCGCAGCTGCTCGTTTTTCGCCAAGACCGCAGCCTCTTCGCGCTCTTGCGCCGCCCGGTCGCTTTCGAGCGCCAAGGCGCATTCACCCACGATAGATAGGACGATCGAATGCTCGAAGGCTTCGATCTCGCGCCCCTCCAGGTCGATGCCGATGACACCGAATACCTTGTCGCCGGTGCGAACCGCGAGGTAGAGACAGCGCGCCTCAGGCAGGGTCCGCGTGCTTGCGCCTGCGCGCTTGTTGTTGGTGTAGGTCCAGGTTGCAACGGCGCGCTCGTAGTCGGTGAACAGCGACGCGGATCGGTTTTCGGTGCCAGCGGACTCATAGAGCGTCTTGCCGAGCGTGCCGTGTTCGGCGGTGTAGAAGACCACGTCGAGTTTTAGCAGTTTGATGAGTTGGTTCATGGCGACGCGGGCGCACTCCTCCGCGCTATGGGCTTGCTGCAAGAGCTGGTTCGTTTCGAGGAGTACGCGCGTTTTGAATGCGTTCTCGGCGGAGGTACGTGCGTTGTCGGCGATGCGCACAGTTAACTCGCCGGCGACCATAGCGGTAGCGAACATGATGCCGAACGTGACCAGATAGCTTCGGTCATAGCTGGCGAGCGAAAACAGAGGCGTGACGAAGCAGAAGTTGTAAAGCACTACAGAGAGCACGCTCGATACGATCGTGCAGATACGCCCCGTCGTGGTGACGGCGGTCAGCAGGGCCGTGAGGATATAGAGGGATATGATGCTGGAATCGGCAAATCCCAGATGGCGGAAAGCCGTGCCGATCGCCGTGGCGACAAGAGAGAGGGCCAGCGTGCGAAGCACGTCTCGGCTGCTGGGCGGCTGCGGGGCGAGCGCACGGCGGCGTCCTTTGGGCCGGGAGGGCGGAGTCGACTGGTCTGGAATGATGTAAATGTCGAGGTTCGGGGCGAATGTTATGAGCTGTTCTACGAGAGATTTGCGGCCGAAGAGAGCCTGACGGACGCTGCTGTGCTCGCCCGTGCGCCCCATGACGATCTTCGAAATACCCGACAGGCGCGCGAACTCGGAGATCTGAAACGCGACGTCGTCGCCATAGACGGTTTCCATATGCGCTCCGAGCTGCTCGGCTAGGGCGATATTGGCTGCAAGCTTGGCGCGCTCATCATCGCTCATGGCTTGCGTGCGCGGGCTCTCTACGAACAGGGCGACGAGCTCGCTGCGAAACGCTTTCGCCATGCGTGCGGCGGCACGGACGATGCGGGGATTGGTCGGCGCCGGGGAGACGCAGACTAAGATACGCTCCCTGGTGTAGTAGTCACGGTTTCCCAGCACGCGTGCGGCGTCTGTGAGGCGGCCGGTGCGATCGGCGCAGCGGCGCAGCGCGATTTCTCGGAGTGCGGTGAGGTTCTCGACGGTAAAAAAATGCTGTTGCGCTCGGTCGGCTTGTGCGGGACGGTAGACGAGGCCGGCGCGAAGGCGCTCAAGTAGGTCTTCGGGCTCTATGTCGACGAGCTCGACCTGGTCGGCATCATCGAAGATACGGTCGGGGATTCGTTCGCTCACGACAACGCCGGTGATGGATGCAACCATGTCGTTTAGGCTCTCGATATGCTGAACGTTCACGGTCGTATAGACGTCGATGCCCGCATGTAGAAGTTCCTCGACGTCTTGATAGCGTTTGTCGTGGCGAGACCCCGGTGCATTCGTATGGGCGAGCTCGTCGACGAGGATGAGCTGAGGGGCGCGTTCGATAGCCGCATCTAGATCGAACTCGTTGAGCGTAATGCCGTTGTACTCGATGAGTTTATAGGGCACGTTCTCAAGCCCTTGTGCAAGATGGGCAGTTGCCGGACGTTCGTGCGGCTCGATGTATCCCGCGACGACGTCGACACCTCGCCGCTTGGCGGCGCGGGCGGCTTGAAGCATTGCATAGGTTTTGCCCGTGCCAGCAGCGTAGCCAAAGAAAATCTTGAGGTGTCCCCGGCTGGTTCGAGCGTCATCGGCGACCTCGTCTTTCTCAATTGCCTTGAGGATGAGGTCTGGATTGACGCGAGTGTCCGATGCGTCGCGCTGCATAGCGTAACCTTTCTGAAGTGTTGTCCATGCGTGCATACGCGGTGAGGACGCCACTGTATGCTCGCGAGGTCGAGTATAGGCGCACTGCAGCAGCAATAGTGCTTTCTACCTGCATCTTTACGGCATCTTAAGGTCGTGAGCCCCAGCCCTCACGCCTCTTTAATCCCTAGAAGCGTTTACTGTCCCCAGGCGCTTGCGAGAGCAGGCGTCCGAGGCATCGGACCGCGCGTGAAAGGGGCGGTGAATGAACATCCTCATTCCCATCATCGGAGTCGTCTGCATTGGACTCCTTATCTATTACATCTACATTCTGATGAGGAGTGATTCGTAAACTATGGGCGCTTCGATTCAGTACATCTTGTACTTTGCCGTGCTCGTCGTCCTGGCCGTTCCGCTCGGTCGGTTCATGGCCCATATCATGGATGGTGAGCATACGTTTCTGTCGCCTGTGATTGCTCCTGTGGAGCGTGGCGTCTATCGTCTGCTTCGCATCGACGCGGCAGAGCAGATGGGGTGTAGGCGCTATCTGGCGAGCGTGCTGGTCTTTTCGGGGATCGGCCTCGTGGCTCTTGTGGCACTCCAGGCGCTTCAGTCCTTCTTGCCAGGCAATCCCCAGCACCTGCCGGGTGTGCCATGGGACCTGTCGTTCAATACGGCTGCTTCCTTCATAACCAACACCAACTGGCAGTCCTACTCCGGTGAGACCACCCTGTCCTATCTTGTGCAGTTCATGGGCCTCACCGTGCAAAACTTCTTGTCCGCTGGCACCGGTATCGCGGTCATGTTCGCGCTGATCCGCGGCTTCCGTCAGGTCAAGGATCAGGGTCTGGGTTCCTTCTGGGTCGACCTCACCCGCACCGTCCTGTATGTGCTCATCCCGCTGAACCTCGTGTTCGGCATCTGCCTGGCTGCTGGTGGCGTCATCTCCAACTTCCAGCCGGCTCAGAAGGCTGAGCTCGTAGAGCCCGTCGCTGTCCAGCCTAATGCAGACGGCGGCTGGAGCGTCATCGACGGCGCCCAGATCGAGGGCGACACGGTCAAGGTCGACGGCAAGGTTGTCGAGGGCGCGCGCGTGGTCACCGAGCAGTTCCTGCCCCAGGGTCCCGCGGCTCCTCAGGTCGCCATCAAGCAGTCCGGCACCAACGGCGGCGGCTTCTTCGGCGTGAACTCCGCCCATCCGTATGAGAACCCCAGTGCCTTCACCAACATCATCGAGATGACCAGCCTGCTGCTGATTCCGGTCGCCTGCTGCTTCACCTTCGGCATCGGTGTCAAGAATGCCAGGCAGGGCAAGGCCATCTTCGCGGCGATGCTTATCCTGCTCGTGGTCTTTACCGGCATCATCGCCGTTAACGAGCATATGGGTACGCCGCAGCTGGCAGATGGCGGCGCGGTCAACATCGAGATGACCGATGGCCAGGCGGGCGGCAACATGGAGGGCAAGGAGAGCCGCTTTGGCATCGCCTCCTCTTCCACCTGGTCCGCTTTCACGACGGCTGCTTCCAACGGCTCGGTCAACTCCATGCACGACTCCTACACCCCGCTCGGCGGGTTTGTCCAGATGCTCCAGATAGCACTGGGCGAGGTGGTGTTCGGCGGCGTGGGCTGCGGCCTGTACGGCATGATCGGCTTCGCCATCCTCACGGTGTTTATCGCCGGCCTTATGGTTGGCCGCACGCCCGAGTTCCTGGGCAAGAAGATCGAGCCGACCGAGATGCGCTGGGCGGTGGTTCTGTGTCTCGCCACTCCGTTTGCCATTCTGGTGTGCTCGGCCATCGCCTGCATGGTGCCCGGTCTTGCCGACCAGCTCAACAATGGTGGCGCGCACGGCTTCTCCGAGGCGCTGTATGCCTTCACCTCATGCGGCGGCAACAACGGATCGGCGTTTGCAGGCATGAACTGCAACATTCCCTGGATCAACGTCATGCTCGGCCTCGAGATGCTGTTCGCCCGCTTCATGCCCATCATCGGTACGCTGGCTATCGCCGGCTCGCTGGCCAAGAAGGGTAAGGTCGCCGAGAGCGCCGGTACCCTGTCTACCACCAACGGCATGTTCGTATTCCTGCTCGTGTTCATCGTTCTGCTGATCGGTGCCCTGAGTTTCTTCCCGGCTCTGGCGCTTGGCCCCGTTGCCGAGTTCTTCCAGATGATTGCGTAAAGGAGGGCGCAGATTTATGGCTATGCAAAAAGACATGATGGGCCGCGCGGTCCGCGACTCGTTTGCCAAACTGGATCCTCGCGTCCAGATTCAAAACCCGGTCATGTTCCTGGTGTGGCTTTCCGCCGTCATGACCTCCGTCCTGGCCGTCGCTTCCATCTTCGGTGTGCAGGACGCGGGTGTGCCCACCTACTATGTGGTCGCCATCGCGGTCATCCTGTGGCTCACCGACCTGTTCTCGAACTTCGCCGAGGCGCTTGCCGAGGGCCGCGGTAAGGCTCAGGCCGATTCCCTGCGTGCGGCCAAGAAGGATGTCGAGGCCCATCGCATCGAGTCCGTTAAGGACAAGGAACACTTCACCGTCGTTCCCGGCACCGAGCTTACGCGCGGCGACCTGGTGATCGTACGCGCCGGCGAGCAGATTCCCGGCGATGGCGACGTCATCGAGGGCGCTGCTTCCGTTGACGAGTCCGCCATCACCGGCGAGTCCGCCCCCGCGGTCCGCGAGGCCGGCGGCGACCGCTCTGCCGTTACCGGCGGTACCACGGTGCTGTCCGATTGGATCATCGTCAAGATCTCCAGTGAGCCCGGCCAGAGCTTCCTGGACAAGATGATCGCGATGGTCGAGGGTGCCGCGCGCAAGAAGACCCCTAACGAGATCGCTCTGGAGATCTTCCTGGTGGCCCTCTCCATCGTCTTTATCCTGGTCACGCTGGCCCTGTATTGTTACTCCTGCTTCTCGGCCGGTCTTAACGACATGGTCAACCCCACGGCCGTGACCACGCTCGTGGCACTGCTCGTGTGCCTGGCTCCCACTACCATCGGCGCCCTTCTTTCCGCCATCGGCATCGCCGGCATGAGCCGTCTGAACGAGGCCAACGTGCTGGCCATGTCCGGCCGCGCCATCGAGGCCGCCGGCGACGTCGACATCCTCATGCTCGACAAGACCGGCACCATCACCCTGGGTAACCGCCAAGCCGCCGAGTTCATCCCGGTCGATGGCGTCGATCCCGCGGAGCTGGCCGATGCCGCCCAGCTTTCCTCGCTGGCCGACGAGACCCCCGAGGGTCGTTCCATCGTCGTGCTCGCCAAGGAGCAGTTCGGTCTGCGCGGTCGCACGCTCGAGGATAAGGGTATGGAGTTCATCCCCTTCACCGCGGCAACGCGCATGTCCGGTGTGAACTACGAGGGCAATGAGATCCGCAAGGGCGCTGCCGATTCCGTGCGCACCTATGTGGAGGCAGCTGGCGGCGTGTTCTCCCAGGAGTGCGACGAGGCCGTCGAGCGCATCGCCAAGGCCGGCGGCACCCCGTTGGTCGTGACCAAGAACTGTCGCGTGCTGGGCGTTGTGTACCTCAAGGACATCATCAAGTCCGGCGTTAAGGAGAAGTTCGCCGACCTGCGCAAGATGGGCATCAAGACCATCATGGTGACGGGCGACAACCCGCTCACCGCCGCGGCAATCGCCGCCGAGGCCGGCGTTGACGACTTCCTGGCCGAGGCCACCCCTGAAGGCAAGCTCGAGAAGATCCGCGAGTTCCAGCGTGAGGGGCACCTGGTCGCCATGACCGGTGACGGCACCAACGACGCGCCCGCTCTGGCCCAGGCCGACGTCGCCGTGGCCATGAACACGGGCACCCAGGCTGCCAAGGAGGCCGGCAACATGGTCGACCTCGACTCCAGCCCCACCAAGCTCATCGAGGTCGTGCGTATCGGCAAGCAGCTGCTCATGACCCGCGGTTCGCTCACGACCTTCTCGGTGGCCAACGACATGGCGAAGTACTTCGCTATCATCCCGGCCCTGTTCTCGCCGATCTACCCGGGCCTTGGCGCGCTCAACATCCTTGGTCTGGCAAGCCCGCTGTCCGCGGTTCTTTCGGCCATCATCTATAACGCGCTCGTTATCGTCGCGCTGATCCCGGCCGCGCTGAAGGGCGTTAAGTACCGCGAGGTCCCGTCCGGACAGCTGCTGACCCACAACCTGCTCGTGTGGGGTCTGGGCGGCATCGTTGCCCCGTTCGTATTCATCAAGCTCATCGACATGCTGCTCGCGTTCTGCGGCATTATGTAAGTGGAGGTTTGTATGTTCAAAGGTGTTGCATCGCGCGCACTGGGCGTGTTCGCGCTGTTTACCGTTGTCTGCGGCCTGGGCTATACGCTCGTCGTGACCGGCATCGCCCAGGTTGCGTTCCCGTACCAGGCGAACGGATCGCTCATTACGGTCGACGACAAGATCGTGGGCTCCGAGCTGATCGGCCAGAACTTCGAGGATGAGGACCACATGTGGGGCCGCATCCAGAACGTGACTATCGTCGAGGGGGAGGACGGTGGGCTCATGGCCTACGGCACCCCGTCCAATTTGTCCCCGGCGAGTGAGGAGTACCGGCAGCTTGTGGACGCGCGCGTCGAGAAGATTCGCGCCTCCAACCCCGATGCCGATATGGACGCTGTGCCCGTCGACCTGGTGACGTGTTCCGGCTCAGGCCTCGACCCGGAGATCTCCCCCGATGCCGCCGAGTACCAGGTCCCGCGCCTGGCGAAGGCCACGGGCAAGAGCGAAGGCGAGGTGCGCGAGATCATCGCCCAGTGCACCAAGGGCCGTTTCCTCGGCGTCTTCGGCGAGCCCACGGTCAACGTGCTCAAGGTGAACCTTATGCTGGACGGCGCACTGTAGGTGAGGGAGTGGCGGATGAGGGCATGACTGACTATCTGAGCCCTCAATTCCACTCCGCCCATCAGTTGCGGTGGAATACGGACTGTTTTGCCTGTCAAAAGTCTTATCTACTCCGTATTCCACCGCAACTTTTTTGTGAGGGTCGGGATTGAAGGTGGGGAGTGCGAGCGAGTGCGAATGCGGCGGATACTGATATGATAGGTACGTTAGCAACTGCCGCCGAGCGGCTCAAACGAAAGGAAGCCTGTATGGAGTCATCCGCCTACCCGATGCTCTTTAGCCCGATCAAGGTCGGTACGACCGAGGTCAAGAACCGCGTCTTTATGCCGCCGGTGTCCACCAACCTGGCCGATCACGGCTATGTGACCGACGACTTGGTCGATCATTACCGTGCCCGCGCCAAGGGCGGCGTGGGCCTCATCATTACCGAGGTCGTGACGGTCGAGCCCACCTATACCTATCTGCCGGGTGACATGTGCTGCTACGACGACACGTTTATCCCCGGCTGGGAAAAGCTCGCCGCAGCCGTCCACGAGTACGGCTGCAAGATCATGCCGCAGCTCTTCCACCCCGCCTACATGGCCTTTAACATTCCGGGCACGCCGCGCCTGATCGCTCCGTCCTTTGTGGGCCCGTCCTATGCCCGCGAGGCGCCGCGCCCCATCACGGTCGATGAGATTCACGAGCTCACGCATCAGTTTGGCGACGCTGCCGTGCGTATGCAGAAGGCCGGTGTCGATGGCGTCGAGGTCCATGCGGCGCACGCCCACGGTATGCTCGGCGGCTTTTTGACTCCGCTCTACAACAAACGCACCGACGAGTACGGCGGCTCGCTCGACGCCCGCATGCGCTTCTTGCTCGAGGTCATCGCCGAGATTCGCGAGCGCTGCGGCAAGGACTTCATCATCGACGTCCGTATTTCGGGCGATGAGTACACCGATGGCGGCCTGACCCTCAACGACATGATCTACGTCTCGCGTCGTCTGGAGAAGGCCGGTGTCGACATGATCCATGTGTCGGGCGGTACCACCATCAAGCGCGGCTCCGCGATTCCCGCTGCCGGTACCCAGCAGGCCTCGCACGCCGCCTGCTCGCGCGAGATTAAAAAGCACGTCAACATTCCCGTCGCCACCGTCGGCCGCATCAACGAGGCCTGGATCGCCGAGGAGCTGATCGAGGACGGCGCTGCCGACATCTGCATGATGGGCCGCGCCAATCTGTGCGATGCCGAGTTCTGCAACAAGGCCGCTGCCGGCAACGCCGACGACATCCGCCCCTGCATTGGCTGCCTGCGCTGCCTGAACGGCATTATGTTTGGCAAGCGCATCTCCTGCACCGTCAACCCCGATGTTGAGCGCGACGAGGCCGGTTACGAGCCTGCCGCCGAGGCCAAGAACGTACTGGTTGTGGGTGCTGGTCCTGCGGGCATGGAGGCAGCCTACATTGCCGCCAAGCGCGGCCACAACGTGGTGCTCGTGGATAGGCAGGATGAGCCGGGCGGCGAGATGCGTATCGCGGCCGTTCCGCCGGCAAAGCAGGAACTCACCCGCGTGATCAAGTATCAGTACCGTCGTCTGGCCGAGGCGGGCGTGAAGTGCATATTTGGCACCGAGCTTACTGCCGAGGACATTCAGCGCGACTATGCCGGCTATGAGGTCGTCCTGGCTTATGGCGCCGAGCCCGTCGCTCCGGCCTTCATGCAGGGCTTTAAGCAGGTTATGACAGCTGACGACCTGCTGGGCGGCAAGGCTTTCCCGGGCAAGAAGATCGTCATCGTGGGCGGCGGCACCGTCGGTTGCGAGACGGCCGATTACCTGGCCCCGTTGGTCAACGACCTGTCGCCGGCCAATCGCGATGTCACCGTCATCGAGATGACCAAGACGCTCGCTGCCAACGAGGGCGGTGCCGGTCGCGCGGTGCTCATCACGCGCATGCTCTCCAAGGGCGTTCACGTGCTGACTGAGGCCAAGGTGACCGAGATTACCGAGGACACCATCAGTTACGAGAAGGACGGCGAGGTCCGCACCATCACCGGTGCCGATACGCTGGTGCTTGCCATGGGCTATCGTCCCAATACCAAGCTGGCCGACGACCTTGCCGCTGCTGGCGTTGCTGCCCATGTACTGGGCGATGCCCAGAAGTGCGGCAACATCCGCGATGCCATCGGCGACGGCTACAAGATTGCCTGCGAGCTCTAGTCAACCCCTTGGTGCGTGGGGGACAGGTTGGTTTGCACCAAGTTGATGCATGTAAACCTGATTCCATTGCGCCAGTCGATAGCAAAACACGGCGGCCGTCCCGTTTTGGGACGGCCGCCGCTTGTGTTATATCAAAGAAAGATCATTGTCGAGCCTTAAATGCCTTTTGTCTGTGCGACTTCCGCAATCATGTTGCGGTTGTACACCAGATGCAAATACATCGCCTCGTGCGCTACGGTGGGGTTGCGCGCGGCGATGGCGTCGGCCACGCCACGGTGAGTGCGGATGGTCTCCTCGACGAGGTTGCCGCCATCCCAGGGCGGCTTCATGGAGTAGCGCCCGTACGCATCGAATTGCTCCTCTCATAGATGTGCGGCACAAAGAGCCCCGAGTTCATGCGAGCTCGGAGCTCGTTTCGTTTGGATTGCAGATGTATTGACAGGCGAAAACAGTCTGCGTCCGATATTGAGCCATACGAAAGCGAAATTATGCGTCTTAATTCCGTACGCAAATCAAGACGAAAATCGTTTGCGTCTTGGATAAATCAGTACGCAAACGGTTTTCGTCTTGCAGGGCAGTTACCGCTTCTACAGTTCAACTTCCAGTTCGGCTTTGTGTTCGTAGAGGTAATTGCGCATGTAGGGGATGGCAAATGAGACCTTGCCGTACGAGGGGGCCTCGATAATCGATTCTCTTAACAGGCGGCTGCGGACGGAGCTCACCTGTTGAGGCGTTTTGTTTAGGCCATCGGCAACCATGCTAGTCGAGCTCGTCTGCCCCAAAGACGCCATGCTCAGCAGATAAGCGATGCACGTGGGCGGAATGCGCCGCAGCGCGGACTCAATCACCATGGCGCAGAAGCGTTCGCGTGCCGTTGCAATGCCACGCTCGGCTTCTTCTTCTCCAATAATCGCTGTATGTGCACGTCTTGCCAACTGCCATGCGTAGTATCCAACGAGTTGGATCATGAAAGGATAGCCTTGCGTTGCCTCGGCAAGTTGGCCGGCAATACCTGGCTGCAACTCCATGCCAGACGCTTCAATGGTTTCCTCGAGGGAGTACGACACTTCGGTTACTGCCACAGCCTTCAGATCAAAGGGGAGGGCACGGCGCAAAAACGTAAGTGTCTTTCCGTTGATGATGCTTTCAATCATCGAAGGCAGCCCAGCAAAAACAAAGGCGATATCAAGGTCTTCGCCGATCACCTGCTGAATCGCAATGGAGAGCGTTCGGACCTCATCGAGCTCTGCGTCTTGAACCTCGTCGAGAGTGATGAGCAGGCCATTTCCATTCTTGGATATTGTCTGTCTCATGGCGTCGCGTAGCGATGGGCCGATTCGCTCAATATCTATGCTGCCGATGGATATGCCAGCTACGGTGGGCTCAAATCTGGCGTGTTTGGCCTGGAATTTGGGCTGCAGCTGTTCGAGAATGCGCTGGCAAAGTCCCTCGGTTGCGACCTCTTTTATGACCGTCCAGCCACGGCTTTGCGCCAAACGTGAGCACTCGTCAAGGAGGACCGTCTTGCCCGTTCCACGGACGCCGGCTATGCGCATTAGGCGCCCAGGGGCACCAGGCCCGTTGGTGAGGCCTTCACTGAATTCTTCGAGTACATCTTCGCGGCCGATAATCGTGGGAGGTGTTTTACCTGCTGTGGGCTTAAAAGGGTTTGTTTGCATGTGAGCCACCTTTGCTCAAGATATAGCAAGATATAGCAAAGTATAGTGAGATATAGCAAAGTAAGCGCTACTCGCGGGTTTTGCGGTGGTGCTATTTTCCAAATGCCGCGCGGATAAAGCGCTGGACGAACAGCTTGTTGGCAACTCACGAGGGCTCGGGGTGCCAATTTGGGGTGCAGTAGTGCTGTGCCACGAATAGGGCCTATCTACTACGTTTAAGCCGCAGGGGTCAACCATACCTGGGTTTTCCGAAATCCGGCAAGCCGTTTACCTGCACTGATAATTGT
>CALDBJ010000154.1 GCA_937937835.1 uncultured Collinsella sp.
GCCCTACCGGGAGTAGCCCCGACGGTTGACAAAACTATAGGAACACCCAATGACTGGGTCGGAAAATTTCTTAAAAAAGTTCTTGCCCTGAGCTGATTCGTCCGTATAATAAACTTCGTTGCTTGAGAGCACGCACCTATTCCTCGGTAGCTCAATGGTAGAGCACGCGGCTGTTAACCGCGCTGTTGTAGGTTCGAGTCCTACCCGGGGAGCCAGAATTTTCCAGCCCTTTCCGTTGGGTTTTAAATTCCTCGGTAGCTCAATGGTAGAGCACGCGGCTGTTAACCGCGCTGTTGTAGGTTCGAGTCCTACCCGGGGAGCCAGGTTGTAAAACCCGTCGCTTATGCGGCGGGTTTTTTCATGCCGCGATCGCCGGTGGCGAACGTTACCGTATCAACATTTCGTGTCGAGGATGTAATCGCGAACCCCGTGGCCTTAACATGGTGCGGTCGTTGTAAAATGTTGGAATGATTGCTCCCACGACATGGTGCCGCGAGCACCAGAAAAGGAGATTCTTGTGTCTGAGACCATTAACGGCAGCCTGAGCGTCTCGAACGACGTTATTGCCGATATTGCCGGTTATGCCGCGATGACGTGCTACGGCGTCGTCGGTATGGCCGAACAGCTGCAGGGCGCCGAGAGCGTGCGCCTGCTTGCCGGCCAGCGCCTCCGCAAGGGCGTGCTTGTTTCCGCCGACGAGAACGGCCTTACGGTCGACCTTCACGTCGTGCTCGAGAACGGCGTCAACATGAAGTCCGTCTGCCACAATCTTTCGAGCTCCGTCGCCTTCACCCTGCAGGAGATCGCCCAGATCGATCCCGCCAGCCTTAAGATCGGCATTCACATCGACGCGCTCAAGAGCCGTCTGAACTAGCATCCGAATACGGAGATTTCACCACTCATGATTGCAAAGACCATTCGCACCTGTTTTCCGATCGCTGCGGCTGCCGTTTCCGAAAAGGCCGAGGAGATCAACAAGCTCAACGTCTTCCCCGTACCCGACGGTGACACCGGCACCAACATGTCGCTCACGCTCGCCTCGGTGACCAAGGAGCTTTCCGCCCTTCCCGCCGATGCCGACATGGAGGCCATTGCTGGCGCCATTACCCACGGCTCCCTGATGGGTGCTCGCGGCAACTCCGGCGTCATCACCTCGCAGATCTTGCGCGGCGTGGCCGAGGGCCTTGTCTCTGCCGATGAGCCCATTACGTCCGCCAATATCGCCTTCGCCTTCCGTCGCGCCGTCAAGGTTGCCTTCCAGGCTGTTCGTAAGCCCATCGAGGGCACAATCCTCACGGTCCTGCGTGATGTTTCGACCAAGGCAGACGAGTGCGAGAAGAAGAAGTTCTCTGCCGAGGATGCGCTCGACGCTATCGTCGTCGAGGCCTACCAGTCCGTCGCTCGCACGCCCGACCTGCTGCCCGTCCTCAAGGAGAACGGCGTTGTCGACTCCGGCGCCTTTGGCTTTGCCATCTTCTTGGAGAACTTTGTTGCCGCCGCTCTTGGCCGCAGCACCGTGGTCGAGGATTTCTCCGCTACGTTTGATTCCGCCGGCTCTGCCCGCGACGCCGCTCTTGGTCGCGTCGAGATTGAGGCCAACGACGACTGGGAGGGATCGGAGTTCCGCTACTGCAACGAGTTCCTCTTTAAGGCCGACGCCCCGTTTGACGAGGACGAGTGCCTGAAGTTCCTGGGCTCCATGGGCGACTGCGAGCTGCTCGTTGGCGCCTATCCCGACTACAAGATCCACGTGCACTCCAACACCCCCAACCTGGTGCTCGAGCACATGCTGCAGCTCGGTCAGATCTACGAGGTCTTTATCCACAACATGGAGATGGAGGCCCACGACCGTACCGCTAAGATTCACGAGGATCAGGAGAAGGCCGCCGAGCCCGCGAAGGCCCTGGGCTTTGTCGCCGTTGCGGCTGGCTCTGGTGAGGCCGACATCCTCAAGTCCCTTGGCGTCGATGTGATCGTGTCGGGTGGCCAAACCATGAACCCCTCGACCGCCGACCTGCTTGGCGCCGTCGACCAGGTCAACGCGACCTCGGTCATCATCCTGCCCAATAACGGCAATATCCGCATGGCTGCCGAGGCTGCCGCTTCTGCCTGCACCGACAAGAAGGTCGCCGTCGTTCCCACCAAGACCGTCCCGCAGGCCTTCTCCGCGCTGTTCGCGGTCCTGCCCGATTCCGAGCTCGAGGACGCCGTTGCCGCCATGGTCGACGCCATCAGCGAGGTCCGCGATGGCGAGGTCACCCGTGCCGTGCGCGATTCCAGCGCCTCCGACGGCTCGCCGATTCACTCCGGTGACGTCATGGGTATCATCGCCGGCTCCATCGATGTGGTCGGCTCCGACGTGAAGCAGGTCACGCTCGACTGCATCAACCGCATGCAGGAGGAAGAGGAGGGCGACGCGTTGACGATTCTGGCCGGCGAGGAGCTGTCCGACGAGGCCTTCCAGGAGATCGTCGACGCTATCGAGGAGGCTCAGCCCGATCTGGAGATCGACGCCCATCGTGGCGAGCAGCCGCTCTATCCCGTGATCTTCTCGATCGAGTAGGCTTTGCCTATGTCCGAGCTGTGCTCCGTGCCGCGCGTCTCGGAGCGTTTTGCCCAGAGCAATGCGCTCGACGAGGATATCGCGCGACTCAAATTTGTTTCGGGTAAACGTGAGGAGGCCCTTCGCCGTCTGGGAATTCGGACGGTGGGGGACCTCCTTCTCCATATTCCTCATCGGTATCTGGACTTCACTTGCTCGTGGTCCATCGAGATGGCGCCCATCGGTACCGTGTGCACCATCATCGCCACGGTCGATCGTATTGTCCAAAAGCAGCCCCGTCCGCGTATGCAGGTGACTGAGGTCTCGCTCGTGGACGAGACGGGCGTGCTGCAGGTTGCCTTTTTCCGTCAGCCTTGGATTGCCCAGCAGCTTAAGCAGGGTGACCGCCTGGCCGTGATGGGCAAGGTCGAGTTTGCCTACGGTTTTAAGCAGATGGCCTCGCCCCACTTTGAAAAGCTCGAGGACGGGCGCGCCGCAGGCACCATTCTGCCGGTCCATTACGTGAGCGATGGCGTGAGCCAGGCGTGGATGCGCCGCATCGTAAGCGGCGCGCTCGAGGTCGTCGGCAATCCCTTTGATCCCATTCCGGCACCGCTGCGCGTTAAGCGTCGCCTGATGAGCAATGCCCGCGCGCTGCGCTCAATCCATTTTCCATCGAGTATGGCAGAGCGCGACATCGCGCGTCGTCGCCTGGCCTACGAGGAGTGCCTCTACCTGCAGCTGGCGCTGCGCCTGCGCAACGACGGCGGCCTGGTCGATGTGGTTCCCTATGCCCACACCGCGGGCGAGCACCTGGTCGCGCTCAAGCAAGCCCTGCCGTTTTCGCTGAGCGACGAGCAGGAGGCCGCGTTCCAGGATATCCTGCGCGATATGTGCGATGGCGGGCGCGTGATGAACCGCCTGCTGCTGGGTGATGTCGGTACCGGTAAGACCGCCGTTGCCGCCTGCGCACTGGCTGTGGCTGCCGATAGCGGCACGCAGGCCTGCGTTATGGCGCCCACGGGCGTGCTGGCGCGCCAATATGCCGATAAGACCGGCCCTCTGCTCTCACAGGCCGGCATGTCCTGGGCGCTTCTGACGGGTGCCACGCCGGCCGCAGAGCGCGAGCGGATCCATGAGCAGCTGCAGTCCGGCGAGCTCGATGTCCTCTTTGGCACCCACGCGGTGCTTTCGGATAACGTTGCGTTCAAGCATCTATCGCTCGTGGTCATCGATGAGCAGCACCGCTTTGGTGTGGGCCAGCGCAACGCTCTGCGCGCGAAGGGCCCCGGTGCCGATCTGCTCGTTATGACGGCAACGCCCATCCCGCGTACGCTGGCGCTTTCGGTCTACGGCGATCTGGACACGAGCATCATCCGCCACCGGCCTGTTCCGGGTGCCGGTGTGACCACACGCGTGCTCACCGAGTCGAGCCGCGACCTCGCCTATGGCGCCATTCGCGAGGCGCATGAAAAGGGTCAGCAGGCCTACGTGATTTGCCCGCTCGTGGAGCCGAGCGATTCGACCGATGAGCTGGAAGACGTGCCCGGTATTGCCCGCGACGACGAGGGCCGCGTGACGGTCCCCGTACCGCTGCACGATACGGCGACCGAGCTCGATCGCCTGCGTCTGGCGTTGCCGGGTCTTGCCATCGAGCGCCTTCACGGCCGTATGCCAGCGGGGGAGAAGGACCAGGTTATCGATGCCTTTAAGCGTGGCGAAATTGACGTGCTCGTCTCGACTACGGTGGTCGAGGTGGGCGTCGACGTGCCTAACGCCACCGTCATGGTCATCGAGAACGGCGAGCGCTTTGGTTTGGCTGCCCTGCACCAGCTGCGCGGTCGCGTGGGCCGTGGCAGCGTGTCGGGCACGTGTCTGGTCATGACGCACTCCAAGGGCAACGGCGGCGCATCGGCGGCGCAAGACCGTCTCCAGTCGCTCGAAAAGACTTCGGACGGCTTTACGCTCGCCCAGATGGACCTGCGCCTGCGCCATGAAGGCGAGATCCTGGGTTATCGCCAGCATGGTGGCGTGACCCTGCGTTTTGTCGACCTGGATGCCGACGAAGAACTGATCGAGTGGGCCCATTTGGACGCGCTCGAGCTCTTGCGGTATGCTTGCAACCTTGACTCTGTGGCGACGCGTCCCTTGCGCGACGCGGTCGCCATGCGTTATCGACATATCTTTAAGGAGGTCAGCGGAGGATGAGAATCATCGGCGGCGAATGGCGCGGTCGTAAGATTGAGGAGCCCCGTGGTCGCGATGTCACCCGCCCCACGACTGATCGCGTGCGCGAGGCGTGCGCATCTATGGTCATGTCGGCATTCGATTTCGATTTGGACGAGGTTCGTGTGCTGGACGCCTTTGGTGGCTCCGGTGCCCTAGGTATCGAGATGCTCTCGCGGGGCGCCCGCTCGCTCACGACGTTTGAGATCGATCGCAACGCCGCGCGGCTCATTACCAAGAATATCGAGTCGCTCTGTCGCGATCGCGCGCGTTGGCGTGTGGTGACGGGCGATGTCCTTGCGAGCGCTTCGCGCGGCCGCGTGCCGGGCGGCCCCTTCGATCTGGTCTTGCTCGACCCGCCCTATGCTTTTGGTGCCAAGCCGGTCGACGAGCTGCTGCAGAACCTGGCCCAGCAGGGTCTGCTCACCCCGGGTGCCTATGCTCTGTTTGAGCATGCTGCCGCCGACGCGGGTGCACTTCCTGCCGGCTTTGTAACCGTGCGTGAGAAACGTTATGGCATCACCTCGGTCGACCTGCTCCGTTGGGTCGGCGAGGGCGAGGATGACGATACCGCCACCGATGCCGATGACAGCGACGGCACGACGTTTCAGGGGGATGCCCATGAGTGACACCATTAACCGCGTCATCGTTCCGGGTACCTTCGATCCCATCACGTTTGGCCATATCGACGTCATCCGCCGCGCCCGCCGCATTTTTCCCAGTGTGATCGTGGCCGTTGCCGAGTCGCAGGGCAAAAACGGCGTGGGTACCACTTTTACGCTCGATGAACGCGTGGCGCTGGCCCGTGAGGCACTCGGTGATATCGATGGCGTCGAGGTCCTGCCCTTTACCGGACTGCTCGTCGACTTTGCTCGCGAGCAGGGCGCTGGTGCCGTGGTCAAGGGCCTGCGCGCCATGACCGACTTTGAGTATGAGCTGCAGCAAGCCGACCTCAATTATCGCTTGGATAACGAGCTGGAGTCCATCTTTGTCATGAGTGCTCCGCAGTACGGTTACATCTCGAGCTCGGTGGTACGCCAGATTGCGTCGCTTGGGAGTGATGTATCGACGTTTGTCCCACCCAACGTGGTTGAAGCGCTCAGACATCGCTTTTCGTGACGTTTTTTATTGCCTGGTGGCATGTGGTAAACTAGCACGATGATATGTTACCTATGAAAGGAGACCGGATGCCGGGCGAGAATTTTCCTGGCGATAGGATCGTCAGCTTGGTCGATGAGCTCGAAGGGCTGATCGAGGAAGCCAAGCCGCCTTTCGGCAAGAACGCTCAGTTCAAGGTCATCGACGCCGACGTGTTCTTCAACATCCTCGACGAGATCCGCATGAGCTATCCCGAGGAATGGCAGAAGTCCCGCCGTATCCTTAAGGAGCGCGAGGAGCTTATGGCTTCCGCCGCCGCTCAGGCCGATTCCATCATCGCCGACGCTCAGCAGCAGGCCCTCACCATTGCCGGTGAGCAGGAGATCGTCCGACTTGCGCAGCAGCAGGCCGACGACATCCGCGATCGTGCCCAGCAGTACGAGCGCGAGACGCGTTATGCTGCCGAGGACTACGCAGAGCAGGTCTTTACGCACCTGGAGGAGAACCTCAAGAGCCTGACCGGCACCGTTACCCGTTGCCGTCAGCAGCTCAACGAGGGTGCCGCCCAACAGAATGGTCAGTGGTAATGGCTGAGTTCCCGAGCGTTACCGTCGATCTTTCCGAGCAGCTCGAGTTTCCTGGAGATTCGTATCCGCTGACCGGTAAGGTCGATGTCGCCACCTACACGGTGGGCGAGAAGGAGTACCAGCTACAGGACGGCATCGACTACGACGTTGTCTTTACCAATGCCGGTACCGGTGTCTTGCTCACGGGCATGGTCCGTGCGCACGCCACCGGCGAGTGCGACCGTTGCTTGGAGCCCGCCTCGTTTGATATCGCCGGCGAGATCGAGGAGTTCTACCTCTTTGAAGAGCCCGAGGATCCCGAGGCCTACGAGGATGGCTACGAGCTCCTGGGTGAGGACCGCATCGTCGATCTGGGCGAGCCCATCAATGACGCGGTCGTTATGGACACGCCGTTTGTGGTGCTTTGCAAGCCCGATTGTCGCGGTCTGTGCCCCACTTGCGGTTGCAATCTCAACGTCGAGCAATGCGATTGCGCCGCCCAGGCAGAGGCAGAATGGGCCGAAGCCACGGAAAATCCATTTGCAGCATTGAAGAATCTCAAGCTCGATGAGTAAAACTGTGGTAGTATCGCTACTTGCGCGTAATCGCCACACTGGATAGTTCATAAGGAAGGTCACTATGCCCGTACCTAAACAAAAGCAGGGTCGTATCCGCACTCACACCCGTCGTTCCGCCAACATGAAGATCTCGGCTGCGGCTCAGTCCACGTGCCCCCGTTGCGGCGCTGTTAAGCTTCCGCACCACGTGTGCCCCAGCTGCGGTTTCTACAAGGACCGCGAGGTTATTGTTACCGAGTAACGGTATACTCTGGATGCGATGCCGTTCCAAATGGAACCACAATGGCCGGCTCAATGAGTCGGCCATTTTTGTATAAGGAGCATGTATATGAGTAACGTTCGCGTTTGTGTAGACGTTGTGGGCGGAGACGAGAAACCTCAGGTTGTTCTCGATGGTATCGAGGCTGCACTTGCTGCCGATCCCGATATCGAGGTCTTGGCAGCTGGCCCCACCGAAATCGTCAATCCCTTTGCCGCTTCCCATGCACGTGTTGAGGCCCTTGAGGCACCTGACGTTATCGCCATGGATGACGATCCCATTCGCGCCGTGATGACTAAACGCAAGTCGTCGATCGTGCTGTCGTGTCGCGCCATCAAGAAGGGTAATGCGGACGCGTTTTTCTCTGCCGGCTCCACCGGCGCCATGACCGCCGCTGCCACCGCCTACGTGACGCCGTTTAGGTATCAGGCCGAAGGCAAGAAGCAGCCGGTACGTCCGTGCCTGACCAATGCGCTGCCCAATCGTGCCGGCGGTCTGACGGTGCTGTGCGACATGGGCGCCAATCCCGATGTCGAGGTTGACGATATGGTGCGCTTTGCGCAGATGGGAAGCGCCTATGCGCGTGTCGTCTTGGGCATTGAACATCCCCGCGTGGGCCTGCTCGCCAATGGCACCGAGGATGAGAAGGGTTCCAACTTTACCAAGGCCTGTTTCCCCGCTATGAAGGCCGCAGTTCCGGGCTTTGTGGGCAACTGCGAAGGCACCGACCTCACCTCGGGCAATTTCGATGTCGTTGTTGCCGACGGCATGTCGGGCAATATCGCTCTCAAGGCCACCGAGGGCGCTGCCAAGTTTTTGCTGAAGGAACTCAAGGGTGCCTTTATGACCTCGCTCGGCACCAAGATCGCCGCGCTGCTCATTAAAAAGCAGATGCGCGAGATAAAGGCCAAGCTCTCTGGCGACGCCAAGGGCGGCGCGATTCTTTTGGGCCTGCGCGGCGTGGTCCTGATCGGCCATGGCGCCACCTCGGTCGAGGCCGTCAAAAACGGTACGCTTGCGGCGGCCGAAGCCGTGCGCGCCGGGCTGGTCGAGAATGTCGCCAACTCTATGGACGGTATCGTTTTATAAGAGCGAGTTAGAGCGCTGTTATGTGCCTCGCGGCGCACGTCGTGGGGTAGAATCAAAACCGTGTATTGGTGCCGCCCGCGCGGTGCCAATCTTTTGGTATTCATGCACTATGAGAGGAAGCGCTATGGACCGCTCCGAAATCTTCGACAAGATCGCCGAGGTCGCTGCTGACGTTCTGGGCGTCGATGTTGCCGAAATTAGCGAGGAGACCACCTTTGACGACCTCGATGCCAACTCGCTCGAGCGCCTGCAGCTGGTTACGGCTATCGAGGACGAGTTCAACCTCGAGATCGATGACGAGACCCTGCTCTCGCTCAACTCTGTCGCCGACGCCGTCGACGCTATCGAAAACGCCAGGGAGGCCTAGGTCTTGGCTTTGTCTGAACGACTTACGCGCGCCCAGGAAATCCTGGGCCATGAGTTCAATAATAAGGTGCTGCTGCGCGCGGCACTCACGCATCCTTCGGCAGTCGAGGGCCAGCCGGTTTCTGCCAGCTATGAGCGCCTTGAGTTCTTGGGCGATTCCATTTTGGGCGCTGTGGTCGCACGCTCCCTGTTTGAGTCCTATCCGGAGTTTGACGAGGGCAAGCTCACGCGCCTGAAGGTGTCGCTTGTCTCGGGTGCTACGCTGTCCGAGGTTTCTCACGAGCTGGGCATCGACGACATCATCATCTTTGGTGCCTCCGAGACCGGTACCGGTGCGCGCGGCCTGCATTCGGCCCTCGAGAACGTCTACGAGTCGCTCGTGGGAGCGCTGTACCTGGATGCCGGCTGGGATGCCGCGGCGGAGTTCATTCACCGTACGCTTAAGCCGCATTTGGCTTCCGAGCGTGCCGAGCATCCTGCGAACCCCAAGTCGTTTTTGCAGGAGTGTGTGCAAGCCGACGGTCACGAGCCCCCGGCGTACAAGCTCGTTGGCTCCGAGGGCCCGGCGCATGCGCCCACCTTTACCGCCGTGGTTTTGATCGATGGCATCCGTCAGGGTCGCGGCTCCGGCTCCTCAAAGAAAGAAGCCGAGGGAGCCGCTGCTCTCGAGGCGCTTGACCGCATGGGCTACACCACCAACGGCGTGATTCTCAACAAGAAGCCTGTTTAAGCGAGGAACCGTGTATCTCAAGTCCCTCACGCTCAAAGGGTTCAAGTCGTTTGCCGACCGCGCCCATATGACGTTTGAGCCGGGTCTGACCGTCATCGTCGGTCCCAACGGCTCGGGAAAATCGAACATCTCTGACTCGATTCTGTGGGTCCTGGGCGAGCAGAGCGCCAAGCAGCTGCGCGGCCAGGCCATGGAGGATGTCATCTTCTCGGGCTCGTCAGCGCGCAAGCCGGTGGGTGTCGCCGAGGTCACGCTGGTGCTCGATAACTCGGACCATATGCTGCCTGTCGATTTTGACGAGGTCGCCATTACCCGTCGCATGTATCGCTCGGGCGAAAGCGAGTACCTCATCAACTCGAGTCCGTGCCGCCTGATGGACATTCAGGACATCCTGCACGATTCGGGCTTGGGCAAGGATACGCATTCCATTATTAGCCAGGGCAAGCTCGACGCCATTTTGCAGAGCCGCCCCGAGGAGCGCCGTGCCCTCATCGAGGAAGCCGCCGGTATCTCCAAGCACAAGCGGCGCAAGGAGCGTGCGCTCAAAAAGATTAAGTCGATGGACGAGCACCTGACGCGTGCCCGCGACATCAATAAGGAAATCGCCCGTCAGCTGCGGCCGTTGGAGCGTCAGGTCGATCGCGCGCGCAAGTACAAAGAGCTGTCCTCGCGTGCGAACGAGCTTACGCAGATGCTGGCTGTCGACGAGCTGCGTTCGCTGCAGTCGCAGTGGAACGACCTGGAGAGCCGCTCCAAGGAAGGTGCCGCCGAGCTTGAGCTTGCGCAGTACCGCTTGGGCGAAAAGGAGCGCGAGCTCGAGAAGCTCCAGGTTATGCTTGAGGAAAAGGGCCTGTTTGTGGGCGACTTGGGCGAGCAGCGCCGCCATATGCAAGATGTGGTCGGCCGTATTAACTCCGACATGCGCCTGCTCGAGGAAAAGGGTCACAACATGGTGTCGCGCCTGTCTGACATGCGCGGGCAGATTTCGAGCTCCGAGCATCAGCGTCGTCGCGTGGTCGAGGAGCTCGAGGACGCGCGTGCGCAGCTTGAGGAAGTGACCGGCGCGCACATGCAGGCCCAGGAGGACGTTGACGCCGCTGGTCCTGCCGCCGCAGAGCTCCACGAGCGGCGCGTGGCGCTCGACAATCAGATTTCGCAGCTTACGCGTGAGCAACGCGATGTGCAGCGCGTGGCCGACAACGCCGCGCTCGAGCTCGCCAAGGTGAAGGACTCGCTGAGCAATGCCGAGGTCGAGGACAACATGTATGCCTCGCGCCTGGAGCAGATTGACGAGCAGCTCGAGGAGGTCACGGCCTCGCTCGAGAGCCGTCGCAACCGCGCAGAGGAGCTTGAGGGTGCTCTTGAGGAAGCGCGCCAGGCCCAGGCCGATGCGCGTGAGGCCACCGAGACGGCACGCGCGGCCCTGAAGGACCTGCGTGCCCGCGAGAGTGAGGCGCGCAACAAGCTATCCGAGGTGCGCTCGGAGCTTGCCAGCCAAAAGAAACTCGATGCCCGCATGGCCGACAGCTCGCCGCTCGTGAGCCGTCTGGTGGGTGCGCTGGGCGACGATGTCTTGGGTCGTCTGGGCGACGTGCTGGAGGCCCCGCGCGAGCTTGAGGGCCTGGTTGAGCAATTGCTCGCCGGCGATATCGATGCGCTGCTGTTTGATGACGCCGCCACGCTTGAGCGTGCCGGTCGTGCGGCTCTGGACCAAAAGAAGGCCTCGGGCGAAGCACTGCTGGTGGCGCGCGGCGTGAGCGGCTCTACCGCCGCTGAGGGCGCTGCCGGTACCCGCCTGGTTGATCGTCTGTCCGTGCGCGCAGGCTACGGACCCGTCGTCGAGGCGCTGCTCGGCGGCTATTACGTCGTTGACGATCTTGCTGCCGCGCTGTCGGCGCCGGTCGTTGAAGGCGTGACTTACGTGACCCCCGATGGCGCCCGCGTCGCCTGCGGCGGCCTGGTGCGCGTGGGGCTTGATGCCGGCGAGGCTTCGGGTGCCTTGGAGCGCAAGCGCCGCATCCGTGAGCTCGAGGGCCTGGAACCCGATCTGGCTGCCATCTTTGAGCATGCTTCGGACCAAGTCGTTGAGGCCAACGCTGCCGTCGAGGAGGCCCGTGCCGCCGAGGGCGATGCCGCCGGTGAGATCGCCCGTCTTGAGGGCGAGCGCCGCTCGCTGCTTTCCGAGATCGGCCGCTTGGAGCAAAGCGCCAACAATGCCGAGGTCGAGCGCGTGCGCATCTCCAAGCGCCGCGAGCAGGCCTCCGAAGCCGTTCGCGCTGCGCGCCCGCGCGTTGACGAGCTCACCCGTTCGCGTGACGAGGCCCGCGCGCAGGCAAGCGATCTGGGCTTGCAGATTTCTGAGGCCAACGACGAACTCGACCGCGTTCGCCGTGACGATTCCGAGGCTGCCGGCAAGCTCGCCGACGCCAAGGTTCGCCTAGCCCAGACGAGCGAACGCCTGCGTTCGCTGAAGGGCCGCGTGCCCGACCTGGAGCATCGTCTTGAGGGCATCGACCGTCGTATCCGCGGAACACGCCAGGCCTCGCGCTCGCTCGAGCTGCTGCGCCTGCGCGTCGATCCCATGCACGAACGCTATTCTGCCCTGTTGGAACGCGCGTCGGATTGGGCAGCGCGCCTGCGTGACCAGGCCTCTCTGGAGGAGGCGGACTCCGCTTCGCTCAAGAAGACCATCGAGGATGCCAAGGCAGAGGTTGCCCGCGCTAAGGAGCGAGTCGATACCGCCTCTGCCACGCAAAACGAGTTCAAGGTCGCGCGTGGCAAGCTCGAGGTGCAGGTCGAGGCTGCCATCAAGGCCATTACCGCCGATGGCACGACGGTGCTCGAGGAAGCGCTCATGCTTCCGGCGCCCACGGACCGCGATGCCGCCGAGCGCGAACTCAACCAGCTTGTGCGCCAGATCAACAACCTTGGTCCCGTTAACCAAGTTGCCATGGAGGAGTACGAGCAGCTCAAACGCCGCGCCGACTACATCGAGGAGCAGCTGGCCGATCTGGAGAGCGCGCGCAAGGCGCTCACCAAGATCACGGTGGCCATTGATCGCAAGATGCGCAAGGCGTTCCTGGTGACGTTTGAGAAGGTCGACGCGAACTTCCGCGAGATCTTCGCTATGCTCTTCCCGGGCGGCCAGGCTCATCTGGAGATGACCGATCCCGAGCATCCTGCCGAGACGGGTATCGAGGTCGTGGCGCAGCCGCGCGGCAAGCGCATCACCAAGATGATGCTCATGTCGGGCGGCGAGAAGAGTCTGACGGCGCTCGCCTTGCTCTTTGCCGTGTATCGCACGCGCACGGTGCCGTTCTATGTGCTGGACGAGGTCGAGGCGGCGCTCGATGATGCCAACCTGTCCAAGCTCATCGGCGCGCTCGATGTGTTGCGTTCCGATACGCAGCTCTTGGTTATCTCGCATCAGCGCCGTACTATGGAGGACGCTGACGTCCTCTATGGCGTCTCGATGCAAGCCGACGGCGTCAGTCGCGTCGTCTCGCAAAAACTCGATCGCGAAACCGGAAAGGTCGTGAATGCATAATGGGATTCTTCGATGCTCTCTCGCGCGGACTTGAGCGCAGCCGCGAGGCCCTCAACGAGGTCTTCTACTTTGGCGGCGAGGTCGACGAGGATTTTTGGGAGGACCTGGAGGACACCCTCGTAATGGGTGACATGGGCGCCGAGGTCGCTATCAAGGTCTCCGATGACCTGCGCGATGCCGCGGCCAAGAAGAACCTCAAGACCGCTCCGCAGCTTCGCCGCGCTCTGGCCGAGCAGCTTGAGCAGCACTTTGTGCCCATCGAGCGCGATCCGTTCTCCGATACGCCGAGCTGCGTGCTGTTTGTGGGCATCAACGGTGCCGGCAAGACCACGACGGTCGGTAAGATCGCGAGCGCCATGGCTGCCCGCGGCAAGAACGTGGTGATCGGTTCGGCCGACACCTTCCGCGCCGCCGCCATCGAGCAGCTTGATGTGTGGGGCCAGCGCGCCGGCGTTCCCGTCATCAAGCGCGATCGCGGCTCCGACCCGGCAAGTGTTTGCTACGACGTGCTCGACGAGGCCGATAGGCGCGGCAGCGACCTGGTGCTCATCGATACCGCCGGCCGTCTGCACACGAGCCCCGAGCTCATGCGCGAGCTCGCCAAGGTGGTCAATGTGACCCGTAAGCGCGCCGCCAATATGGCCGCCGGTCCCATGCCGGTCTCGGTCGTGCTTGTGATCGATGCCGCGACGGGCCAAAACGGTCTGAACCAGGCGCTCGAGTTTAACGAGGCGCTTGGCCTGGACGGTATTATCATGACAAAGCTCGACGGCACGGCAAAGGGCGGTATCGCCATGGCCGTGGCCGAGAAGCTCAAGCTCCCGATCCTGCGCATCGGCGTGGGCGAGCAGGTCGATGACCTGCAGGAGTTTAATGCCAAAGATTTCTGCCGCGCCCTGGTGGGCGAGTCCAATTAAGGAGTGACTAGTGTTTGATTCCCTGAGCGATCGCCTCAACGACACATTTGACCGCCTGCGCGGCAAGGGTAAACTGACCGAGGCCGATATCACCTCGGCCATGCGCGACATTCGCATGGCGCTGCTCGAGGCCGACGTCAACTTTAAGGTCGTCAAGGAGTTTGTCGCCAAGACCAAGGAGCGCTGCATGACCGCCGAGGTCATGGAGTCGCTGTCGCCGGCGCAAAACGTCGTCAAGATCGTGCTCGACGAGCTCACCGAGATGCTCGGCTCCACCGAGAGCAAGCTCGTCTTTAGCAACCGCATCCCCAACGTCATCATGCTCGTGGGCCTGCAGGGCTCTGGTAAGACCACGGCGGCCGTAAAGCTTGCCTACCTGCTCAAGAAGCAGGGCCGCTCGCCGCTGCTCGCCGCTTGCGACGTCTACCGTCCCGCCGCTGCCGACCAGCTGGCCACGCTCGGCGGAGAGATCGGTGTCCCGGTCTTCCGAGGCGACGGTGCGCACCCGGTCGACATCGCCAAGGGCGCCATTCAGGAGGCCGTCGACCACCTGCGCGATGTGGTCATCGTCGATACCGCCGGTCGTCTGCAGATCGACGAGCAGATGATGCAGGAGGCCGTGGATATCAAGAAGGCCGTCAAGCCCGATCAGGTGCTGATGGTCGTCGATGCCATGACCGGCCAGGATATCGTCAACGTTGTCTCGACCTTCGCCGAGCGCACCGACTTTGACGGCGTGATCATCTCCAAGCTCGATGGCGACGCTCGTGGCGGCGGCGCGCTTTCCGTGCGCCAGGTGACCGGCAAGCCCATCAAGTTCGTGAGCATGGGCGAGAAACCCGATTCGCTTGAGCCGTTTTATCCCGATCGTATGGCCAAGCGAATCTTGGGCATGGGCGATGTTGTCGGCATCATCGAGAAGGCCCAGGAGGCGGCCGACGCCGAGCAGCTCGAGGCTGCCGAGCGTATGCTGCGCGAGGGCTTTACCATGAACGACATGCTCGACCAGATGAAGGCTGTCAAGAAGATGGGCGGCATGAAGGGCATCCTGGGTATGCTCCCCGGCGGCCAGCGCGCGCTCAACCAGATGGGCGGCAATTTGGACGAGGGCATCTTCGACAAGAACGAGGCCATCATCATGTCGATGACCAAGGAGGAGCGCCTGCGTCCCTCCATCATCAACGGCCAGCGCCGCGCCCGTATCGCCAAGGGCGCCGGCGTGACTCCCACCGAGGTCAATAGCCTTATGAAGCAGTGGGGCGAGATGAACAAGATGATGGGCCGCATGCGCTCGATGGCCAATCAGGCACAGGCCGGTGGCAAGAAGGGCAAGAAGGGTAAGAAGGGCAAAAAGATGCGCATGCCCAATATTCCCGGTCTGGATGCCATGGGCCTGGGCGGCATGGGCGGCCTGGGAATGGGCGGTCCTAAGTCCGATATGGACCTGCTGCGCCAGATGGAAGCGCAGATGCGCAATAAGAAGTAACGACTGGTTGAGTCGTGTATGGCGTAGGCCGCCTGGATGGTACTCCGGGCGGCCTACGCCGTTTGTTCGCAGGTTGTCGCACGCGCGGAAGCGTGTTGACGTCGAGGTGCTTGCCGCTAGTGGCAGCTGCAGCCCTCATGTCCGTCGTGGTCGTGATGGCCGTGGCAGCCGCAGGACTCGCCATGCTCGTGGATGTGCTCGTGATCATGTCCATGGCAGTCGCAGGTGGCCTCGCCGGTCTGTGCGAGCGTGCCGGCAATGAGGGCCTCGACGCAGGCATCGCAGCTGCCCTGGGCGCCCGCATAGACCGTGATGCCGGCTTGGGCAAGCGCGTTGATAGCGCCGCCGCCGATACCGCCGCAAATGAGCGTGTCAACGCCACCGTTGGCAAGCAGGCCCGCCAAGGCGCCGTGGCGGGTGCCACCGGTGCCTACGACCTGCTCGTTGAGCACCTTGCCATCCTGGATGTCGTAGATCTTGAACTGCTCGCTGCGGCCAAAGTGCATATAGATGTTGCCGTTGTCGTACGTTGTTGCCACCCTCATGGTGCCGACCTCCTTTGCTGGCCATGCGGCCGTCGTCGTGGTGATGGGGGAGTACGCGATGTTGCCGCCTTCGATGACGATCGCCCGTCCATTGACCAGCGCGTTTGCCACCTTGCGATGCGCGCGACTGCTGATTGCCGCCACCGTGGCGCGGGCGATGCCCATGTGTAGGGCGACGGCCTCCTGATTGAGGCCCTCCAGATCGCACAGGCGCAGTACTTCGAGCTCATCGACCGTCATATCGATAGCGTCTCCGCTGGCAAGGCCATCGGGGGTAAAGCCGCGATATTCGGGGATGATCCCAACGCGGCGCAGTTTTTTGCGTCTTCCAGCCATACACTCTCCAAATCTGACATATGTCAACAATAGAATAGCGAACGTGCGGATTTGTGCAAGGAATTTCTGGCATATGTCAGAAAATGAGGGCTTATGTTTGGGCTGTGGGGCCGCGTGCGCCTGGGCTACAATGAATCTCGCTTGTAGGCGACTGACAGGAGGGTCAATGAGCAAAGCTGATCAACAGTTTGTAACCATGTGCCGCGATATCTTGGACCATGGCACCACCACCGAGGGCCAAAAGGTCCGCCCGGTGTGGGAGGACGGCACCCCTGCCTATACCATTAAAAACTTTGGCGTCACGGCGCGCTACGACCTGCGCGAGGAGTTCCCCGCGCTTACCCTGCGCCGCACGGCGCTCAAGTCCGCCATGGACGAGATCCTGTGGATCTATCAAAAGAAGTCCAATAACGTCCATGACCTCAACAGCCATATCTGGGATGAGTGGGCCGACGAGACCGGTTCCATCGGCAAGGCCTACGGATACCAGATTGGCCAGAAGAGCCATTATGCCGAGGGCGACTTTGACCAGATGGACCGCGTGCTGTACGACCTCAAGCATACTCCGTACAGTCGCCGCATCATGACCAACACGTATGTGTTTAGCGATTTGTCCGAGATGCACCTGTATCCGTGCGCGTACAGCGTGACGTATAACGTGACGCAGCGTCCGCAGGACGACAAGCCAACGCTCAATATGATTCTCAACCAGCGCAGCCAGGACATTTTGGCCGCGAACAACTGGAATGTGTGCCAGTACGCCATCTTGCTGATGATGGTCGCACAGTCGGTCGATATGATTCCGGGTGAGCTGCTGCATGTGATTGCCGATGCCCACATTTACGACCGCCACGTCGATATCGTCCGTGAGCTTATCGAGCGCCCGCAGTTTGCGGCGCCCAAGGTAACGCTGAACCCCGACGTGCACGATTTCTATGCGTTTACGACCGATGACCTGATCGTGGAGGGCTACGAGCACGGTCCGCAGGTCAAGAACATCCCCATTGCGGTGTAGGTGGTACTCATGACGTGTAAGCTTTCTGCCATTGTCGCCGTGTGCGATGACTGGGGCATTGGGTGCGAGGGCGACATGGTGGTGTCCAATCGCGCCGACATGCGCCATTTTGTGGCCTGCACCAAGGGCTGCCCGGTCATCATGGGGCGCAAGACGCTGCTGAGTTTTCCCGGTGGGCGTCCACTCAAGAACCGTCGCAATATCGTGCTTACCCGCGACGAGGATTTTGCTGTCGAAGGCGTCGACGTGGTGCATAGCATCGACGAGGCGCTCGCCGCGGTTGCCGATGAGCCCGTTGCGTGGGTGATCGGCGGCGGCGATGTCTATCGGCAGTTTTTGCCGTATTGTGCCGAGGCCGAGGTCACGCACGACCACTGCGTCCATCCCGTGGACACATATTTTCCCAATTTGGACGCCGACCCCGCGTGGGAAGTTGTGCGGCGCGAAGGGGTTGCCACGATTTCCGCGGGCGAGGGTGACGAAGGCCTCGATTATGAGTTCGTGACGTATCGTCGCGTTGATGCGTAAATCGCCTGGTGTGAACGGTATCATCGGGTTGATTGAATGTATGGGGCGGCGCTTAGCGTCGCCTCGTTTGGTATAGATGTGCTGTAAAGAAGGGTGCGGGCAGGCTGCTATGACTGATGCCGTTGAGGTTCTGCGAATTGATTCGCTCGAGGACGAGCGGCTCGATGCCTACGTGCGACTGACCGAGCGCGAGCTGCGCTGCGTGCTAGAGCCGCAAAAGGGCATCTTTATCGCCGAGAGTGCCAAGGTTATTGAGCGCGCGGTGCGTGCCGGATACGAGCCGGTGAGCTTTCTTTTGGGCGAACGCTGGCTCGACCAGATGATGCCGCTGTTTGAGCGTCTGGTTGTGCGCGAGGGCGCAGGTCCGGTTCCTGTGTTCGTGGCTTCCATGGAACTCATGGAGCAGCTGACGGGCTTTAACGTGACGCGCGGTGCGCTCGCGGCGTTTCGTCGCCCGCGGCAGATTCCGGTTGATGAGTTCTTGGGTGGCGTCGTCGAGGCGGCGGGGGAGCGCCCGGTGCGCGTGTGCGTGCTCGAGGGTATTGTCGACCACACGAACGTGGGTGCGATTTTCCGCTCGGCCGCCGCGCTCAATGTCGACGGTATTTTGGTCAGTCCGACGTGCTGCGACCCGCTGTACCGTCGCTCGGCCCGCGTGAGCATGGGCACGGTGTTTCAGGTGCCGTGGACGCGTATTGGCAGCGAGGCTCGTGTGTGGCCGCACGATGGCCTGGCGGCACTGCACGAAGCCGGTTTTTCGTGCGCTGCGATGGCGCTGACGGACGACTCCGTTTCGCTGGACGATCCTGCGCTGCAGGAGGTTGATCGCCTGGCGATCTTTATGGGCACCGAGGGTGCCGGCCTGGGCGCCAAGACTATCGCGGGCTGCGACCGAGCCGTGCGCATTCCGATGGCGCACGGGGTCGATTCGCTCAACGTGGCCGCGGCGAGTGCCGTCGCCTTTTGGCAGCTGTGCCCGCACGTGAGCAACGAGTATCACTACCAGCCGGGGCTGTATCACTAGGCAGATAGTTTGCACCGGGCTCTGACTCGGGGTGTTTCGGTCGACGTCGGTCGGTGCTAAGCTGCTATTAGCTTAGGTCTTTAATTACTGTTTTGTCGGTTGACGTACGCTTTTGGGGAGGGCGTGTGGCTAAGAAATCTACGGCTATCGATGTAACGCAGGGTGTTATTTGGCAGCAGCTGCTTTCGCTGTGCGTTCCCATCTTTTTGAGTTCGTTTTTTCAGCAGGCCTACACGCTTCTCGGTACCTATATCGTCGGTCAGTTTGGCGGCAAGCTCGCGCGAGGTGGCATTCCAGCTACGATGGTGCTCACCGAGCTCTGCATTGGCTTTTGCGTTGGCGTCGGCGCCGGCTGCGCGGTCATTACCGGTCAGTATTTTGGTCAGCACGATGATGAGCGACTGAGTCGTTCGGTCCATACAGCCATGACGCTCGCGCTGGTGGGCGGTATCGCTTTCTCGATTCTTGGCATAGTGTTCGTTGAGCCCATGCTGGTGCTTATGAACACGCCGCATGAACTATTGGCCGAGGGCGTGGCCTATGCTCGCTGTTATTTTGCCGCGATGGTTGCGGCACTGCTGCTTAATATGGGAACCGCACTGCTGCGTGCCGTGGGCGACACGCGCGGCCCCGCCGTGATCATTGCCTCTGGCTGCCTGGTTAACGTGGTGCTGGATATCATTTTTGTCGCTGTGTTGCATATGGAGGCGCTGGGCTGCGGCATCGCGGTGGCGCTGACCATTTGCTCCAATGCAACGATGATCGTGTTGCGCATGATGCGCGCTCCGGGTGCATGGCGTCTTTCGCTGTCTAAGCTCGGTATCGATCGCGGTATTTGCAAGAGTATGATCTCGTGTGGTCTGCCACTCGGTTTTCAATCGGCTGCCTATTCGATCTCGAACGTGCTGATCCAGGTGTCGGTTAATTCGTTTGGCGCCGATGTCACGACTGCTTGGGGTCTATCTGGGCGCCTGGATGGCATTATCTGGATGGTGACCGAGGCACTCGGCGTATCGATCACTACGTTCTCGGCGCAGAACTTTGGCGCGCGCAACTACGAGCGCATGCGCAAGGGCTACCATACGTCGCTCGTGCTGTCGTTTATGCTCATTGGTGGCCTGTCTGCCGTGCTGTTGGTGTTCTCGGGCCCGCTGTCGCGTTTGTTTGTCGACGATGCTTCGATTTCGGCGTACACCACGACTATCCTCCATTTCATTGCGCCGTTCTATGCGATTTTCTCGATTATCGAGAACGCCTCGGGTTCCATCCGCGGCGCCGGCGTGAGTTTGCAGCCTATGATGCTCACCATCTTTGGCACCGTTGTCTTGAGGGTGATCTGGGTGTTTGCGATCATGCCCTTCGATCCGTCGCTCGAGCATCTACTGCTGGTTTACCCCGTAACCTGGCTCATCACCGCAACCATGTTCACCATCTACCACCACAGCGGCAACTGGCTCGGCCGCGCCACCGCCTAGCCATTCGGGACGTCCCCAATGGCTAGTATTCGATGCCTTGGCGGGCTAGGAGTCCTTCGTCGAAGTAGTGTTTGATGGGGCGCATTTCGGTGACAAGGTCGGCGAGGTTCGCGAGGGGCAGCAAGCCCCGGCCGGTGAGCACGAGTTCCGTGGTGGCGGGCTTTATCGCGATCAGCGCTTCGACATCCTCGCGTGTCACGAAGCCGCGGCGCATGGCCTCGCCGAGTTCGTCCAAAATCAGAACGTCGACCTGTGATATCTGCTCGCATGCGAGCTCCATGATCTGTGCGGCGCAAGCCTCGGGCGTGTCGCGGTCAGCTTGTACGATGCGCAGCCCCAGGCGCGGCGCGGCATCGTGTTCGGCGCAGTGCAGTTTCTTGGCAAACTGCAGCCTAAGAACGTCGAGCCCGTAGCCCGTCGCGCGCAGCGCGAGCCCCAGCGCAGCCGTCGTCTTGCCCTTGCCGTCGCCTGTATAGATTTGAACCTTGCCGACTTACAGTGATGCCATCTCTGTCCTTTCGTGCCCGGCGTCGGTTTATCGTCGCTCGGGTTGGGTATTCTAGAAACCATTATCAACCCCAGTAGATGGAGTTCAAGCAGATGGAGATGGATGACAACAAGCGTAGACGGAATATGATCCTCTACGTGCTCATCGCCTTCGTCGTCTACCTCGTGCTCTCGACCGTTCTGTTCCCCAACATCGGTCACACGCAGCAGATTACGAAGACCGATTACTCGACGTTTGTCAAAGCCCTCGATAAGAAGAGTGTCGACAAGGTCGAGTACAACACGGACGATTACTCGATTTATTACACCAAGAAGGGCGAGGACGAGAACATCGCCTATAAGACGACCGGTGTGCCGAACGATGCGGGCTTTACCGATCGCGTGCTTGAGTCTGGCGCTTCGCTGGAGTCGGTCGTTCCCGATAAGAACTCGGGTTTGATGACCTACTACCTGCTCACACTCATTCTTCCCATGGCGATTTTCTTCCTCATCGGTTGGTGGCTCAACCGCCGCATGAAGAAGGCTATGGGCGATGACGGCCCGTCGATGAACTTTGGCGGCGGCGGTTTTGGCGGCGGCGGACTGGGTAAGTCCGGCGCGCGCGTGATCGCCTCCAAGGACGTGGGCGTGACCTTTAAGGACGTCGCCGGCCAGGAAGAGGCCAAGGAATCTCTCAAGGAGGTCGTCGACTTTCTGGAGAAGCCGCAGCGCTACGAGGAGATCGGCGCCAAGCTGCCGCGCGGTGCTCTCCTTGTTGGCCCTCCGGGTACCGGTAAGACCCTGCTTGCCAAGGCTGTTGCCGGCGAGGCCGGTGTTCCGTTCTTTAGCATTTCGGGCTCTGAGTTCGTTGAGATGTTTGTTGGTCGCGGCGCTGCTAAGGTTCGTGACCTGTTTAAGCAGGCCAAGGAAAAGGCCCCGTGCATCGTTTTTATCGATGAGATCGATACCATCGGCAAAAAGCGCGATGGCGGCGGCTTTAGCGGCAACGACGAGCGCGAGCAGACGCTCAATCAGTTGCTGACCGAGATGGATGGCTTCGATAACCACAAGGGTATCGTTGTCCTCGCTGCCACCAACCGTCCCGACAGCCTCGATCCGGCCCTGCTGCGCCCCGGTCGTTTTGACCGCCGCATCCCCGTCGAGTTGCCCGATCTGACCGGCCGTAAGAACATTCTTGAGTTGCATGCCAAGAGCGTGAAGACGCAGCCGCCGATCGATCTGACCGCGATTGCCCGCGCCACGCCTGGTGCCTCGGGCGCCGATTTGGCCAATATCATCAACGAGGGCGCCCTGCGCGCCGTCCGCGAGGGTCGCAAGCGTGCAACCCAGGACGACTTCGAGGAGTCGGTGGAGGTCGTCATTGCCGGCCAACAGCGTAAGTCCACGGTGCTTTCCGACCACGAGAAGCAGGTCGTTTCCTACCACGAGATCGGCCATGCCATTGTTGCCGCTCGCCAGAAGGGCTCTGCGCCGGTCACTAAGATCACCATCGTGCCACGCACGAGCGGTGCTCTGGGCTACACCATGCAGGTCGAGGAGGATGAGCGCTTCCTGACCACACGCCAGGAGGTCCTGGACAAGCTCGCCGTCTACTGCGGTGGCCGTGCAGCCGAGGAGCTCATCTTTGGTGAGATGACGACTGGCGCCGCCAACGATATCGAGCAGGCCACCAAACTCGCCCGCAACATGGTGACACGCTTTGGTATGTCCGACGAGTTTGGCATGATGGCGCTCGGTACCGTGCAGAACGCGTATCTCAATCAGGACACTTCGCTCACCTGCGCCCCCGGTACGGCTGAGCGTGTGGACGCGATTGTCGCTAAGTTGATCGAGGACGCGCACGATCGCGCTCTGCAGATCCTCAAGGAGAACAAGTTCAAGCTCCATGAGCTGGCTCGTTATCTGTACAAGAAGGAGACGATCACGGGCGAGGAGTTCATGAACCTCCTCACGCGCGAGAATCCGCTGATGCCCAAGCAACAGTAACGCCGCGGTCGAACCAGTAAACGCCGACGCCCCATTTGAGCAGCTTTCTCAAATGGGGCGTTTTGCTTGAGGGGGATGGAAATGAAGATCGTGGTGAGCGCCTGCTTGATGGGCGAGAGCTGCAAGTATAACGGGCTCGATAACTACCACCGCGCGTTGGTCGAGGCTTGCGAGCGCACGGGGACCGAGGTCCTCCTCGTGTGCCCTGAGGTCTTTGGGGGCCTGCCCACGCCGCGCAAGCCGTCCGAGATTGTGAACGGCGAGGTCCGTACCTGCGAGGGCATCTCGGTTGATCGCGAATTTCGCCTGGGTGCCCAACGTGCGCTCGATATGTGCGAGCAGGCAGGCGGACCGGAAGAGATAGTCGCGTGCATCCTTCAGGACCGCAGCCCCTCGTGCGGTGTGGGTCACATCTACGACGGCACCTTTAGCGGTACGCTCACCGCGGGCAACGGTGTTTTCGTCGACCTGCTGCTGCGTCACGGCTATCGCGTTATGCCAGCTAGCGAGTTCGACCCCAGCATGCTGGAGCAATAAAAAACCACCACAAGGGCACTGCTCCCTTGTGGTGGTTTTGGGCTAGGCCTAGAGCGTGTGGCCGTAGGCGTTGGCGGCCTTGATGGCGGCGGCGAACTTTTCGTCGGTGAAGGGCTCCGGGTTGCCTTGCTTCCACTCGTTGGTGGCGTGTGCGTATTCGCACAGGGCAGGGATGTCGGCCTCGGAAAGTCCGACCTGCTCAAGCGTTACGGGCAGGCCCATCTGCTTGTTAAAGGCGGCGTAGCGTTCAAGGCTCTCGGTATCGCCCGTATAGGTAAACAGCACGAGCACGCCCAGGCTCACGACCTCACCGTGCAGATAGGTTCCCTCGCGCGGAATGCTGCACGTCGCATTGTAGAACGCGTGCGCCACGCTCGAGTTGTAGTAGTAATCGTTTTGGTTGGTCAGGTTCGAGACATAGCCCGTGTTGACCACGATGTCGAGCGCGATCTGTTTGACGGCCTCGCTCGACAGATTCCGGCGCACGTCCTCAAGACCCTGGACGCCATAAGTAAACAGCGGCTCGGAGCAGGTGTGGGCGAGTGCCAGGCCAAGACCGGCGGTATGCTCCAAATTACCGGCGCTCGTGGCGTATTCGACCTCGGGCTGCTTGGACAGGGCATCGCCCACGCCGGCCCAGAAGTACTCCGCCGGAGCTTCGGCGATAATCTTGGGGTTGATGAAGATATGCGCAGGTCGGTTGGGGTACGAATATCCCTCGAGCGAGCCGTCGTCGTTGTACACGACGGCAATGGCGGTCGCGGCCGAGCAGTTGGAACAGATCGTCGGGACGGTGAAGACGATCTTCTTGAGCTCGATGGCTGCGGTCTTCACGGTGTCGAGTGCCTTGCCGCCGCCACAGGCGATAAGCACGTCTGCCTGCTGGCAAGCGGGGGAGTTCACGACCTTGGCGATATTGGCGCGCGTGCTGTTGGTGCCGTAGACGCGCGTCTCCAGAATCTCGACGTCGGTGCCTGCCAGCGCAGCCTTGATGCCCGGCAGCGCCGCAGCCAGGGCTCGCTTGCCGCCGATGATGGCGACCTTGGTCGCTCCGTACTCTGCCAGTGCGGCGGGCAACTCGGTAAAACAATCCTCGCCAACGGTGTAGTCGCTCATTCCAATCGTGCGCATAGCAACCTTCTTTCGTTCGATAAAGTGCTTTCAGGTATTTTGCTCCAAGAGAAGGTCCATAGCCGCGAGAAATTTCGAACGTATAAAACCAGTGTTGAGGGTTTTTCGCCGGCGCGGAACGTGCTAGCATACTCCGCATAAGCGTTGATGGGGACGAGTAGTCGGCCGTCCGCATGCTACAGAGAGCGGGGAGCGCTGAGAACCCGTGCATGCGACCGATGAAAATCACCCCGGAGCTGCGGTCCCAACGGACGTGCCGCGAGGTTCGTCTTAGTAGACATCGCCGAGATGGTCGTCGATATAGGCCAGCCGAGTAACGGATGCGAGCGCGCGAATACGCGGGCGAGGGCATCTAAGCTGGGTGGTTAAGCGAAGAGCTTTTGCGGGCGTGCAGCCCGTTTTGTGGCGCTTCGTCCCAGCTTGCAGGGACGGGCGCTTTTTTTGGTGCCCAACGGGCGTGCGCGCCCACGACATGAAAGGGGTACCGTGGCAAACGAGTACAAGCAGACGATGAATCTGCCCAAGACCGGTTTTCCCATGCGTGCCGGTCTTTCCAAGTCCGAGCCCAAGCGACTCAAGGACTGGCAGGACAACAAGGTCTACGAGCAGGTTCTGAAGAAGAACGAGGGTCACAAGAAGTTCGTGCTGCACGACGGTCCTCCGTACGCCAACGGCCCGATCCACATCGGTCATGCCATGAACAAGATCTCCAAGGACATGATCAACCGCTACTGGATGATGCAGGGCTATGAGGTTCCCTATGTCCCCGGTTGGGACTGCCATGGCCAGCCGATCGAGCATAAGGTCGAGGAGAAGCTCGGCACCGAGAAGTTCAACCAGACCTCCACGGCTAAGATCCGCGAGCTTTGCAACAAGTTCGCTGTCGAGAACATCGAGCTGCAGAAGGCCGGCTTCCGTCGCCTGGGCGTGCTTGGCGACTGGGACAACCCGTATCTGACGCTCTATCACCAGCACGACGCCGCCGACATCGAGGTCTTCAAGGCCATGTTCGATAAGGGCATGATCTATCGCGGTCACAAGCCGGTTCACTGGTGCAAGCACTGCCACACCGCGCTGGCCGAGGCCGAGATCGAGTACTCCGACGAGACGAGCCCGTCCATTTTCGTGCGCTTCGAGATGACTTCCAAGCCCGCCGGCCTCGAGAACTTCGACGGCCCGGTTGACTTTATCATCTGGACGACCACGCCGTGGACCATCCCCTCCGACCAGGCCGTTTCCCTCAAGCCCGGCGCCGCCTACGTTGCCGTTGAGCACGATGGTCGTGCCGAGGTCATGCTCGAGGACCTGGCTCCCAAGTGCTGTGAAGAGTTTGGCTGGGAGTACACTCCGGTTATGGTCGACGGCAAGCCCTACGTGGTTCCCGCCGAGACCTTCCACCACATCCACTACAAGCAGCCGATCTTCGACGGTGTCGAGGGCGTGGCGCTGCTGGCCGATTACGTCGGTGTCGATGACGGTACCGGTATCGTCCACAACTCGCCCGGCCACGGCGTCGACGACTACTTTGCCTGCCTCAAGGAGGGCATCACCGACATCTGCATGCCGGTCGATGACGACGGCAAGTTCTACACCGGCGAGGAGTTTGGCACCGGTGGCCCCTTCAGCGGTATGGATACCGATGAGGCCAACCCGCACATCATCGAGTTCCTGCGCGAGCGCGGCACCCTGGTCCTCGAGAAGAAGATCACGCACAGCTATCCGCACTGCTGGCGCTGCAAGCACCCGGTGCTCTTCCGTGCTACCGACCAGTGGTTTGTCTCTATGGACAAGACCGGTTTGCGTGAGCAGGCTGGCAAGGAGGTTCGCGAGAACGTCAAGTGGTATCCGGCTCACGCCGCCAACCGCATCGGCGCCATGGTCGAGCAGCGTCCCGACTGGTGCATCAGCCGTCAGCGCAACTGGGGCGTGCCTATCCCCAGCTACACCTGCGCCGACTGCGGCGAGAAGGTCATGAACGACGCCACGCTCGACGCCGTCATCAAGCTCTTCCACGAGAAGGGCTCCGACGCCTGGTTCACCGACGCTCCCGAGAGCTACCTGGGCGAGGCCTGCGTCTGCCCCAAGTGCGGCGGCCATCACCTCAAGGCCGATAAGGACATCCTCGACGTGTGGTGGGATTCCGGCGTCTCCTGGAAGGCCGTCTGCGAGTACCGTCCCGAGCTGGAGTATCCGGCGGATGTGTACCTCGAGGGCTCCGACCAGCACCGCGGTTGGTTCCAGAGCTCGCTGCTTACCTCGGTGGGTGCCAACGGCCATGCTCCGTACAAGGCGGTCGTCTCTCAGGGCTTCACGCTCGATGGCCAGGGCCGCAAGATGTCCAAGTCGCTCGGCAACGTCATCGACCCCAACAAGGTCTGCGACGAGATGGGCGCCGACATCATCCGCCTGTGGGTTGCCTCCGTCGATACCAGCTCCGACGTGTCCATCGACCACGAGATTCTCGCTCGTACGTCCGATGCCTACCGTCGTTTCCGCAACACGCTGCGCTTCCTGCTCTCCGAGCTCGAGGGTCAGTTTGAGCCCGAGACCGACGGCGTCGCCTTTGCCGACTTGCTGCCGCTCGACAAGCTTATGGTTGCCCGTCTGACCCAGGTCCAGGCCGAGGTCGACGACGCCTACGCCAGCTATGAGTTCCCGCGCGCCTACCGTGCGCTCTACGACTTTGTGGTTACCGAGCTTTCCAACGTTTATCTCGACGCCCTGAAGGACCGTCTGTACTGCGACAAGCCCGGCTCGCTCGAGCGCCGCAGCGCCCAGACCGTGCTGGCCGAGCTCTTCTCGATGCTCATGCGCGACCTGCAGCCGATCCTGTCCTACACGGTCGATGAGGCCATGGCCTATGCGCCCGCCGGCTGCGTCGATCACCAGAAGTACGCCGCGCTGCTCGATTGGTACAAGTCGCCCATCACGTTCGACGAGGCCAATGAGTTTGAGGGCGTGCTCGAGGCTTCACTCGAGCTCCGTAGCGCCGTGACCAAGGCCCTTGAGGATGCCCGCTCCGCTGGCACCTTCACCAAGAGTCAGCAGGTCCGCGTCAAGGCGGTCGTTCCCGCCGAGATGTACGCGCTGCTGACCGGCGACAAGGCGGTCGACCTGGCCGAGTTCTACATCGTTTCCGATGTTGAGCTGACCCAGGGCGAGGAGCTCTCCGTTGCCATCGAGGCTGCCGAGGGCGAGTGCTGCGACCGTTGCTGGAATTACCGCACCACCGTCGGCGAGTACAACGGTCACGCTCATATTTGCAAGCGCTGCGCCGATGCTTTGTAGGTTACGGGTTTCTTTGAACGCGGTAACCGGCCGACGCTGCAAACGCCCCTAAGCGGCAATCTGACGTTCAATCGTCGGTCGCGTACCAAAGTACGCTTCCCTCCTCTTTCACGTCACCTTGCTCGCTTAGGGACGTTTTCGCTGTTGGTGACGATAACGCGGCGTTTCCATTGCTGGAGCTAGAGGCTTTCTTTCGACTTGCGTTTTTAGTCGAAAGCTATTAAGCGACATTCCGTTATTCGGAATGTCGCTTTCGTTTTTAGCTGGTTATTTCGCTTGCGTTGGTGGATATGTCGTGCGTTCTGCGTATGGCAATATAAGATAGTTCTTTGTATTAAACGTAATTCGATGATCTTGAGGGTAGGGGATTTCTTTGGGTCGTGCTGGGGATATGACGCCGCCTTTGCGCTGGCGGTTAGGTGTTGCTGGTGGGGTGGTGCTGGTTGTGCTGCTTTTTGATCAGCTGACCAAGCTTGCGGTTCGTGCCGTGGGCGACGCTTTGCATGTGACTGTTATCCCCGGTGTGATCGACTTCCTGTTTGTCCGCAATATCGGTGCTGCCTTTAGCATGGGCGAGGGGCATGGCGTTGCGTTTGCTTTGCTGGCGCTTGCGGTCATTGTCGCCATTGCCGTGTACTTGCTTCGCGCGCCCCAGCTTGCTCGTTTGGAGGTGGTGGGCATGGCTATGGTCGCGGGCGGCGCCATTGGCAACGCAATCGACCGTCTGTCTTTTGGCTTTGTGACCGTTTTTATTGCCACCACATTCATCGACTTTCCTGTCTTTAACGTGGCCGATATCGGCATCACCGTAGGCGTC
>CALDBJ010000155.1 GCA_937937835.1 uncultured Collinsella sp.
GAAAGCACTTAATGTGCTTTCCGTCTTGCGCAGGACTGTAGAGCAGCAAACTTAAACAGCGGGCCGCCCGGACCGGGGATCCGCCCATGCGCGCAGAAGGGGATTCCTTTTGTGTAGGGTTTGCGGAAATATGCCAATTTTGGGATACGCCCGGCGGCGTGGTCTGTTGACGGCACAGCTAACGCCACGTATCCTATCGAACTGCGTGTTTCGTAGGGGGATGCTGACCCCTCGATTCAAGCCGTTGCACTTTACAGAAAGCTGGAATCATTCGAGAAGGAGTACGCTTTGCCTACTATTAACCAGCTGGTTCGCCAGGGCCGTCGTTCCGTGCCCAAGAAGTCCAAGAACGCTGCTCTGCAGCACAACTCCCAGAAGCGCGGCGTGTGCACCCGCGTCTTCACCACGAGCCCCAAGAAGCCGAACTCGGCTCTTCGTAAGGTTGCCCGTGTTCGCCTTGTCAACGGCATCGAAGTTACTGCTTACATCCCGGGTGAGGGCCACAACCTGCAGGAGCACTCCATCGTGCTCGTCCGCGGCGGTCGTGTCCGTGACCTCCCTGGTGTCCGTTATCACGTCATCCGTGGCGCCTACGACGCTGCTCCGGTCCAGAACCGTATGCAGGCCCGTTCCAAGTACGGTGCTAAGCGCCCCAAGGCTAAATAAGCCAGATAACGTTTTGATACTTTCGCCGTGTGCCGCCTAAGCGCCGCACGGTAGACACTTAAGGAGATTTCACATGCCGCGTCGTGCAGCAGCTAATCGTCGTGAGGTTCAGCCTGACGCCGTTTACAACAACCGCCTGGTGACTCAGCTCATCAACAAGGTCCTTCTTGACGGCAAGAAGGCCACCGCTGAGCGCATCGTTTACACCGCTTTCGAGATCGTTGCCGAGAAGTCCGAGGGTGGCGACGCTCTCGCTACCTTCAAGAAGGCTATGGACAACGTCAAGCCCACGCTCGAGGTTAAGCCCAAGCGTGTCGGTGGCGCTACCTATCAGGTCCCGATGGAGGTCAACTCCCGTCGTTCCACCGCTCTGGGTATCCGCTGGATCGTCAACTTCTCCCGCGCTCGCAAGGAGAAGACCATGGCCGAGCGTCTCGCCAACGAGATTCTCGACGCTTCCAACGGCCTGGGCGCTTCCGTCAAGAAGCGTGAGGACGTCTTCAAGATGGCCGAGGCCAACCGCGCGTTCTCTCACTATCGTTGGTAAGTTAAGGTAAGGAACTAACATGGCTAAGCCTAAGTACAAGCTTTCCGATACCCGTAACATCGGCATCATGGCCCACATCGATGCCGGTAAGACCACCACGACCGAGCGTATTCTTTACTACACCGGTAAGACCCACAAGATCGGTGAGGTCCATGAGGGCGCTGCCACCATGGACTGGATGGTTCAGGAGCAGGAGCGCGGCGTAACCATTACCTCCGCTGCTACCACGTGCTTCTGGAACAAGGACGGTAAGGACTACCGCATCCAGATCATCGACACCCCGGGCCACGTTGACTTCACCGCCGAGGTCGAGCGCTGCCTGCGCGTCCTCGATGGCGCTGTCGCCGTCTTCGACGCCGTTGCCGGCGTTCAGCCCCAGTCTGAGACCGTTTGGCGTCAGGCTTCTACCTTCAACGTCCCCCGCATCGCCTTCATCAATAAGTATGACCGCGTGGGCGCTGACTTCTTCAACGCTATCGAGACCATGAAGGATCGTCTCGACGCTAACGCCGTGGCCGCTCAGGTCCCGATGGGCGCCGAGGACAACTTCTGGGGCGTCATCGACCTGGTCACCATGACTGCATGGGACTTCAAGGCCGACGAGAAGGGTATGACCTACCCCGAGCCGATGGACGAGATCCCGGCTGAGTTCGCCGACATCGCTGCCACCAAGCGCGAGGAGCTCCTTGACGCTGCTGCCAGCTTTGACGACGGGCTCATGGAGAAGATCCTCATGGAGGAGGACTTCACCGTCGAGGAGCTTAAGGCCGCTCTGCGCAAGGGCGTTCTGGCCAACGAGCTCAACCTCGTCTTCGTGGGCTCCGCCTACAAGAACAAGGGCGTTCAGGAGCTGCTCGACGCTGTCGTCGACTACCTGCCCAGCCCGCTCGACGTTGAGGCCGTCACCGGTACCGATCCGGACACCGGCGAGGAGATCCAGCGTCATCCTTCCTTCGACGAGCCCTTCTCCGGCCTGGTCTTCAAGATCATGACCGACCCGTTCGTCGGTAAGCTCACCTACGTCCGCGTTTACTCCGGCCGCGCCGAGTCCGGCTCCTACGTTGTCAACGCTTCCAACGGTCAGCGCGAGCGCCTCGGCCGCATCCTCGAGATGAACGCCGCCGAGCGTATCGACCGTGACGACGCTGCCGCCGGCGACATCGTCGCTTGCGTCGGCTTCAAGAACTCCACCACCGGCGACACCCTGTGCGCCGAGGGCAAGGAGATCGTCCTCGAGAAGATCGAGTTCGCTAAGCCCGTTATCGACGTTGCCATCGAGCCCAAGACCAAGGCCGAGCAGGACAAGATGTCCCTGGCTCTGACCAAGCTCGCCGAGGAGGACCCGACCTTCCAGGTGTCCACCAACCACGAGACCGGCCAGACCATCATCGCCGGCATGGGCGAGCTGCACCTCGAGATCATCGTCGACCGTCTGCTCCGCGAGTTCAAGGTTGACGCTAACGTTGGTAAGCCCCAGGTTGCCTACCGCGAGACCGCTGGTCACGACGTCGAGAAGGCTGAGGGCAAGTTCGTCCGTCAGTCCGGCGGTCGCGGTCAGTACGGCCACGCCGTCATCAAGCTCGAGAAGATGGAGGAGGGCTTCGGCTACGAGTTCGTCAACGCTATCGTCGGCGGCGTCGTGCCCAAGGAGTACATCCCGTCCATCGACAAGGGCATCCAGGAGGCCCTGAACACCGGTGTTATCGCCGGCTTCCCGGTCCTCGACGTCAAGGTCACCCTGTTCGACGGTTCTTACCACGAGGTCGACTCCTCCGAGGCCGCCTTCAAGATCGCCGGTTCCATGGCTATCAAGGACGCCCTCAAGAAGTCCGATCCGCAGCTGCTCGAGCCGATCATGGCTGTCGAGGTCGAGACCCCCGAGCAGTACATGGGCGACGTTATGGGCAACCTCTCCGGTCGCCGCGGCAAGATCGAGGGCATGGAGGATCGCAAGAACAGCAAGCTCATCCGTGCCAAGGTGCCGCTGGGCGAGATGTTCGGTTACGCTACCGACCTTCGCTCCCAGACCCAGGGCCGTGCATCCTACACGATGCAGTTCGACTCTTATGAGCCCGCGCCCAAGTCCATCGTGGACGAGGTCATGAGCAAGAACGCCTAAGTTCGAGCTCCCTGTTACGTAATCCGCGAGAACATCTCTCGCACTCTTTGGAGGTTTAAGTTGGCTACCCAGAAGATCCGCATTCGCCTCAAGGGCTATGATCACGAGGTCGTCGATCAGTCCGCGAAGCTCATCGTCGAGACCGCTCAGAAGACCGGTGCTCGCGTTTCCGGTCCTGTCCCCCTGCCCACCGAGCGTAACCTGTACACGGTTATCCGCTCGCCGCACGTGAACAAGGACTCCCGTGAGCAGTTCGAGATGCGCACCCACAAGCGCCTCATCGACATCCTCGACCCCACCTCGGGCACCGTTGATTCGCTCATGCGTCTCGACCTTCCCGCTGGCGTCGACATCGACATCAAGCTCTAAGCGATATCGCTCTTAGCTTAAAGAGCCCCGCTGCCATTACGGTAGCGGGGCTCTTTTGTTTTGAATGGTGACCTTGGGGGTCCGGATAATGCGGCCGAATGGGTGGCTATGGCGTCTTATTTACCCATGGGGCGCAGCGATGCCTCCTCAAAATGGAAGGATCGCAAGTCGTCTTCTGTCTCGATGCACGCGCGACCAAAGTCATCGACCGTTTGAAAGATGCCACGCGCCAGCTCGTCCCCAGCGGGGGAACGGGCGAAAACGTGATCCCCAATCCAATTGAGATGACCGATATATTCGCCGTGGACGGGCGCGAGCGGTCCGGCGTCTTCTTCCATGGCGTTGAGACGCTCTGCCCATGTGTCTACAGCGTTCACAACCGCGTGATAGACCTCCTTGAGTAGCACATCGATGGCGGGAACATTCTCGTTGAGGTCCGAGAGACCGATTGCCGGCAGGCCGCCATCGGGAACCTCCGAAGGCACATAGTTCACATTGACGCCAATGCCGCAGACGGCGAAAGGTTTGCCTTCGTTATCGCGTGCGGCCTCGACCAGAATGCCGCCGAGCTTGCGTCCTCGCGCGACGAGGTCGTTGGGCCATTTGAGGCCAATCTCGTTAGCAAGACCTTGCGCCTCGAGCGCCTTGAGCACCGCTAGGCCGCTGACGGCGGCAAGACCAGAGTACTTTGCAGGATTAACGCATGGACGCAGGACAATCGAAAGCAATAAGTTGCCGGCGGTTGAATCCCACTTGTGGCCGCGCCGGCCGCGTCCTGCTGTCTGAGCCCGGGCGGCAAGTCCTGTGCCGTGCGGCGCTCCTTGTTTTCCTGCTTCGAGCAGGTCATCGTTGGTCGATCCGGTTACGTCGACTATCGTTAATTGGGCATCCATAGCGGCTGCTACCTCCTTAATGAATAAGTGAATAACGCAATGGTGTCGAGAGACAGACACAATGTGAAGCCTTTGTCGCATTTGGACAATTTAATGTTAACACGTCAACAACGACTGAAATGCGCTATCCTCTCTTGGTCGATGTAAACACGTCAACAACTCAAAGGAGGTTAGTGATGGGTTTCACGATTCTTGGAACAGGCTCGGCGCTTCCTGCGCGCAGCGTTTCCAATGACGAGCTGTCCGAGTTCCTCGATACCTCGGATGAGTGGATTTTTACCCGCACCGGTATCAAGAGCCGCCACGTCTGCACCACTGAGTCACTCGACGACCTTGCCGTAGCGGCGAGCGAGCGGGCGCTTCAGGTATCCGGAATCGACGCGAGACAGCTGGATCTTATCGTCTGTTCGACGACGACGGGCGATCACCTCGTTCCTGCCGAAGCGTGCGCCGTTGCTGAGCGACTAGGCGCGACGTGCCCTGCCTTCGATGTCTCGGCGGCTTGTGCCGGCTTCGTATTTGCGCTCGATGTCGCCGAGGGCTATATCGCCCGCGGTCGCGCCGAGCGCGTGCTTGTCGTTGCTGCCGAGCAGATGACGCGCGCGCTCGACTGGACCGACCGTGCCACCTGCGTGCTCTTTGGCGATGGGGCAGGCGCCGCAGTGATTGAGGCTGGGGGAGACAGTCCCCTTGCCGTTGAGCTTTCGACGGCGCCCGACGTCGAGACGTTGCGCGTTCCCGGTCTGGTCGGTACCTCGCCGTTTAAGGCTTCCGCAGATAGCGCGAGCGTGCTGTCCATGAATGGCCGCCGCGTGTTCAAGTTCGGCGTCAACGCCATCTGCGACACGGTCCATAAGCTTGCGATCGATGCGGGCATTTTGGTCGAAGACATCGATCATTTTGTATTCCATCAGGCTAACGAACGAATCCTGAGCCAGGCGGTCAAGCGCCTGGGCGTGCCGGACGAGCGCGTGGTTCGCACGTTGCGCGAGACCGGCAACATTTCGAGCGCATGCATTCCGCTTGCCCTCGACCGGCTGGCAAACGCCGGTGCACTTCACACGGGCGACACCATCGCCTTGGTTGGATTTGGCGCCGGTCTGGATATAGGTGGCTATCTGCTTCGTTGGAAGTAGTCGCACATAGGAAATAAAAACGCCCTAGGGCACAACCAAAGGAGAACTACCATGGCAGATCAGAAGACCTTCGAGCGCGTTTGCGACGTTATCCGCGAGACCGCCGGTCTTGACGATGTCGAGATGAAGCCCGAGTCCACGCTCGAGGAGATTGGTCTCGACAGCCTGGGCACCGTCGAGATCCTCGTTGCCGTCGAGGACGAGTTTGGCATCCAGCTCGATACCGAGGAGAACCCCAAGACGGTCGGCGAGTTCGCCGATACGGTCGAGGCGGCATTGGAGAAGTAGAGATGCTCAAGACTCCTCTCTGCGATCTGCTCGGCATCGAAAAGCCCGTGTTCCAGGGCGGTATGGCCTGGATTGCCGATGCCTCGCTGGCGTCCGCAGTGTCCGAGGCGGGTGGCTTAGGCATCATCGCGGCCATGAACGCCGACGCCAACTGGCTTCGCGACCAGATTCATGAGCTGCGCGCCAGGACGGATAAGCCCTTTGGCGTGAACGTCATGCTCATGAGCCCGTTTGCCGACGAGGTTGCACAGGTCGTGATTGACGAGCGAGTGCCGGTCGTCGTGACGGGCGCCGGCAATCCCGCCAAGTACATGAAGGCGTGGAACGAGGCGGGCATCAAGGTCATCCCGGTCGTTGCCTCGGTGGCGCTGGCGCGCCTCGCGGCACGTCGTGGAGCCACGGCGGTTGTTGCCGAGGGTACCGAATCGGGCGGCCATATTGGCGAGACCTCGACGATGGCACTGGTGCCGCAGGTCGTCGATGCGGTTGACATTCCCGTCGTGGCCGCCGGCGGTATTGCCGACGGCCGCGGCGTGGCGGCCGCCTTTATGCTCGGTGCCGCCGGCGTCCAAGTGGGTACGCGCTTTCTGGTCGCAGACGAGTGCACCGTCTCGGAGCAGTACAAAGAGATGGTCCTGAAGGCCAACGACACTTCAACGCGTGCGACCGGTCGCTCGACGGGACATCCAGTGCGCGCCCTCAAGAGCCCCTTCACCAACGCCTATGCCAAGAGCGAGGGTTCCGGCGCGAGTGCCGAGGAGCTCGGTGCTATGGGAACCGGTGCGCTGCGTAAGGCCGCCAAGGACGGCAACTACGAAGAGGGTTCGTTTTTGTGTGGACAGATTGCCGGCATGGTCAACGAGCGCCAGAGCGCACGCGAAATCGTTGACGACCTGGTCGATGGCGCCGAGCACGTCCTGAAGGGTGCGTGCGCATGGGTGGCGTAGCGTTTTTGTTTGCCGGCCAGGGTGCCCAGCACCCCGCGATGGGCGTCGACTTGATCGAGACATCGCCGGCGGCCGCCGAGGTGTTCGCCATTGCCGACGAGGTGCGCCCGGGGACCAGCGAGCAATGCCGGAGTGCCTCCAAGGAGGAGCTCTCGCAGACCGAGAACACGCAGCCGTGCGTGTTCGTTCACGACCTGGCAGCGGCTGCCGCCCTGCGTGAGCGTGGCGTGGTACCTGCCGCCTGTGCGGGATTCTCGCTGGGCGAGGTCGCCGCGCTCACCTTTGCGGGGGCGTTCGATACGCGAGCGGGCTTTGAGCTCGTGTGCGAGCGCGCGGCGCTGATGGCCGCGGCTGCCGAGCGCCATCCGGGCGGCATGCGCGCCGTCATCAAGCTCGATGCGGCGCAAGTCGAGGGCCTGGCAAAACAGGCCGGCGAGGACTGCTGGCCAGTCAACTACAACAGCCCACAGCAGACGGTTGTGGCCGGAGCGCCCGAGACGCTGCAGGAGCTCGACGTCCTAGTAAAAGAGGCTGGCGGCCGCGCCATGAAGGTCGCGGTGTCGGGTGCATTTCATAGCCCCTATATGGCCGAGGCGACCTGTGGCCTTGCCGCATATATTGAGGCCGGTCACGCGCCGTCCCCGTTGCTCATTCCTGTTTTGGCAAATATGACAGCGGCGCCCTATCCGGCGGATCCCCAGACGGCATCGGATGTCTTGGCCAATCAGGTGAGCCATGCCGTACGCTGGGTCGATACGCTGCATGCTCTGCAGGATCAAGGCATCGACACATTTATTGAGGTCGGCCCCGGCAAAACGCTGTCCGGCCTGGTCAAGCGTACGCTGAGCGACGTTCGTGTGTATTCGTGCGAGACGGCCGAGCAGGTCGCAGCTATTGCCGACGAGCTCGCATAGTCCACAGGGCTGTAACCCGAAAGGAATGACATGGGCAACTTGAACAATGGCGCGCTCGAGCGCAACGACTCACGTCGCGTGGCACTGGTCACGGGCGGCTCGCGGGGTATCGGCCGCGCCTGCGCTATCGGTCTGGCGGAGGATGGCTGCGATATCGCCGTCGTCTATGCCGGCAGCGTCGATGCGGCGCGCGAGACGTGCGACGCCTGCGAGGCGGCTGGCGCCACAGCGCGCTCATATCAATGCGACGTGGCCGACCCCGCTGCCGTTAACGCGTGCGTGGAAGCGGTCCTCAACGACTTTGGCTCCATTTGGGCGCTCGTCAACAACGCTGGCATCACCCGCGATGGCCTGCTCATGCGCATGGGCGATGACGCCTTCGATCGCGTGCTCGATGTCAATCTTAAAGGAACGTTTAACACGACGCGCGCGCTCACCAAGACCTTTATGCGCCAGCGCGGCGGCTGCGTCGTCAACATGAGCTCGGTCGTGGGCCTGATGGGCAATGCCGGGCAGGCCAACTACGCTGCCTCCAAGGCGGGCGTGATCGGCCTGACCAAGGCGGTGGCGTGCGAGCTTGCGCCCCGCGGCGTACGAGTGAACGCGGTCGCACCCGGGTTTGTCGAGACCGATATGACGGCAAAGCTATCGGATAAGGTGCGTGCGGCGTGCGAGGAGCAGATTCCCCTGAGGCGCATGGCGCGTCCCGAGGAAGTGGCCGGCGTGGTGCGCTTTTTGGCGAGCGACGCGGCTGCCTACATTACGGGCGAAGTCGTACGCGTCGACGGCGGAATGGCGATGTAGAAACCAGGGCCGAAGAACGGCTTGGATGAGGAGACCATGATGGAACAGAGAGTTGCAATCACCGGTATCGGTGCCGTGTCGCCGCTCGGCAACACTGCGCTTGCCACCTGGGCGGCCATGTGCGCCGGCACGTGCGGCATCGGCCCGATCACGCACTTCGATACCGATGCGTTTGCCGTCAAGGTGGCAGCCGAGGTCAAGGGCTTTGACGGCAACGAGTACTTTGGCAAGCGTGACGCCAAGCATCTCGACCCCTGCGTTCAGTTTGCGATGGCGGCTTCGGACGAAGCCATGCACGATGCGGGCTTTGATGTCGAAGGCGCCATCGATCGCGAGCGCCTGGGCGTCTACGTGGGCTCGGGCGTGGGCGGCATGACGACGCTCGTCGACAACGTCCATACGATTGCCGAACGTGGGCCCCGCCGCGCATCGCCCTATATGATCGCGATGATGATCCCCAACATGGCATCGGGCAATATCGCAATCCGCCACAAGGCAAAGGGCCCGACCCTGCCCGTGGTGACCGCGTGCGCAACCTCGGCCCATGCGGTGGGCGAGGCGTTCCGCGCCATCAAGCACGGCTATGCCGACGCGATCCTCGCGGGCGGCGCCGAGGCGGCCATTATCCCCGATGCCGTTGCGGGCTTTACGTCCTGCCGCGCATTGACCACCAACCCCGATCCCGCGACGGCCTGCCGTCCGTTCGATGCAGACCGCGACGGCTTTGTGATGGGCGAGGGTGCCTGCGTGCTCGTACTCGAGAGCATGGAGCATGCACAGGCGCGCGGTGCGCACATTTATGCCGAGGTCGTGGGCTACGGCAATACCGATGATGCCTATCACATCACGAGCCCTGATCCCGAGGCTGCCGGCATTGCCCGCGCGATATCGCTGGCGGTGACCGAGGGCGACGTCAGGCCTTCCGAGGGTCTCTACATCAATGCCCATGGCACATCTACCAAGCTCAACGATTCGTCCGAGACGGCGGGCATTAAGCGTGCGCTCGGCGAGGACGCGGCGCGCGCCGCGCACGTCTCGTCGACTAAGTCGATGACCGGCCACATGATCGGTGCCACGGGCGCCATCGAGGTCATGGCCTGCGCCATGGCGCTCGAGCAGGGCGTGGTGCCGCCGACCATTAACTACCACACGCCCGATCCCGCCTGCGATCTTGACTACACGCCCAATCGCGCAGTTCGCGCCGACCTTACCTGGGCGCTTTCGACCAACCTGGGCTTTGGCGGACACAACGCCGCCATCGCGCTGCGTAGATATACGAGGAGCTAGAGCATGGATTCCAAAAGACTTGCCGAGATAGCCGATGTTATGGAGGACCGCGGCCTCACGCGCGTGCGCGTTGAGGAGCCCGATGGCACCGCGGTCGAACTCGAGCGCGCGAGCGCCGCACAGCCGGTTGCCGTGCCCATGCCCATGCCGAGCGCTATGGCCGCTCCAGTTGCAGCTCCCACAGTCGCGCCTGCCGCACCGGAGCCCGCCGCGCAGACACCTGCCGCCGCACCGGAGCCCAAGGGCACCGAGGTGACCGCTCCCATGGTCGGCGTTTTCTATGCTGCCCCGGCGCCGGGCGACGAACCGTTTGTGCACGTGGGCTCCAAGGTCAAGGCCGGCGAGACCCTCTGCATCATCGAGGCCATGAAGGTTCTCAACGAGGTGACGGCCGAGGCAGACGGCGAGGTGCTCGAGATCTGCGTGGCCGACGGCGACCTCGTGGAGTTCGGCAGCTGCCTCATGAGGATCGGATAGGTGATATCCATGAACAAAGAAGAGCTTAAAGAACTGTTGCCGCATCGTGAGCCGATGCTTTTGCTCGACGAAGCCGAGCTAGTGGGCGACGAGGCCCACGGCAAGATCACGATTACGGGCGATGAGTACTTTCTGCAGGGGCATTTTCCGGGAAACCCGGTTGTTCCCGGCGTGATTCAGTGCGAGATGCTCGCCCAGAACTGCTGCGTGCTGCTGATGGGCGATGAGGAGGCGCGCGGCGCGACGCCGTTCTACACGAGTCTGGACAAGGTGCGCTTTAAGCGTCCGGTGCGCCCGGGCGATACGGTTGATCTGGTGTGCTCCATCACACGTGCGCGCGGGCCGTTCCGCTTTGCGACGGGTACTGCGAGCGTCAACGGTGAGGTTTGCTGCCGCGCCGATATGTCTTTTGCACTCATGCACGAAAGTTAAGGAAGGCTTCATGTTCGACAAAGTGCTCATCGCCAACCGCGGCGAAGTCGCGGTCCGTGTTATCCGCGCGTGCCGCGATATGGGCATCAAGACCGTCGCCGTTTATTCCACGGCCGATGCGGACGCGCTGCACGTGCAGCTTGCCGACGAGGCGTATTGCATCGGCGGCCCGCGTCTTGCCGAGAGCTACCTCAACGACGATGCTGTGCTCACCTGTGCCGTAAAGTCGGGAGCTAAGGCAATTCATCCCGGCTATGGCTTCTTTTCCGAGAAGGCGAGCTTTGTACGCGACTGCGACAAGTATGGCCTGGCTTTTGTCGGTCCTTCGGCCGAGGTGATCGACAGCATGGGCGACAAGGACGCCGCACGCCGAACGGCTGCCGCGGCGGGCGTGCCCATCGTGCCGGGCTGCGATTTGCTCAAAAGTCCCGAGGAGGCGACGGCCGAGGCCGAGCGCATTGGCTGTCCCGTGCTCATTAAGGCGCGCGCGGGCGGTGGCGGTCGCGGCATTCGCAAGGTCGAGCGCGTGGAAGATGCGGCAAAGGCGTTCATCGAGGCGCGTGCCGAGGGCGAGGCCGTTTTTGGCGACGGCGAGTGCTACATGGAGAAGTTCGTCGCGCCGGCGCACCACGTTGAGGTGCAGATTATGGCCGATAAGCAGGGCCATGTATTTTCGCTCGGCGAGCGCGAGTGCTCGGTGCAGCGTCGCAACCAAAAGCTGATCGAAGAGAGTCCCGCGCCGTGCCTCGACGGACACAACGACATTCGTGCTCGCATGCACAAGGCAGCGCGTGACCTGGCTCGTGCTGTCGGCTACGAAGGAGCCGGTACCATCGAGTTTCTGTATTCGGACGACGGCAATTTCTACTTTATGGAAATGAACACGCGCTTGCAGGTGGAGCATCCGGTTACAGAGTTTGTGACCGATACCGACTTGGTCAAGTGGCAGCTGCGCGTGGCAGCCGGCCAGCCTCTGCCCTTTGAGCAGGAGGACATGCCGGTCCGCAACCACGCCATGGAGTGCCGCATCAATGCCGAAACGCCGGACTTTCTGCCGTCATGCGGAACGGTCACCGCGTTGCGTGTGCCGGGTGGTCCGCGCGTGCGCTGGGATTCCGCCATGTTTACCGGTGCGAAAGTTCCGCCGTACTACGACTCCATGCTCGGCAAGCTCATCGTGTGTGCGCCCACGCGTGACGGCGCCATTCGCAAGATGCGCTCGGCCCTGGGCGAGCTCGTGATTGAGGGCGTGAGCGAAAACAGCGAGCTTCAGCTCGACGTGCTGGCAAACGACGAGTTCTTGTCGGGCATGTACCACACCGATCTGATGGGGCATCTCTATGCTGATGAATAGAAAAGCAAAGACGGTCAACGTCCTCGAGGGGCCGATGACCGAGTCGTGCGCCGAGTTTCCCGCGCGCCACGTGTTTATCAAGTGCCCGGAGTGTCGCCGCGTGATCGATGAAGCACGCCTGCACGACAACCTCGAGGTCTGCCCTCGTTGCGGCAAACACTTTCGCGTGAGCGGTCGCGCGCGCATGCGCATGACGGTCGACGAGGGCACGTTTGAGGAATGGGATGCCAATCTGGCGTCGGAGGACTTCCTCTCGTTTCCCGGCTATGCCGACAAGCTTAAGAGCGTGTGCGAGCGTTCGGGCGAGCGCGACGCCGTTGTGTGCGGCAGGGGCAAAATCTGCGGCTGCGATACCGCGCTCTTCTTTATGGACGCCAACTTTATGATGGGCTCGATGGGTTCCGTGGTGGGCGAGAAGATCTGTCGCACATTTGAGCGAGCGACCGAGCTTGGATTGCCAGTTGTCGGCTTTACCGTTTCGGGCGGCGCGCGCATGCAAGAGGGCGTGACGTCGCTTATGCAGATGGCCAAGATTTCTGCGGCGGTTAGGCGCCACAGCGAGGCGGGCGGTCTGTATATCACGGTGCTCACCGACCCCACGACCGGAGGCGTAACCGCGAGCTTTGCCATGGAGGGCGATATTATCCTGGCCGAGCCCGATGCCCTGACGGCATTTGCCGGCCCGCGCGTGATCGAGCAGAACATGCACAAGCGCCTGCCCAAGGGATTCCAGCGCTCCGAGTTTTTGCTGGAGCACGGCTTTTGCGATGCCGTTGTTCCGCGTGGCGAGATTGCGCTCACGGTAGGCGAGCTGCTGGCACTGCACGAAGGGCACGCGCCCGGCCTGGGGGCACCGCATGAGATCGTGCATACGGGTCGTCGCGGCAAAAAGCTGGGACACTTGTTCAAGCGCTCGACCGCACCAAAAACCGCGCTCGAGATTGTCAAGCAGACCCGCTCGGCAGATCGCGCCACGGCGGGCGAGATGATCTCGCTGGGCCTGGATGGATTTGTGGAGCTGCATGGCGACCGTTACTTTGGCGACGACGCCGCCGTGGTGGCTGGCATTGGCTGGAAAGACGGGCGACCCGTGACGGTTATCGCCGTCGAGCGCGGTACCACGACCAAAGAGCGCATGCGTCGCAACTTTGGTATGGCACATCCCGAGGGCTACCGCAAAGCGCGTCGCCTTATACGCCAGGCCGAAAAGTTTGGTCGACCGGTTCTGTGTCTGGTCGATACTTCGGGCGCGTTTTGCGGCATCGGTGCCGAGGAGCGCGGCCAGGGCGAGGCGATTGCCCAGAATCTCATGGAGATGAGCGGCCTCAAGACGCCGATTGTCTCGGTGGTGACAGGCGAGGGCGGCTCTGGTGGCGCGCTGGCGCTGTCCGTGGCCGACCGCATCCTGATGCTCTCGAGCTCGGCCTATTCGGTCGTGAGCCCCGAGGCCTGTGCGTCGATCCTGTGGAAGGATACCGAGCGCGCGAATGAGGCCGCCGAGGCGCTTAAGCTCACGGCCCCCGATCTGTTGGCGCTCGGCATCATCGACGGCATTGTTGACGATAGGGGCCTGTCGCATGAGGAGATCGCCGGTGCCGTCATGTCCTCGGCATTTGATGCCTTCGATACGCTTGGGCAGCTCGACGACGCGACCCTCACAAACCTCCGCTACGAAAAGTACCGCGCAATCGGTCAGTACCGCACGATGTGACAAAGGGACAGCCCGCATGTCATATTGGGAAAGGCGTTCCATGCTACAAGTTTCTAACACCTCGTTTACAACGACGGTTTCATCAAACGCCATGGCCGTGGTGGACTATCTGTCCAAAAGCATGATGTCGGCGCTGCCGTTTATTGTCTGCGCGGCGTTGTTCCGCACCGTTGCCGTCATTATGGGCGAAGGTATGCTGGGCCTGTGGTCTGCCGATTCCGAAATCTATCGCCTGTTCTACAGTTGGCTCTATAACGCCGGCTACTACTTTTTGCCCATTTATCTTGGTTGGGCGGCCGCCCGCCAGCTCGGTTGCTCGGAGCAGCTAGGCATGATGCTGGGCGGCGTATTGATTGCGCCCGATCTGCTTAAGCTCGTCGATGCCGCATCGACGACGGGGGCATCGATGACTTCCGTGTATGGTCTGCTTCCCGCGCCGGTCAACGATTACACGACGACTGTTATTCCGGTTCTCATCTCGGTGCCCGTGCTATGGCGAGTGGAGTGTTTCTTTCAGCGCGTTATCCCTAAGGCCGTGGCGTTTTCGTTCGTTCCGTTTGCGACCATGCTTGTCATGGTTCCGGTTTCGCTGTGTATTACGGCGCCGGCGGGCAGCTATCTGGGCATGCTGTTGGGCCAGCTTATGTTTATGCTTGGCAATTCCGGTGGCATCGTGTCGCTGCTCACGCTCATGGGGCTTGCCGCGGGTTGGGAGTTTCTTAAGATTGCAGGCGTCAGCAACGTTGTCCTATCGCTTGCCTATGCTCAGTTTATGAGTGTGGGAACGGATTCGTGCATCCTGATCGCCGCGACGATGGCGACGTTCGCCGTTTGGGGCATGCCCTTTGGCGCGTCGCTCCGCGTTGCGGATAAGGACGAGAAGGCGCTCATGCTGGGCTACTCAATCTCGGGTGTTCTTGGCGGCGTAAGCGAGCCGGCGCTGTACGGTTGCGGCTTTAAATATGGCAGGTGCCTGACGTGCATGGCCATTGGCGGCGCCGTCGGAGGCCTTGTTGCAGCCGTGGGCCACGTTACGGCCTATACCATCGGCATGACGAATGTCCTCATGGTCATTGGCTTTGCCACAGGCGGCATCTCGAACCTGCTGTGGTGCTGCGCTGCCGGCGGTGTGGCATTTGCGGTGTCTGCGGCGCTGAGCTACTGCTTTGGCGTGGTGCCGGCGAAGGGACAGACGAGGGGGGACGGAGCCGATTCACCCGAAACCTCGAAGAGCGTGGCCGATGTAAGCGCGTAAACCTGTGCGACACAAGGACGATTCCTTTGCCATATTCCAAGGCCGTGGCCCGTGTGGGTTGCGGCCTTTTTTGTATCTGGGGGACAAAGTGGCTACACTACAATCCGTTTGAGCAATAGATATATAGGTAGTACCGTGGGGGCGGATGTAGATGGTCGAGTGGATTGTTAAGCGTGCGCAGGGCGACCGTGCGCGCGTGGGCACGTTGACGGGCGTGGTGTGTATTCTCGCCAATGTGGCACTATGCGCTGCGAAGGGCGTAATTGGCGTGCTGTCGGGATCGGTTTCGATTGTGGCGGATGCCATGAACAACCTGTCCGATGCCAGCTCGAACATCGTGAGCGTGCTGGGCTTTAAGCTGGCGAGCAAGCCGGCCGACCCCGAGCATCCTTACGGCCACGGTCGCTACGAGTATCTCTCGGGTCTGGTCGTGGCGGCGCTCGTGCTGCTGATTGGCGTTGAGCTGGTGAAGTCCTCGGTCGAGCGCGTCATCCACCCCGAACCTGTCGAGTTCTCGCTTGCCCTGGTGGCAGTTCTAGTGCTTTCGATGGTCGTAAAGCTGTGGATGGCGGCCCTCAACCAAAAGCTCGGCGATCGCATTGAGTCCGAGACGCTGCATGCGACCGCGCAGGATTCCAAGAACGATGTTCTTGCCACAGGCGCCGTGTTAGCGTGCGCAATTGTTTCGCAGGTGACGCACATCAATCTTGACGCATGGGTTGGCCTTGCCGTTGGCGCCTATATTGGCTGGAGCGGCTTTGAACTCATCCAGGATACGGTGAGCCCACTTTTGGGTCAGGCGCCCGATCCTAAGCTGGTCAAGCACATTCGAGACAAGATCATGAGCTATCCCGGTGTTTTGGGCGTTCACGATCTGATGGTTCACGACTACGGCCCGGGCAGGAAGTTCGCAAGCGCTCACGCAGAGATGGCGGCCGAGGCCAGCCCGCTGGAAAGCCACGACACGCTCGACAATATTGAGCAGGCGTTTAGGAACGAAGACGGCATGATTGTCACGCTCCATTACGACCCCATCGTGACCGACGATCCAAAGGTGGCGAGCATGCGTTTACGCATTAACGCCATGGCCCAACAGATCGATAACCGCCTTTCGATTCACGACCTTCGCTGTGTGCCGGGTCCTACGCACACCAACGTGATCTTTGACTGCGTGCGTCCCTCGGATCTGCAGATGAGTGCCGAAGACGTAAAACACGCGCTGGCACAACGGGTCGAATCGGAATATCCCAAGTCGATTGCCAAGATTACGATCGACGAAGACTACGTAGGCCATACCCACGAGTAGGCCGCGCCGGCAAAGCAAGTTATGCAGAAGGGGAGAGCATGAAGCGCCTATACCTACTCCGCCACGGTCAGACGGAGTTCAACGTCAAAAAGCTGGTCCAGGGCCGCTGCGATTCACCGCTGACCGGCCTGGGCCGTCAGCAGGCACGGGTGGCAGCCGCGTGGCTCAAAGCCCACAACGTCGTTCCCGACAAAGTGGTCTCTTCGCCCTTGGGCCGAGCCATGGACACAGCTCAGCTCGTTGCTACCGAACTCCTCGGTCCGGACGCCGCTGTCGAGCCCTGCGAAGGCATCATCGAGCGCTGCTACGGCACCTTCGAAGAAGGTCCCCACGATGCCCTCCCCACCGACGTCTGGGATCCGGGCGAGGACCTGGTCCCCTTCGGAGGAGAAGGAAGCCGCGCGCTGCAAGAGCGCATGGTAGACACCCTCACCAATCTCATGGGCGCCGAGGGCATAGAAACCCTCCTAGCAGTAAGCCACGGCAGCGCCAGCCGCCAATTCATTAGAGCCGCCGCCCCAGAGGGCTTCGAGCTCCCAACAAAACTCCCCAACTGCGCCATCATGATCTTCGATTTCGATGAGGCAAAGTCACAAGCAGAAGGCGAACCTCATCAATGTAAGTTCACCCTCCAGCAAATAGTGGACCCCCAACAAAGTAATTAGCTGAGCGAGCAGAGTTAAGCAGACATCAACGTATCGTCTCCCGAGCTTGGCAGAGGGGCGGCGAAATATATTAAGTTTGTCGCGAGTTCCGCACGCAAAGGAAAGCACTTAATGTGCTTTCCGTCTT
>CALDBJ010000156.1 GCA_937937835.1 uncultured Collinsella sp.
GGTAAATAGGCATGGCTAAGGCAAAGAACACCGATAAGCTCGTTGTACAGAATGCCGCCAAGACCCTTCTGGCCAACATCCGCTTTGCGAGCGTGGACGACCCCATTCGCACCATCACCGTTACCTCCTCGATTCCCAACGAGGGTAAGTCTACGGTTTCCATCAACCTTGCCCAGGCTATCGCCACCAGCGGCAAGAGCGTCCTGCTGGTCGAGGCTGATATGCGTCGCAGGTCCCTTGCCGATATGCTCGGCGTCCGCTCCCGCGGCGGACTCTATGCAGTCCTTTCCGAGCAGGTTTCTATTGACCAGGCGATTGTCGAGACGGGTCAGAAGAACTTTTACTTCCTCGATGCCGAGCCGCATATTCCCAATCCTGCCGACATCATCGTCTCTCACCGCTTTGCCAAGCTGGTAAAGGCACTGTCCGCCAAGTTCCAGTACGTCATCTTTGATGCTCCCCCGGTCGGCACCTTCATCGATGCTGCCGAGATCGCAAGTCTGACCGACGGTGCGCTTTTTGTCGTGCGTGAGGATTTCACCAAGCGCGAGGAGGCGCTCAACGCCATCGGTCAGCTTAAGAAGTCCGAGAAGGTCAAGCTCATCGGTACCGTTATGAACTACTGCGAGACCGAGACCAGCGAGTACTACTACTCCTACTACACCAAGGACGGTAAGAAGGTGAAGAAGGGCTCCGACGATCAGGGGACTTCCAAAAAGGGCATCTTCACCAACCGAGCAAACGTTTAGTTGATTAAGGCTGACCTATGCGTGACATTCATTGCCATATCTTGCCGGGTGTAGATGACGGCGCCGCCGATCTCGATGAGAGCTTGGCGATGCTCGAGGCTGCCAAGCGGGCCGGTGTAACCAGAATCGTTTGCACTCCTCACTGCCGTGATCCCTATTTTGATTACGACAAGATGTGGGATGCCTTTGAGCTGCTGCGTGATAACGCTGACGGCTTTCCGCTCCAGATGGGCTTCGAGGTCAACCATCGAAAGCTCGTTGAACTTGGTATCGATGCCGCGGAGCACTTGCATTTCGATGGAACCAACGAGTTTCTGCTCGAGCTTTCGACGCATGCCGATGCGTATGCGTTTAGAGAGTACGAGAACACGATTTACGATTTGCAGTGCCGTGGCTACCAGGTGATCATCGCTCATCCTGAGCGCTATCGTGCGGTTCAAAAGGATGTAAGCGTGGCGGAGCGCCTGGTCGATATGGGCTGCAAGCTGCAGGCTTCGGCGGACTTTATTGCCGGCGGTCGCTTTGGTCGCGAAAAAAAGCCGGCACAGCGCCTGTTCGATCAGAACCTGTACAGCTTCATCGCGAGCGATGCCCATAACGTGGGTCATTACGACTGCCTGGCGAAGGCTCGCGCGAAGTTTAGCGTGCGCGGAGCTCATTTTCGCTAATATCTGTCCCTAACGTTCGCATTGAATGAAAGGGCAGCCATGGATATCCAACTTAAGACGGGATGCTTTGATGACGCGGCGTTGGTGCGCCGCGTCGTTTTTATGGACGAGCAGGGCTACGAGAATGAGTTCGACGCTATCGACGAGGATCCGAACTGCATTCATGTGACGCTCTATGTAGACGGCGAGCTTGCCGGTTGCTCGCGCGTGTTTCCCGAGGAGCTTGAGCGCGTGGCTGACGCAGAGGCCCCGGTGTTGCCGGCATGCGACATGGACGAAGGCGTTGCGGCGGGGGAGACCTACATTATGGGGCGCGTCGCCGTGCTGCCGGCTATGCGTCGTCGCGGACTGGCGAGTGCGATTGTCGAGGCCAGTGCTGTGTGTGCACGCGATGCCGGCGCTAAGCTTATTAAGCTGCATGCGCAGGAATACGTGCTACCGCTCTATGCAAAGGTGGGCTACACGCAAATTGCCCCGGTAGATTACGAAGACGAGGGCCAACCCCATGTCTGGATGGCCAAGCGCGTAGATGGCAGATAGGGACGTTCCTTTTCTGCCGGCAGTTGGGGACACTCCTTGGCAATTGGCGCATCGGAGCGCTTAGACATACAGTTTTTCGATTCCGTATGTATATATGCGCGCTAATGGGTTATAAAATCTAAGTCTGAACATAGCAGGTCTGCGATGCGGCTCGGGCGACCGGGCCGTTTTTTGCGGACGGGGGTAGCGCGAAAGGACTGCACATGCGTCAATTTAAGACCGAGAGCAAAAAACTGCTCGACCTCATGATCAACTCCATCTACACCAATAAGGAAATCTTCCTGCGCGAGCTTATCTCTAACGCGAGCGACGCCGTCGACAAGCTCAACTTTAAGAGCCTGCAGGACCCGAGTGTCAAGATCGACCAGGGCGACCTGGCCATTCGCGTCTCCTTTGATAAAGACGCCCGCACCATTACCATCTCGGATAACGGCATTGGCATGACCGCCGAGGAGCTCGAGCGCAATCTGGGCACCATCGCCCATTCCGGCTCCGAGGAGTTTAAGACCGAGAACGCCGAGCAGCAGGGCTCCGATGTCGACATCATCGGTCAGTTTGGCGTGGGCTTCTACTCGGCTTTTATGGTCGCCAGCCACGTGAAGGTCGTGAGCCGCGCCTATGGCGAGGACACCGCTCACGTGTGGGAGTCTGATGGTCTTGAGGGTTACACCATCGAAGACGGCGAGCGCGCCGAGCACGGCACCGATGTCATCTTGACGCTGCGCGAGAACGAGAAGCTCGATGCCGACGGCGAGGCCGAGACCTACGATCGCTTCCTGACCGAGTGGGGTCTCAAGAGCCTGATTCAGCAGTACAGCAACTATGTGCGCTACCCGATTCAGATGATGGTGTCCAAGAGCCGCCAGAAACCCAAGCCCGAGGACGCCGGCGACGATTACAAGCCCGAGTACGAGGACTACCAGGAGCTCGAGACCGTCAATTCCATGACACCGATCTGGAAGAAGCGCAGCTCCGATGTCGAGCAGAAGGACTACGACGAGTTCTACAAGTCCACGTTCCACGACTTTGACGATCCTGCGCGCACCATCAGCTTCCATGCCGAGGGCACGCTCGAGTATGACGCCCTGCTGTTTGTGCCGGGCCGCGCGCCGTTCGATCTGTACAGCAAGGATTACGAGAAGGGTCTGGCGCTCTACAGCTCCAATGTCCTGATCATGGAGAAGTGCGACGACCTGCTGCCCGACTACTACAACTTTGTCCGCGGCGTCGTGGATTCCGCCGACGTGTCGCTCAACATCTCGCGTGAGACGCTGCAGCAGAACCGTCAGCTCAAGGCCATCGCCAAGCGTGTGGAAAAGAAGATCACCGCTGACCTTGAGGATATGCGTGACAACGACCGCGAGGCCTACGAGAAGTTCTTTGAGAACTTTGGCCGCGGCCTTAAGTACGGCATCTACTCGAGCTATGGCATGAAGGCCGATGAGCTCGCCGACCTGTTGCTGTTCTGGTCTGCCAAGGAACAGAAGATGATTACCCTGGCCGAGTATGCCAAGGGCATGCCCGAGGATCAGAAGGCCATCTACTACGCCGCCGGCGATTCGCGCGAGCGCTTGGCCAAGATGCCCGTGGTAAAGGGCGTGCTCGACCGCGGCTATGACGTGCTGCTTCTGACGCAGGACGTGGATGAGTTTACCTTCCAGGCCATGCGTGAGTACGTTGCCGCCGATATGCCCAAGATCTACGAGGACGATGCTGCCCGCGAGGCTGCCGAGAAGGCTGTGGCCGACGGTGCCGAGCCCGAGGTCGAGGATCGTCATCTGGAGCTCAAGAACGTCGCGACCGGTGATCTTGACCTGGCGACCGAGGATGAGAAGAAGGAGGCCGAGGACGCCACCAAGGAGAACGAGGACCTCTTTAGCGCTATGAAGGAGGCACTCGGTGACAAGGTCGAGAAAGTTGCCGTCTCCGCGCGCCTGACCGATGCCCCCGCTTGCATCACCACCGAGGGTCCGCTTTCGCTTGAGATGGAGAAGGTACTCCAGAAGGGACCCGAGGGCGCGCCCGACGGCATGCCCAAGAGCCAGCGCGTGCTCGAGCTCAACGCCAAGCACCCGGTCTTTGACAAGCTTGTCGCTGCCCAGAAGGCAGGCGACGCCGACAAGATCAAGCAGTACTCTGGTCTGCTCTACGATCAGGCCCTGCTGGTCGAGGGTATCCTCCCCGAGGACCCCGTTGCCTTCGCGGCGGCTGTTTGCAACTTGATGTAGTTCGGGGATACGGCACCGTAACTAGATTAGAACGAGAGTGGATAATCTCCCACTTTTGGCTCGAATGCGGGCTTGAAGTGGGAGATTTTCCACTCTCGTTTCCTTTTGAATGATCCCTTCGTCCCCAAGGGATCATTTATTTGTGCGGGTTGTGGTTTTGTGACCTGCTGAAATTTAGGATACTGTACATCTGTACGTTAACTCATCTTCGTAGTATATTGCTACCCGCAAAACTCAACACCATTGTGCTTTGAGACGTTAAAGCGCCTACTACAATGGTTGTCGATAGTACGATTCGATTTAACGACAGGATGGATGGTCCAAGCGTGAGTCTCGGCAGCAAACTATCCAATGCAAAGGTGTCCTTTGCGATATTTAAGCGCGACATTAAGCGACTGCTTGTGAACCCCGTCGCCCTGGTGGTTACCCTAGGCGTGTGCGTTATTCCCTCGCTGTATGCCTGGTATAACATCGTGGCAAACTGGGATCCGTATGGAAACACCCAAGGCATCAAGATTGCTATCGCCAACAACGATCGAGGCACCCAAAACGACTTGGTGGGTGAGCTCAACGCTGGCGACAAAGTGGTCGACCAGCTCAAGGAGAATCATCAGTTGGGCTGGACGTTCGTCGACTCGACGGCCGATGCCAAGGAGGGCGTCGAGAGCGGCGAGTACTATGCCGCTATCGTGATTCCCAAGAACTTCTCGGATAACCTGGTTTCGATGCTCGACGGCAACTACCATCAGCCCAAGCTCACGTACTACGTCAATGAGAAGAAGAGCGCCATTGCGCCCAAGGTTACCGATACCGGTGCAAACACCATCGAGGAGCAGATCAACTCGGAATTTGTCTCTACGGTAGGCAAGACTGTTGCCGGTATCGCCAAGGATGCCGGTGTCGATTTAAAGGACAAGGCAACCCAGACTCAGGACTCGCTGGCAAGTTCGGTGTCCGAGGCGTCCGACACCTTGGGCGAGGTGCGCGATTCGATTGGCGATATGAATGCCGCCATCGATAAGACGAGTGGCGCTATCGCCTCGGCTGATGCGGCACTTGCCGGCTTGCAAGGACAGGCACCGTCGCTGACGCAGGCGATCTCCCAGGGCAACGACCTGCTGAGCGAAGCTCGCACCACGGCGGGCAACTCCATCACCTCGCTCTCCAAGGCGCTCTCGGAAGGCAGCCTTGCGCTCACCAAGACGTCGGCCTCTGCGAACGCTGCCATCGGCAAGCTGACGGGCGCGGTCACATCTACGACCACCCGTATCGACAACTCGCTCGAGTCTCTTCAAGCGACGATCGACCACAATAAGGCCGTTATCGGGCACTTGGAGATTCTCGCCAATGACACGTCGACAGGTTCCGAGGAAATTGACGCGCGCATTGTATCGACCATCGATTTGCTTCGAGAGCAGAATGAAAAGCTTCAGAGCATCAAGGACGGTCTGTCCGCGCAGTCGAGCGCCATGGCGAATGACGCAGCGGCTGTTTCGGGTGCCAGTGACGCTATCAATAACGCAATTCATACCGGTGCGACCAACCTTGGCCAAGCCCAGACGGACTTGGGCCAAAACGCGCTGCCGAAGGCCTCGAGCGCGCTCGACTCCTTTGCCGCCGTTTCGGGCGATTTGACCGGCATTGTATCGGGTATGACCCCCACGATAGCGAGCGCGCGCGGCACGCTGGCGCAGCTCGACGCCACGCTCAAGCAGGCAAAGACCACGCTGTCCCAAACCGACGCCTCCCTTGCCAAGGTTCAGGACAAGCTCGCGACCGCCGCCAATGACATCGCGGCGCTGCAGACCTCCGAGTCCATGGGCGAGCTGGCCGATCTGATGGGCGTCGATGTCAATGACGTGGCAGATTTCATGGCGTCTCCGGTTGAGTTGACGTCCAAGTCAATCTATCCGGTCAAGAGCTTTGGCTCGGGCATCGCGCCCTTCTACACCAATCTGGCGCTGTGGGTAGGCGGCTATGTGCTCATCGCTATCTACAAACTCGAGGTCGACCGCGAGGGCATCGGTAGCTTTACGGCGCGCCAAGGCTACTTTGGCCGCTGGTTGCTCATGGTGATCCTGGGCGCATTGCAGGCCATCATCGTTACGGTGGGTGATCTGGTTATCGGCGTACAGTGCGTCAACCCGTTGCTGTTCGTGCTGGGCGGCATCGCCATCTCGTTCACCTACGTCAATATCATCTATGCGCTGTCCACCACGTTTAAGCATATCGGTAAGGCAATTGGCGTCATCCTCGTCATTGTGCAGATTCCCGGCTCGTCGGGTATGTATCCCATCGAGATGATGCCCGGCTTCTTCCAGTGGCTGCACCCGCTGCTGCCCTTTACCTACGGCATCAATCTGCTGCGCGAGACGGTCGGCGGTATGTATTCGTTCAACTACCTGTTTAACCTGTGCATTCTGGGCGTGTTCTTGATCGTGGCGCTCTTTATCGGCCTGCAGCTGCGTCCGCTGCTGCTCAACCTTAACCTGCTCTTTGATAAACAGCTTTCCACGACCGGTATGATGATTTGCGAGTCCAACGACCTGCCGCGCCAGCGCTACTCGCTGCGCACGGCTATGCGTGTCATGCTCGATTCCGATTCGTACCGTCGCGAACTGCTCGATCATGCGGTCGCCTTTGAACATCGCTACCCGTACTACATCAAGGGCGGTTTTGCCGCCGTGGTGGGCGTTCAGGTCCTGCTCTTTGTCCTGTCGACGGTTCTCGATATCGACAATAACGGCAAGATCATCCTGCTTGTCATTTGGATCATCTCGGTTATTGCCATCTGCGGCTGGCTTATCAATATCGAATATATCCGAGCGAGCCTCAATACCCAGATGCGCATCTCGGCGCTTTCGGATGAGGACCTGCGTCGCGAGATGCGCGAACACACGGCCGCCATTCCTGCCGCCCGCCACATGTTTGGCCTCAACGCCAGCGAGCGTGGTGCCAAGGGCGGCGATCAGTCCACGGGCCGCTTGCCGCATATCGGCTCGCACCATAAATCTCAGGGCAGCGACAGCACAGCCACAAATGATGGAGATACCACCGCGCTTGGCAAGCACTCCAAAGGAGGTGAGGCATAAATGAAGAACATCCTGCATCTGTTTAAGCGCGATGTCCAAAACGTGTCTCGCTCCGTGATCGGCTTGGTTGTCGTGATGGGCCTCATTATCGTACCGTGTCTGTACGCGTGGTTTAACATCGCCGGCAGCTGGGATCCGTACGGCAACACCGGCAATCTTAAGATCGCCGTGGTCAACACCGATGAGGGTTACGAGAGCGATTTGATCCCCGTCGAGGTTAACGTGGGCGAAAACGTGACCGCCACCCTACGCGGCAACGAGAGCTTCGATTGGGTTGTGCTCAACAATCGCGAAAAGGCTATCGAGGGCGTTAAGTCGGGCGCGTACTATGCTGCCGTCGTTATCCCCAAAACGTTTAGCGCCGACATGATGACGCTTTTCTCGACCGACGTGAAGCATGCCGATATCGAGTTCTACGAGAACCAGAAGGCCAACGCCATTGCGCAGATCGTGACCGAGAAGGGTTCGAGCGCCGTCCAGAGCCAGGTTAACAAAACTTTTACCGAGACCATTACGACGATCGGTCTTAAGACGGTGTCCAGCCTGCTCGATTACATGAGCACCGACCAGGTGGGTAACTTTATCGCCAACCTGTCCTCGACGCTCGGCGATTCGATTGAGGACCTGCGAGACGTTCGGGCAAATGCTTCGTCGCTGGCGGGCATTTTGAGCTCCACGTCCGATTCGCTGACGTCGGCGAGCGGCATGCTCAAGCAGACGGGCACGGTCGATGAGTCAACGAAGCAGCTGATGGAGCATGTCAAGAGCGGTATTAGCGATTCCAAGGAAGCGCTGAAGGACGCCAACGACGCCATCAATGCCGCGATTGACGGAAGCGCGGGCTCGTTTGACAACGTGTCCGCCGAGCTTGCGAAGGCATTTGATGCCGCGAATCAACATGTCTACCTTACAGTGTCCCAGCTCAACGATGCCGCGGCGGCGCTCAACACGCGTGCCGACGATATCGACGCCACGGCCGACCAGCTCCGCAGCTTTGCCGATCAGGTGACTGACGAAAAACTCCAGGACAGCCTCAAGTCTGTGGCAACATCGCTGAGCAGGATTGCTGTGGAGTATCGCAACAACGCCAAGGACTTGACGGCCACCGCGAAGTCTCTCTCTGTCAGCATGGCAGAGGTTAATAAGTCGCGTGCCGAGGTCGATCAGGCAATCGCGGATGCCAAGGCTGGTATCTCGGGCGCCAAGACTGACTACGACTCTACGTTTTCGGCCAAGGCAAAGGAGCTCAAGAAGACCATCTCGGGCGTTTTGGATTCGCTGAACGGTATTTCGAACGATCTGGATAGTGCTGTTGCTGGCCTGACCGACGCATCCGGTTCGCTGGCAAAGGGCCTCTCCAAGGCTGCAAAGCTGGTCAACAAGGCTTCTGATCAGCTGGGCGAGGCGTCGGACAAGATCAGTGCGTTTAAGGACGAGCTCGACGGCGCCTTGATGTCGGATGATCTCGCTACGATCAAGACGATGATCGGCAATGATCCCGAGGGTCTGGCCGTGTCGCTTTCCGGCCCTGTCGCACTCGACCGCAAGCCGGTCTATCCAATCCGCAACTACGGTTCGGCCATGGCGCCGTTCTACACGATTCTGTCGCTCTGGGTCGGCTCGATCGTACTGGCGGCCATGATGAAGGTCTCGGTTGACGACGAGCTTATCAACGAGCTCATCCCCGTGCGCCTGCACGAGATCTACCTGGGTCGTTACCTGTTCTTTGGCGGTCTGGCTCTGCTGCAGGCAACGCTCGTGTGTGCGGGCGACATCCTGTTCTTTGGCATTCAGTGCGACAACCCGCTGCAGTTTGTGCTGGCTGGCTGGGTCGCGAGTCTCGTGTTCTCCAATATCGTCTACACGCTTACGGTTTCGTTTGGCGATATCGGCAAGGCGCTCGCTGTCGTGCTGTTGGTCATGCAGGTCGGTGGTTCGGGCGGCACATTCCCCATCGAGATGACCGGCCCCGTGTTCCAGGCGATCTATCCGTTCCTGCCGTTCACCCACGGCATCAACGCCATGCATGCCGCCATGGCCGGTGCGTACCACATGGAGTACTGGATTGAGCTAGGCATTCTGGCGAGCTATCTGATTCCGTCGCTGGCACTGGGCGTCGTCTTCCGCCGCCCGGTCATCAAAGCCAACGACTGGATCATCGAAAAACTGGAGTCAACCAAATTGATTTAGTTCAGCAACGTAAACGCCGTCGGAACATCGAGATCTTCCAACCCGATGCTTTAGCGTAGTGAATTGCACGGGCTGCTTGGTTGTTGCTACAGTAGCGGGGCGTGCCGGGGGTCCGGCGCGTCCCGTTTTTATTTGACCATGAGGCGGCACGCAGCCTTACGCGTGCGGACACCACGCCCAGTTTGAGTGTGAGGATGTTCCATGGCCCAATACGCTGCCAACGAAATCGAAAACTTGCCCGATAGCCCTGTTGCTCGCGAGGACCTAGGCGCGGGCGGCACCTCCCGCGGCGCCGGCGCTCGCTCGCCGCTGTTCTGGAAAGTTCTGCTGCTTTCGGTGGCGATTATCTGGGGCTACTCCTTTACCACTATGAAGGATGCGCTCGACACCATTCCGGTGTTCGAGCTGCTCTATGTACGCTTTCTGCCCGCAGCGTTGGTCATGTTTGCCGTCTTCCACAAGCGCATCATTGCACATTTCAACGCTCGCAACCTGATCGTTGGCCTGAGTATGGGCGTGCTCATGTGGGCGGCCTATGCGTTGCAGACGGTCGGTCTGGCACATACTACGGCGGGCAAGAATGCTTTTTTGACGGGCACGTACTGCATCCTTGTGCCGTTCGCGAGCTATTTTCTGAGCGGCGAAAAACTCACCCGCTATAACCTGGGCGCGGCACTGCTGTGCTTGGCGGGCATTGGTTTGGTGGCGCTCGATAGCGTTGAATTCAACATCGGTGACGTCATTACGCTGGCGGGTGCGGTCTTTTTCGCCATCCAGATGGCGGTGACTGCCAAGTACGGTCGCAAAATGGACATCAACGTCATCACGTTTTGGATGTTTGTGGGCAACGGCGTGCTGAGCCTGGCAACGTCGCTGCTATTCGAGACCCAAGCGCCTCTGTCCGTGTGGACGCCGAGCTTTATCACTGCGATGGCGTTTCTCTCGGTGGGCTGCACATGCGTGGCTCTGCTCATCCAAAACGTCGGCCTGGCGCATGTCCCGGCCTCGACGGGCTCGCTGCTCCTTTCGATGGAGTCGCCTTCGGGTGTGCTGTTCTCGGTGCTGCTGATGGGGGAGGCGCTCACCTCGCGCCTGCTCGCCGGCTTCGCGCTCATCTTCCTGTCGATTATCTTGAGCGAGACTCACTTCGATTTTTTGCGTCGAAAGCCGCGCCCGCAATTGTAAACAACTTGTTGCGCCGCCCTCCCGGGGCGGCATTTTTTATGCCTCGCCCTTAAAGTAGTACCTTGCACTTTATGCTATCAAAGTGCTTGCTGCAAAAACGATACTGGAGGGCATCTATGGCACCAGCTTTGTCCGATCTTCAACCGCAATCAGCGCCCAAGGCCACCGCAGCGGCGCAGACCGCTATCGGTGACGGTCTTGTTGCAGAAGCTCAGGCTTTTGCAGACGAGCTCGCTGCGTGGCGACACGATCTACACCAGATGCCCGAGCTGGGTAATAGCCTCCCACAGACCTCTGCGTATATCCAAGCGCGCCTGACCGAGATGGACATCCCGTTTGCCACGCTCGTCGATGGTTCCTGCGTTGTGGGCCTTGTCGGCGCCGGTGCCGCCGCGGCCCAGGGTAATGGCGTCTGCACGAATGAGCAGGCCGGTACGGTCATCATGCTCCGTGGCGACATGGACGCCCTGCCCGTTGCCGAGGAATCCGGCGAGCCCTTTGCATCCACCAACGGCTGCATGCACGCTTGCGGTCACGATATGCACGCGACGGCGCTGCTTGGTGCGGCTCGTATGCTCAAAGCGCGCGAGGCAGAGCTTGTCGACGCTAACGCCACGGTTAAGTTGCTGTTCCAGCCGGGCGAGGAAACCTTTGAGGGTGCCCGCGCCGCCATCGCCGACGGTCTGCTGCAGAACCCGCGTCCTCAGGTCGCCTTTGCCATGCATGTCAATAGCCAGTCGCCGCTTGGTTTGGTGCTCTACGGCAGCCCGGCGCTCTCGGGCGTGTACGGTTTTCGCATCACGCTTCAAGGCAAGGGCGGCCATGGCTCGAGCCCCGAGATTTGCATCGACCCCATCACGGCCGGCGTGCATGTGCATCTGGCACTTCAGGAGCTCATCTCCCGCGAGGTGCCGGCGGCCAAGGAGGTCGTGCTTACTGTGGGTAAGTTCGCCGGCGGTCAGGCCGCAAATGTCATTCCCGACACTTGTGTGCTCGAGGGGACGCTGCGTGGCTTCGATGTCGAGCTCATGGCTCATCTCAAGACCCGCATCGCCGAGGTCGTCAACGGCGTGGCCGCAACGTATCGCACGCCGGCGACTATCGAGACGCTCTCGGATGTTCCCCCGCTCGTACTCGATGACGACATGACCCAGGCGTCGCTTGGCTACGTGGGCGCGGTGCTGCCCAAGGCCGCCTTCCTGCCGCTGTTCCACGCCATGGCGAGCGAGGATTTCGCGTTGATCTCGAGCGAGATCCCGAGTGCGTACTTTACCGTGGGCGCTGCTGTGACCGATACGGACGAGCACTTTGCTCAGCATCATCCCAAGGCACGTTTTAGCGATGCCGAGCTGCCACTTGGCGCTGCGGCTTACACGGCGGTCGCTTTGGGCTATATCGCCGACCACCGGTAGCACCCAATCTTGCTACTCGTTTGTTTAAAAAAAGGAACAGTATGTCCCAGCAACGTAAGTTCTTCCCCGGTTGGCTCGTGGTGGCCTCCGGCTTTGTGATCATGGCCACGTGTTACACGATTTTCGTTAACTGCATGAGCCTGTTTCAGCCGCTCATCGTCAGCGACCTCGGGATTACGCTTACGCAGTACAACATCTCCAATGCCATCTCCACCGTGGTGAGCGTAATCGGCTCACTTGTCATTGGCCATGTTGCCGATAAAGTAAGCGGCCGCGTTTTTGGGTTCCCCTCACTGTAATCGCCACCTCTGCCGTTCTTGCCGGCATGAGCTTTGTCGGTGAGCTATGGCAGGTCTACGTGCTTTTCTGTTCGCCCCGTTCTGTCTGTGGCTGCCCTGGAAGCCGAATGGATGCTCGTACCATCATTCTGTTTCCAAGGCGGCCACGGGCCTACGAAATGATCCGTTTTCCTCCGTCCCCAAGGGGTCGCGTGATCCGAAGGGGACGGAGGAAAACGGATCACAAACAGCGGCGGCGCGTCTGGCCGAACGAGTCCCCATACCCTCGTTCGGTCAGACGCGCCGCCGCGTTTTGTTTTTGTGCCGTATAATGTCCACTACCTATGACGCGATACAAAAGAAAGGTGTTTGCCCATGCAGGCACAGAAGGCGGAGGGAACCCGCGACCTTATCGGCGCCGAGATGCGCGCCTGGCAGAAGATGCAGCAGATTGCGGCCGGCGTGTTCGAGCCGTTTGACTTTAAGCCCATCGAGACGCCCGCGATCGAGCAGGTGGACGTGTTTGTCCACGGCATCGGCCAGTCGACCGACGTCGTGCGCAAGGAGATGTTCCGCGTGTTCAGCGGCGCCAACCTGGAGCGCGTCTTTACCGAGGGTACCGATACCAAGCTCAAGCCCAAGCAGCGCTTGGCGCTTCGCCCCGAGGGCACGGCCGGCGTGGTGCGCGCCGTCGTGGAGAACAACCTGGTGCCCCAGGGCTCCACGCCGTTTAAGGCCTATTACGCCGAGGCCATGTTCCGTGGCGAGCGTCCCCAGAAGGGTCGCCTGCGCCAGTTCCACCAGGTGGGCATCGAGTGGCTCGGCGCTCCCGATCCGGCTGCCGACGCCGAGTGCATCATCATGCTCATGGAGTTCTACAAGCGCCTGGGCTTCGATCTGTCCAAGCTTCGCCTGCTTATTAACTCGATGGGCGATGCGCAGTGCCGTCCGGCATATCGCGAGCAGGTCAAGCAGTTTATCCTCGATCACGTCGACGAGATGTGCGATGAGTGCCGCGAGCGCGCCGAGCTCAACCCGCTGCGCGCCTTCGACTGCAAGAACGACCATTGCCGCGAGATCATGGCCGACGCCCCACTGATGGGCGACAACCTGTGCGATGAGTGCCGCGAGCACTACGAGCAGGTCAAGCGCTATTTGGATGCGGCGGGTATCGAGTATGTCGAGGATCCCACCCTGGTGCGCGGCCTGGACTACTACACCCGTACCGTCTTTGAGGTCGAGGCCCCTGGCGCCGGCGTCGGCTCCATCGGCGGCGGCGGCCGCTACGACGGCTTGGTCGAGCTCGAGGGCGGCAAGCCCACGGCGGGCGTCGGCTTTGCCGTCGGCTTTGAGCGCGCCCTGCTGGCCCTGCAGGCCTTTGGCAGCGACCTGGGTGCCGAGGAGGCCCCGTGTGTCTACGTCGCCAACGCCGGCAAGGAGTTGCGCCAGAACGTCTTTACCATTACGCAGGAGCTTCGCGCCGCAGGCATCGTGACCGAGGCGGACTATCAGGGTCGTTCGCTCAAGGCTCAGTTTAAGCAGGCCGATAAGGTGGGCGCCAAGCTCATCCTGGTCCTGGGTGGCGACGAGCTTGCCGCCGGCAAGGTCAAAGTGCGCGACATGGAGAGCCACGACGAGGTACTGGTCGATTTGGCCAACGTTGTCGAGGCGGTTCGCGAGCGCCTGTAGCGTATCTTTTTGAGCTGCGGGCTTGCTAACGTGCCCTGCTCATGGAGAGCGATTGTTACGGGGGTGTTTCGCATTTATGCGAAATGCCCCCGTTTGCATATGCCGTCCACCGAGAAATACGACCATTTGGGGCAAAAAGCCTTGCAATGCAGAAAATACTTTTGTGTGGTAAAGCGCAATCAGCTTCGAAAGTTTTTGCCGAGTGCCTATAATAAATACCGCATGTTACGTGCATAGAAGGAGGAATGGGAGGAAACGTGGCTGAGAACCTAAGCAACCAGTCTGTACCCGAAGCTGCGGCGCGTGTCGCTGCCGTGGTCAACCGCCTCGTTAACCGAATCGGCTCGAATGCCGAGTCCAGGGAGCGTCTCGCCGAGATCGAGATCCCCGAGGAGCTGCGCGATAATCTGGCGCTGTTCCTGCGCCTGGAGCGCCGCGTGCTTAGCGAGTATGATCCCGAGATCGCGGACCTGTTCGACAAGATTTTGACAGCCGAGATTGTGGCCAATGCTGGCAACCCCGGTAGCCGCGCTGCCGACGAGTCCGTTGACGAGCAGGGCGTGCCCACTGCCGACGAGCCCACCGCCGTGGCGTTTCGCGAAGTCGTCGATCTGATCGACAGCCTGCCGCTCGATAAGCAACAGGTCATTGTCCGCGCCTTTACGAGCTTCTTCCATCTGGCAAACCTGTCGGAGGAGAACTACCGTGTGGCGCAGCTGCGCGAGCGCGAGGCCGGCGCATCGACCGATACCGAGGTCGATCCCGCTAACGAACTCACCGTCGCCTATCACCAGTTGGTAAACGAGATGGGTGTCGAGGGCGCCAACGAGCTGCTCGGCAAGCTCGAGTTCCACCCTGTCTTTACCGCACATCCCACCGAGGCTCGTCGTAAGGCCGTCGAGGGCAAGATTCGCCGTATCTCCAACCTGCTGGAGGAGCGTCCGCGTCTGGGCGGCTCCGACCTGGTGGAGAACGAGCGTCATATGCTGCAGGAGATCGACGCCCTGGTTCGCACGAGCCCCATCGCGCTCAAGAAGCCCACGCCGGTCGAGGAAGCCGATACCATCATCGACATCTTCGATAACACGCTGTTCGACGTTATCCCCGTCATCTATCGTCGTTTTGACGACTGGGTGCTGGGTGATAAGGCCGGTACCGTGCCGCCGCTGTGCCCGGCGTTCTTCCATCCCGGCAGCTGGATCGGCTCCGACCGCGACGGTAACCCCAACGTCACCGCCAAGGTGAGCCGCGAAGTCGCCGCCAAGTACTTTACGCACATGGTGCTCAAGCTCGAGGACAAGTGCCGCCACATCGGCCGCAACCTGACGCTCGAGGCCACCTACAGCAAGCCGTCTGCCGAGCTCATCAACCTGTGGAACCATCAGGTCGAGATGAGCACCCAGTACACCGCACGTGCCGAGCTGATCTCCGAGCACGAGCCGCATCGCGCCGTCATGCTCGTCATGGCCGACCGTCTGAACGCCACCGTGCGTCGCATCACCGACACCATGTACCACAGCGCCGATGAGTTCCTGGATGACCTGCGTGTCGTTCAGCGCTCCCTGGCCGCCTGCGGTGCCGTCCGTGCTGCCTACGGCCCGGTCCAGACCATTATCTGGCAGGTCGAGTCCTTCGGCTTCCATATGGTCGAGATGGAGTTCCGTCAGCACTCCGTGGTGCACGCCCGCGCCCTCAAGGATATCCACGAGAACGGTATCCACGGCGACCTGCAGCCCATGACGCGCGAGGTCATCGATACCTTCCGCGCTATCGGCTCCATCCAAAAGCGCTACGGCAAGAAGATGGCGCACCGCTACATCATCTCGTTCACCAAGAGCGCCCAGCATGTGGCCGACGTCTTTGAGCTTGCCCACCTGTCCTTTGCACACGAGGAGGATGTCCCCGAGCTCGACGTGATCCCGCTGTTCGAGCAGCTCGAGGACCTCGAGGGCTGCGTCGACGTGCTCGACCAGATGCTTACGCTGCCTGTGGTGCAAAAGCGCCTTGCCCAGACCAACCGCCGCATGGAGGTTATGCTGGGCTACTCCGACTCCTCCAAGGATGCCGGTCCTACCACGGCCATGCTCGCGCTGCACTCCGCGCAGGAGCGCATCGCCAAGTGGGCCGAGAAGAACGATATCGATCTGGTGCTCATGCACGGTCGCGGCGGTGCCGTGGGCCGTGGTGGCGGCCCGGCCAACAAGGCCGTGCTGGCTCAGCCCAAGGGTTCGGTCAACTGCTTCTTTAAGCTCACCGAGCAGGGCGAGGTCATCTTTGCCCGTTACGGCAACCGCACGCTGGCTCAGCGCCATGTTGAGTCCGTTGCCGCCGCAACGCTTTTGCAGTCGGCCCCGAGTGTCGAGAAGACCAACACCGAGGCCACTCAGAAGTTCTGGGATATGGCCGAGAAGCTCAACACCGCAAGCCACGAGCGCTATCTGGACCTGCTGAACACCGAGGACTTTACACCGTGGTTCTCGACCGTGACGCCGCTGACCGAGGTCGGTCTGCTGCCGATCGGCTCGCGTCCCGCCAAGCGCGGCTTGGGCGCCAAGTCGCTCGACGACCTGCGTACCATTCCGTGGATCTTCAGCTGGAGCCAGGCACGCATTAACCTGGCCGCTTGGTACGGCCTGGGCACCGCCTGCGAGCAGCTGGGCGATCTTGACCAGCTCAAGGCTGCCTACCAGGAGTGGCCGTTCTTCCGTACCTTTATCGACAACATCGAGATGTCGATCGCCAAGACCGATCAGCGCATCGCCAAGATGTATCTGCACCTGGGCGATCGCCAGGATCTGTCCGAGAAGGTCTTTACCGAGATGCAGCTCACCCGTAAGTGGGTCCTTGCCATCGTCGGTGATGAGTGGCCGCTGCAGCGTCGTCGCGTGCTCGGCTGCGCCGTTCGCGTGCGTAACCCCTATGTCGACGCTCTGTCCATCGCTCAGGTCCGCGCCCTTCGCGAGGTGCGTATGAACCAGGACGAGATGGCCGAGGAGAAGAAGGCCGAGTACATGAGCCTGATTCTTTCGACTGTGACCGGCGTCTCGGCAGGTTTGCAGTACACGGGGTAATCGATAGCCCTGTGGCTCTCACCGGGACCCGATGGGTCTCCCTCTGAATGCGTCCTCGCACTTGAAGCCCCCTTATCCT
>CALDBJ010000157.1 GCA_937937835.1 uncultured Collinsella sp.
GCTGCTTGCCAAGCTCGACGCCCCACTGGTCGTAGGAATCGATGCCCCAGACCGTGCCCTCGACAAACGTGATGTGCTCGTACAGGGCGATGAGCTCACCGAGTGCGAACGGGGTCAGCGTGTCGCCGAAGATCGAGGTCGTCGGGCGGTTGCCCTCAAAGCAGCGGGCCGGGACGATCTGCTCGGGCGTGCCCTCGGCACGAACCTCGTCGGCCGTCTTACCAAAGGCGAGCGCCTTGGTCTGGGCCAGGAAGTTGCCCAGGAACAGCTCGTGCACGTCCTGACCGCTGTCGGTCGCAGGGTTGGCAGTGTTGGCGAAAGCGATAAAGTCGGCCGGGACCACCACGGTGCCCTGGTGCAGCAGCTGGTAGAAGGCGTGCTGACCGTTGGTGCCGGGCTCGCCCCAGAAGATCTCACCGGTATCGGAGGTCACGGCGCTGCCGTCCCAGCGGACATGCTTGCCGTTGGACTCCATGGTGAGCTGCTGCAGGTAGGCCGGGAAACGGTGCAGATACTGGCAGTACGGAAGCACGGCGTGGCTCTTGGAGCCGAAGAAGTTGACGTACCAGACGTTGAGCAGGCCCATCAGCGCGACGGCGTTGTTCTCGAGCGGCGTGTTGCAGAAGTACTCGTCGATGGCATGGAAGCCCTCGAGGAACTGCTGGAAGCGCTCGGGGCCGAGGACGACGATCAGCGACAGGCCCACGGCGGAGTCGACGGAGTAGCGGCCGCCGACCCAGTTCCAGAAACCGAAGGCGTTGGCGGGGTCGATGCCGAAGGCCTCGACCTTGTCGAGTGCGGTGGAAACGGCGACGAAGTGCTTGGCCACGGCCGCGGCGTTCTGCTCATCGGAACCGTCGATGGCGCCCTGAGCCTTGAGCTGCTCGAGCATCCAGGTCTTGACCTCGCGGGCGTTGGTGAGGGTCTCGAGCGTGGTGAAGGTCTTGGAGACGATGATCACGAGCGTGGTCTCGGGATCGAGGCCCTTGAGCTTCTCTGCCTGATCGTTGGGGTCGATGTTGGAGATATAGCGGCAGTCGATACCGGCGTCGGCATAGGGACGCAGGGCCTCGTAAGCCATGACCGGGCCCAAATCGGAGCCGCCGATGCCGATAGACACCAGGTGCTCGATCTTCTTGCCGGTAACGCCCTTCCACTCACCGGAGCGCACGCGCTCGGCGAAGGCATACATGCGATCGAGGACCTCGTGCACGTCGGCGACGACATCCTGGCCGTCGACAATGAGCTGGCCCTTATCGCTTGCCGGACGGCGCAGCGCGGTGTGCAGGACGGCACGGTCCTCGGTGGTGTTGATGTGCTCGCCGGAGAACATGGCGTCGCGGCGCTCCTCGAGCTTCACCTCGCGGGCAAGATCGCACAGCAGCTTGACGGTCTCATCGGTCACCAGGTTCTTCGACAGATCGAAGTGCAGGTCACCGGCGTCAAAGCTCAGCTTGTTCACGCGCTCGGCATCGGCGGCGAACCAGGCCTTGAGGTCGATACCATCGGCCTCGAGCTTCTCCTGATGAGCCTCGAGTGCCTTCCAAGCGGCAGTCGACGTAGCATCGATAGGTGCGGCAACAGTTGCCATAGAGTCCTCCTCAGCATACGGGCGCACGCCTCCATGCACCCGGACATTCAGATGCCACTATTCTAGCGCAGGTCAAGACTACAATCAGCGAGCGTTGCCAATCGGCCCCCAAACGGCAGCCGATCAAAAAGGGACAGGCTTATTTTGGCAGGTCAAACGCTTTACCAACCAAAAATAACCCGTCCTTTTCTGGCAAATATTAGGCCGCGGCGCAGACGCTACCGAGCAACTCACGCAGAGGAGACCCGATGCCCTCCAGCAGTTCGGGCGCGATAATGGCAAAAACGGGAACCTCGCCGGTGCCCACGACAGCAGGCACCTTGCCCTCCGAGACAATGCATCCATAAGGCACAAAACCGTCTTCGCCGGCATCGAGCGCCGCCATGCGACGCGCGAGCTCGCGCGCAAAGCCAGCAGTATCGGCATCGCCAATCGCCAGGACAAAGTCCACGCCCTCATCGGTTGCCAGGGCTACGGCCTCATCGACCAAATCGTCTCCCCCGTCGCCCCCGGCCGAACCGCAACGAAAGAGTACGCGTTCGAGCAGGGCACGATCGAGCGAGCCCAGCGCCGCCGAAACGAGCTCATCGCGCGTGTGCTTGTCGCCTCCCAGCACGACCAGTGCCTTGGTGCCGCCATAGTGGGCAACCAATCGCCCGCACCAGCGAGCCACATCCCCATCCGCAACCAAGCGCGTCGGCATACCAAACCCATAGTTGACCATTATCCCCACAACCCTTCCGTGCTTTATGGTGGTATCGATCGTTAGGCTCATGCTACGAAGCGAGCTTTTCCGAGCTGTTTCGCGCTCTTTAGGGCTGCGTTAAAACCCCGATGAAGCCGCACGACCATACTTGCCAAAAAGGGACAGATTTTGACGGTGTCCGTGCAAGCGGGTATTATCGAACAGGTATTCGATAAGAACATGTGTTTGATGGAAGGGCACGGATGGCGCACGAGCAGCACACCTATATCTGCATCGACCTCAAGACGTTTTATGCCAGCGTCGAGTGCGTCGACCGTGGGCTCGATCCGCTCACCACCAACCTGGTCGTTGCCGACGAATCGCGCGGACGCACGACCATCTGCCTCGCTATCACGCAGGCCATGAAGGACTTAGGTATTCACAACCGCTGCCGTCTGTTCGAGATTCCCGACGGCATCGACTGCATCAAAGCAGTGCCGCGCATGCAGCACTACATGGAGGTGTCGGCGCAAATCTACGGCATCTATCTGGAATACGTCAGCCCCCAGGACGTGCACGTCTACTCAATTGACGAGTGCTTTATCGACGTGACACCCTATCTGGACCTCTATCACACCGATGCGGAAGGCTTCGCCTGCATGTTGCGCGACGAGGTCCTGGCGCGCACCGGCATCACGGCGACGGTCGGCATCGGCCCCAACCTATTCCAGGCCAAGGTTGCACTCGATATCACCGCCAAGCACGTACCCAGCCGCATCGGCATACTCGACGATGAGACCTTTCGCAAGGAAATCTGGCCCCATCGTCCCATCACCGATATCTGGGGCATCGGCCCCGGCGTGGCAGCACGACTCGAAAAATACGGCGTCTACGATCTGATGGGCGTCGCGGCGCTCGACGAAAACCTGCTTTACGACGAGCTCGGCGTCAATGCCGAGTATCTCATCGACCACGCCTTCGGACGCGAGCCGACAACCATCGCCGATATCCAAGCCTATCGCCCGCAAGCAACTTCGACCACCACAGGACAGGTGCTCTCGAAGGGCTATGCCTACGAGCAGGCCTACACCGTCTTGCGCGAGATGGTCGACAACGCCGTGTTGGACTTGATCGATAAGCACGTGGTCTGCGACAGCATCTCGCTCTTTGTGGGCTACGCGAGCGAGCGCGCCGACATACGCAGGCTTGATGCCAGCGGTACTGCACAATATGTGGACGGATGCGGACACCTGCGCTCGAGTACGTCGAGCATCGAACCCACCGCAACCGCCGGCCCCGAGCTCGCGCCCCGTGCTCCCAAGCCCGTCCAGCGCGATGACGAACGGCGCCGCCTGGTGCGCGAAGCGCAGGCAATCGATGGCATCTTTGTGGGAGAGCATGGTGGCAAACCGCGTGGTGGCTATGCCGCGCTCTTTGCGCACTCCAACGCCTCGCGCAAGCTGCCCGAGCGTACCAATTCGTTTAAGAAGATCATGGGCTATTTCGATGAGCTCTGGGCGCAGACTGTCGATCCCAAACGACCGGTCAAGCGCATCAACCTGGGCTTTAGCAATCTTGTGCCCGAGGAATTTGCCACCATCGATCTGTTCAGCGATATCGAGGCCGATGAGCGCGAGCGCGACCTGGCGCGCGCCGTCCTGGCCGTGAAAGGCAAGTACGGCAAGAACGCGCTCGTCAAGGGATTAAGCTTTACCGCCGGCGCCACCGCGCGCGAGCGCAACGATCAAGTTGGAGGACACCGTGCCTAAACCCAAACAACAGCCCATGCGCCCGCCGACCGCCTTCGAGCGCCTGGCGGACCCCGAGGGCAGACGCCGCGCAGCCGACCCCAACCTCACTGCCAACGGTGCCGTGCGCGCCAACCGCGCCGCACAGTTTATGCCCTTTGCCGCCCTCACGGGATACTACGAACTCGTGCGCAAGCAGGAAATCACCGTCGAGCAAAAACGTGAGCTCACGGAAGAAAAAGCCCTCGAGCTTTCGCAAAAGCTCGAGGGCCTCAAACGCGGCGACCTGGTGCGCGTCACCTATTACGATACGTACGGCTATCGTAGCCGCACGGGCATTCTCGACGAAGCGTTACCCGCATTCAAGCTGCTCAAACTCAGGGATATCGCCATCAACTTCGACGATATCCAGGACATTGAGCTACGCGGACGAGCCTAGCGACGAGAACGCTTGCGCAAGACGAGAGCAATGCCAAGCACTGCGGCAGCTGCAACCAGCAATCCCAAGACCAGCGTGAGGGTCGAGTCGCCAGCGCGAGGCAGCGAGCCGTCCTTCGGAGTCTTCTTAGCGGTCGTCGTGACGGTGGTCGTGGTGCTGCTCGACTGGTCGTTGCCACCCGTCTGGCTGCCGCCAGGCTGATCGCCGCCACCCGGCTGCGAAGGATCGGTGGGTTCCGTCGGATCCGGAGTACCGGGATCAACCGGATTCTCCGAATTCTCCTTGCGCTGGATCCAGACCTGGCAACCATAGAACGGGTTGGCGGTACCAAGGCACAGACCCTGGTTGGTCACCGCAAAGGTGCGCAGACCATGGTTATACGGATCGTTAAAGCCATTGGTCGTCAGCGTCGTAAAGTTCACGCCGTCCTCGGTCACATACATATCAAAGCCGCGCTCGGCATCGCGCAGGTAACACATGCACGTAAGGACACTCTGCAACTTCTTGAGGTTCTCCTCGCTCAGCAGCTTATCGAGCGCATCCTGAATATCGCTCGGCAGCTCGGTGCCATAGGCATCCTCGTACTGCTGCTTAAGGCTCTCATAGCTATCGAGCATGTCCTGATACTGGTCGGCAAAGGACTTGAAGTACGCGATCTCGCCATCGATCTTCTGGACATAAGCGGCGTCGTCCTCAAAGTCCTGGGACATCGTCGCGGCCTGATCGCAAAGACCGCCCGCGGCATCCTCCAGCGCATCGCTCAGATCGCCAAAGCCCTTAGCAACCTCGGTCTTCTCATCATCGACATCGACGGCCTTGTTTGAATCATCAACCTCAGCAGCTTCGTTCGAATCATCGACCTCGACGGCCTCGTTTGAATCATCGTCCGCAAGCGTGTTCACGGGAACGATGGGGTCGTCAGGCGATTTCTTGTCGAGCAGGTGATCGAGCAGGTCCCTAAGGCGCTGAACCTGAGAGTCCCACTCCTCGGGCGTCATATCGATAATGTCGCCATTGGAGAACTGGCCGATCGGCTCAAGCAGGCTCGCGGTATCAAAGGTACCGATATACAGCTTGCCGTCGAACTTCTGCATGCGCCAAATGTACTGGTTCTCGTTTCGGCCAAAGCCCGAAGTCAGGCCGGAAATACCGCCCTCGGGGAACATGTCGGTGCGATCGCCAACGACGAGCTCCATGTTCTCGTCCTTGTCCATGCGATAGATGTTAACCGACTGCTCAAGATTGGCATTCACAAACGAGCAGTCAACGCCACCCATGCTGCTCTTGCCGCCCTCTTCGGTGTTGGATTTGTTGAACAGGTTGCGCTCGAGGGCAATCTCCTCGTCGTTGTATTCACCGATATAGAGGTAGTCGTTGTAGACGATGAGGTTGGCAGCGCCAGAACGGGTACGGGCAGGATCGATGCCAAAGCAGTACTTTGCACCGTCCGTCTTCTGATCGCCGACAATGGGAGTCCACGAATAGCTGCCGTCGGCATTCTTGTCGCCACGGACCATGGCAAACGACTGCATGGAATTATCATCGGGAGCGTTCTCGGGCGTACCGGTGCAGATGGTCGCATAGAGATGGCCATTGTACGAGACCATATCCCAAATGGCGCCGCCGTAGATGCTGTCCTGATAGCGAATCGCCGGATAGCCAAACAGCGTCTCCGAGTTGGCAATCTCGGTGAAGCTGTCCTGGCCCTTCGAGGGGTCAGACGACGTCAGGATTGTCGACACAAAATTACCGTTCGCGTCTTTACCCACATTACTGATGACGAGCTGGCCATCATGGACGCACATGCCGCGGATACCGGTAGAAATGCCCTGCTTGTAGGCAGCACCGTAATCCTGCATGCTCGAAAGGCCCTGATAGACAACTTTGTACTCATCCGTCTTAGGATCGATCTCGTATACAGCAGGCAGGCCGCCTTTGCCGTCATTGGTCCTGACGCTGCCGCAGAAATAGAGCTTACCCTTATAGCTCACGGCATTGCGGAACAAAGGAGCGACGCCGTTGAGCGATTCAGAGAGTAGCAGCTTGGTCTCACCGGTCTTGGTATTGATCTTGACCAAGATGCCGCCGCTGTCCTTGTCGGCCGTGCCGTCCTCCTTCTGCTGTCCATAGAAGAAGGTACCGTTAAACATGGCCTCCAGCGTCAGGCGCATGGTTTCGACATCAAAGGAATCGCCCAGCGTGCTGTTCATGAGCGTCAGCGTGTTGCCCATCGGCGCCCGGAACGGCAACGGCACCGTTACCCTGGTAGTCGACGATGCCATCCGGCTGCGACGTTCCTACCGTAGGATGCGAGAGCTTCTCAAAGGAATACCCATTTCCCGCATTGTAGGTAACGGCACCCGATGCGTCTTCGGCGTGCGCCGGCAGCGGCGATACCAAGATAGCGGCAAGCGCTGCCACCAAGCCAAGTGTTCCCACTCGTCTCATAAGGTTATAGCCTCCCCTGTCCTAAAGCCCAGTTTTAGCATTCTTCATTTCTGTCCACGGTTAATTGCAATCTGAGCACAGCAATAATCAGTGTATAAATATACACCTGTAATTTTTTGGACGGGTTCATAGATGCTCGATTGGTAGCGAATTCCGCGCAAACCGTCACCAAACTCCACTTTTGCCGCATCTAAAGGTTATTTTTGCGCAAATTTTTGGATGCCGATAGTCACAATGGGCAGGAGGCTGGTACCCACCGGAGAGGGCAACGCCTACATTTTCATAACGTAATAGCCCGCACCCCTCACTGCCGTCTCGAGTGTGTCGCGATCAACCGGGCGCTTCGAGCGCACGCGTGCCGTGTGGTCCGCGTACGTTACCGTAGCCCACACGCCATCAAGCGCATTGAGGGCATTCGTCACATTCCGGGCGCAGCCGTCGCAACTCATGCCGCCGATAAGGAGTTCCTCACGATAGGGGTAGTGGGACTCGTCGGTGTCTGCCACCACAACCTTTTTGGCCTTCTTGCCGCTCGCACCATCGCTGCAGCAACTCTTCCCGTGTGTCGAAGCGGCAATACGACGCAGTCCAAAAAACATGCCGACGGCAATGACGGCCAGCACGATGAGATTCGCAGGGTTGAGCAAGTCACTCATGCGTTCCCCTTTCAAGTAGCCCTATCTAGATACCCCCATGGGGTGTCCCCATCTTAACCCAAAATCATGTCCGTTCGGTCAATTAGTTTCCCGCTTCGAACTTTTTTGTTGACCATGGCTTACTTTCGTGTATAAGTTTTCCTAGGTTAACAGTTTAGATCCGTAAGGAGCGCCATGACTCGAACCATAGACATCCCAACGTTTCAGGCAGCAGTCGTGCGCAACTGCTCTCCCACGCTCGCGGGCATCAAGCCGGCATCGCTCTTTACCTATCCAGGCACCTATGCCCACGGGGACGGCTCGACCGCAACCGAAACCATCGCAGAACGCCGAGCACGCCTGCTCAACGTTATCGCCCAGTGCAATCGCGAGCTTGACCCGTTCGGTATCCACCTGAGTGTTTTGGTCTGGCGGCCCTGCGGAGCGCTCGTGTATATGTACCGAGCCAAAAGCCTCACCACCTATTTCGCAGACCCTCGCGCCCAAACGGCGCTCGCCTCGGAAGGCTACGACACGAGAGACCTTTCGACATGCCTTGTGCATTTGGCATCACGCATCACGCTCGCGAGCAATAACGTCGCGGAATGCGCCTGTAGCCAGACTCGATGCGCACTACCCCAGCAAGCTAGCTGCAGCAACAACTGCACCTGCGAGTTTCCGCACGAAATAGGCTACTTCCTCGGATATCCCTACGACGACGTGCACGAGTTTATCGCCCAGCGCGGCGAGAACTACAAGGTCTTTGGAGCTTGGAAGGTCTACACGAATGTCGAGCAAGCGCTTGCGATGTTTGACGCCTACCGCGCTTGCACTCAATACCTCACCTTTGTCTATCAGCAGGGCTGCAGCCTGGCGCAACTTGCCCAGGCAACCCGATAGAACATAGAAGCCGCGGCAACCTGCCGCACAACTGAAAGGACTCAACATGAGCAAGATCGCCGTCGTCTACTGGAGCGGTACAGGCAACACCGAGGCCATGGCAAACTTCGTTGCCGAGGGTGCAACCGGTGCCGGCGCCGAGGCAGAGGTCATCTCCTGCGCCGACTTCTCCGCAGACAAGGCCGCCAACTATGACGCCATTGCCTTCGGCTGCCCCGCCATGGGTTCCGAGGAGCTTGAGTATGACGAGTTCCAGCCTATGTGGGACGAGGTCAAGGAGACCCTCGGCGATAAGAAGGTCGTCCTCTTTGGCTCTTATTCGTGGGCCGAGGGCGAGTGGATGGACAACTGGAAGGCCGATGCCGACGAGGCGGGCGTCAATGTCGTCGATTCCGTCATTTGCTACGATGCGCCCGACGATGAGGGCGAGACCGCTTGCAAGGCCCTCGGAGCCGAGCTCGCGTAACGAACCCAGGACCTCCAAAAGAGTCTGCATCAAAGCGCATCCTTATCCCTACAAAAGAGCGGGGGCTGGATTCAAGTCCAGCCCCCGCTCTTTTATAACGGCAGTTACATCAACCGGCTACGAGATATTGCCCAAGAACGCCTTGGTGCGCTCGCTCTTGGGGTGGTCGAAGACCTCGCTCGGCGTACCCTCTTCCACAATGACGCCGCCGTCCATAAAGACGACGCGGTCGGCGACGTCGCGGGCAAAGCCCATCTCGTGCGTCACGACGATCATGGTCATGCCATCGCGTGCCAGGTCGCGCATGACACCCAGAACGTCGCGAACCAGCTCGGGATCGAGCGCCGACGTGGCCTCGTCAAAGAGCATAACGTGAGGGTTCATCGACAGGGCGCGGGCGATGGCAACGCGCTGCTGCTGGCCGCCCGAGAGCTGGCTCGGCATAAAGTCGATACGCTCGGCAAGACCGACCTTGGTCAGCTCCTCGACGGCGATCTTCTCGGCCTCTTCCTTGCTGCGCTTGAGCACCTTTTGCTGCGCAAGCATAACGTTCTTTTTGACCGACAGGTGCGGGAACAGGTTGAACTGCTGAAACACCATGCCCAAGTGCGTACGCACCTTATTGAGGTCAACGCCCTTGGCGCACACATCCACGCCCTCGACGACAATCGAACCACTCGTAGGATGCTCCAGACGATTGATGCAGCGAAGCATCGTCGACTTGCCCGAGCCCGAAGGACCCAGAACTACGACGACCTCGCCCTTATGCACATCCAGATCGATATCGCGCAGGACCACGTTATCGCCAAAGGCCTTCTGGAGGTTCTTAATGCTGACGACGACCTCGTTCGAGTTATTGGTTTCGCTCATGATAGGACCTCCTTACAGACCGGCGATGTGATCGGCAGGCGTCGCGACAACCTGTCCGGCGCTCTTGGCGGGACGCTTCTTCTTGGTCTCGGTCGTACCCAAAAGCCTCGCCTCAAGACCGCTCACCAAGCGAGCGAGCGGCAGGGTGATGACCAGATAGAACAGGGCGGCAACCACGTACGGTGTAATGGAGCCCGTCGTGGCCACGATGGTACGGGCGTTCATGACGATTTCGACCACACCCACGGCGGCAAGCAGCGACGTATCCTTGTAAAGCAAGATAAACTCGCTGGTCAGCGTAGGCAAAACATTGCGGAACGTCTGCGGAATCATAACGTAGAGCAGCGTCTGGAACGCGTTCATGCCCAGCGAACGCGCAGCCTCGTTTTGGCCCTTGGGGATCGATTGAATACCGGCACGGAAGATCTCGCATAGGTACGCAGACGAGTTCATGGCCATGACGATAACGCCCAAAACATAGTCGTCCACCTTGACGCCGGCCAACGGCAGACCGAAGAACGCGATATAGATCTGCAGGAACGCCGGCGTACCGCGAATGATATTCACGTAGATGCCGGCGAGGCAGCGCAGGATGCGCGACTTGGAGATGCGCATAAGCGACAGGGCAAAGCCAAAGGGAATTGCCAGCGGAAACGCCACGAGCACGATCGAAAGCGACATAAGGAAGCCCTTGAAGACGATCGGCAGGCTCTGGACCAAAATGACCGGGTTCAGGAACAGGCGCAGGAACATATTGGAGTTCCACGCCTCGACCCACGGCTGCTCCTTAAGGTCGGCCAGGAAGTTATCGAAGGCCGTCACGCCCTTGATCTCCACCGACGGATTCTTGGAGATCTTCTTGGTCGAACCGTCGGCGAGCGTATAGGTGCCGCTAAAGGCCTCATCGCCGCCCTCGACGGGGAAGGTCACGCCGTAGACCTCGACACGGAAAAAGCCGCCGGCAGGCGCCGTCTCGCCAAAGTCGATCTTGAGCGTCTGGCCGTCAGCCTTGCACGTGGGCTTCATGGGCGTACGATTCATGAGGTCCTCGCCCGAGAGCATCGTCAATCGCGTATCATCGGTACCAAACGTCGTGCCGTCGACAAACGTCAGCGAAAGACCGCTCAGCTCCTCGTCGACATCGGCCTGAACTTCCCAGGTAATGCGCGTCTCGGTGCCGCCGACCACATCGCTACCCGAACCGGTATTGGGTCGGGCGGTAATCTTTGCGGTCTCAAGCGCCTGGGCGGTCGTGGGCACGCAGGCCCCCGCGCATACCAGGGCGAGCGCCACAGCCAGGGCACAGGCCAGCTTTTGGAGCATCGAGGGCAGTGGAAAACGCTGCTCCGCGGCCCCTTTGTTCAGTCGAGACAAGGTGGCTCCTATCGTAGAAGTTGCCGGCAAAACGAGACGGAAACGCTCTCCGTCAAGAGAAGCGCAAAGGCCCTTTCCGCCAAAACGGAAAGGGCCCGCGCGCAATCAAGTAGCTATTTTACTTGATATTGTACTTAGCCATGAGGGCGTCGACGGTACCGTCGTCGGTCAGATCCTTGATGGCCTGGTTGATGTCGTCCTTGAGCTTGGTGTTGCCCTGGTTGATGGCGATGGCGTACTCCTCGCCGGTGCTGATCTGCTTGATGGTCTGGCAGGTGTTGAACTGCTCGGCGGTCAGCTGGCTGGCAACGGAGCGGTTGGTGACTACGGCATCGCCCTTATCGGACTGCAGGGCGCTGAAGCACTCGGTGGCGTCCTTGTAGGGGACGATCTTGGCCTTGGGGAAGTTCTCCTGGGCAAAGGCCTCGGCGGTCGAGCCAGACTGGACGATGATGGTAGCGTCGGCGTTGTTGAGCTTCTCGCTGTAGTTATCGGCCGTAATGTCGGTGTTATCGACCTTGGTCACGATAGCCTGATCGTCCATGTAGTAGGAATCAGAGAAAGTGACTTCCTTCTCACGCTCGGGCGTGTCGGTGATAGCCGCGATGGAAACGTCATACTTGGCGCCCGAAGCGACGCCCGGAACCAGCGTGTCAAAGTCATTGTTGACGTACTCGACATCCAGACCCAGCTTGTCACCGATAGCCTTGATGAGCTCAAGGTCAAAGCCCTGGTAGTCGCCGTTGTCATCCTTGTACTCAAACGGAGCGTACTCGGCAGAGGTGCCGACGGTCAGCGTACCGTCCTTGACGAGTGCATACTCCTTGGAGCCGTCGACCTTCTCGACCTTAGCGTCGTCAGAGCTGCTGGAACCGGCATCGGAACCAGAGGTGGCGTTGGACGAGCCACAGCCCGTCAGTGCGAGGGCGAGCGCCATGGCGCCCGTGGCGGCAAATGCGCCAAGCTTCTTGAGCTTCATAATCAGTCTCCTTCCGGTGACCCCGTTTGATTCAGAGGTCTGCAAAAACTGTTGGATATTATGCACCCGTAAATGCGAAACTGCAATTAGAAAACTGATTGAAACAAACCCATAACGTGAATGGAGCACTCCACTTTGTGACAGTCATTACTGCTGCAACGACCTTAATAGTCTAATTTCAGCTGCATAACCTGCAAGTTCGTTCGGAGTCTCCAAAATAAACGGCAGCGAACGCAAGTGGCCATTCGATACAATATTCTGCATAGCCTGCATACCGCCACCAAATTCCTCGCTGCCAAGGTATCCCTTGCCGATGCACTCGTGACGATCTTTATGGGCGCCACAAGGGTTCTTCGAATCGTTGATGTGTACGGCATGCAAGCGATCGATACCCACCACGCGGTCGAACTCGTCGAGCACGCCGTCCAGATCATGGATGATGTCGTAGCCGGCATCGCTCACATGGCAGGTGTCCAAACAAACGCCCAGCTTATCGGACAGCTCTGGGCACTTGGCGGCAACGCCCTCGATAATGCACGCCAGCTCCTCAAAGCTGCGGCCCACCTCGGTACCCTTGCCGGCCATGGCCTCGAGCAGCACCGTCGTCTGCTGGCCCTCAAACATCACCTGGCACAGGGTGTCGACAATCATCTGAATGCCGGCGTCGGAGCCCTGCCCCACATGCGCACCGGGATGGAAGTTGTAGTAGTTGCCGGGCAGCGCCTCCATGCGCCGCAGGTCCTCTGCCATGGCCTCCAGGGCAAACTCGCGCGCCCGCTCTTTGGCTGAGCAGGGGTTATAGGTATACGGGGCATGCGCCACCAGCGGGCCAAAGTCGTTTTGCTCCATAAGCTCGCGCAGGGCCGCCACGTCATCCATGTCAAGGTCTTTCGCCTTGCCGCCGCGCGGGTTGCGCGTAAAGAATGCAAAGGTATTGGCGCCAATGGACAACGCTGTCTCCCCCATTGCCCGATAGCCCTTCGTCGTCGAAAGATGGCACCCGATCGTCAGCATCTCCAGCTCCCTCCTCATCAGTTGCGGAAAAATACGGTCTATTGGTGCCTTGTTTTGGCGCAAACAGACCGTATTCCACCGCAAGTTATAAAAGGGGCATCAAGAGCAAAGGCCTCCAGGCATTCCAAGCGCTGGCGCCATGCCCCCACGCCCTAAAGTTTCAAGCGAATCGCATCGATGATGTGCGCACAGCGCTGTGTGGCGGCTAGGCACATGATGGGGCTTTCGAGTTTCCCCGCCTGAATGAGCTGCGTCGCATGCGACGCCTCACCGTAAAAATCATCGACTTCAAATGGTGCATCGATTTCGAGTACTCGACCGTCGGAATACTTCACATGAGCGAGCTCGGGGCGATGGAGCCGCTCGATTTCCAACGAGCCCCGCTCACAGGCAATCGTTAAGCGGCTTTCATATGTTGCTTCGCCGTCGCACACCATATGAATGGGTATACCGCCGACGCTCATATGGATCTCGTCGGCCCAATCGACGCGACCGCCCGATACGTCACGCCAGCGAACTTCACGGGACGAAACCTCGCAAGCGCCCGCGAGCAAATCCTCAAACCAACCGACCGCATAGCAGCCCATGTCATATAGACAGCCGCCCTGCAACGGATCAAGCAGATAGCCCGAAGGAGACTCGCCGTAATCGAGCTTTTGCACGCTTTCAATCGAGACAATACGGCCAAGCTCACCCGACGCAAACAAGTCCTTCACGCGAGTGCGCATCGGGCAAAACCGATTCTTCATCGCCTCCATAAACAGCACGCCGCGCTCGCGAGAGGTGGAGGCAATCGAGAGAGCCTCTTCTTCATTCAAAACGGCCGGCTTTTCGCACAGCACGGCCTTTCCCGCGCGCAGTGCCCGACAGACCCAATGCGCATGCATGCCATGTGGAAGAGCCAAGTAGATTACGTCGACATCGGGGTCGGCAATCAACGCATCATAAGCCGCATCGCCGTTATCGTCAGCTGTGGCATAACTGTGCGCGGCATCAATCGAAAACGCCCTGCAAAACTCCTCAACATGCGAAGGAGTGCGACCGGCGGCAGCCACAAGCCGTGCCCCGTCCACCTCCTTGAGCGACGATGCAAATCGATGCGAAATGTTCCCAGCGCCCAAAACGCCCCAACGAACCTCACGCAAATCATCACATGAATCCCGATGGCCCACGACAGCCCCCTTCAGTTGCGGTGGAATAGTTCCTGTTTTGCCCCTATTCTGCCGCAAACAGGGACTATTCCATCACAAGATATAAAAGGGTCATGAGGAGCGAGTTTTGCAAAAGGCTTTAAACGCAGCCGTTACGGGGCCAGGCTGGAAACGTCGGCGCACATCGTCGAGACGCTCGGGAATATCGATGTGCTGCGGACAGTGCCGCGCGCATTTGCCGCATTTGATGCAATTGCTCACCAACTTGGGCTCGCTTGTACGCACCGCGCTCGCCGTAAAGTATTGAGACAGCCCCGTAAACCAACTATGCGCGTAGCTCGCGTTGTAGGCGCCAAAGCAGCCGGGAATATTGATACCCTTGGGGCACGGCATGCAGTAGCCGCACCCCGTACAGGGCACGCGATTCGATTTCTCAAACTCTCCCAGCACACGTGCGATGGTATCGAGCTGAGTAGCTGTCATCGAATCCGGCAGTGCGCGATCCGCCAATGCCGCGTTCTCGTCCACCTGCGCGGTATCGGTCATACCCGATAGCAGCATCGTGACCTGAGGATGATTCCACACCCACGAAAGGCCCCAAGCAGCCGGCGTCTTCAGGTACGGATCGCGTACGTCATCGAACACGGCGCGGGCCCGCGGAGGTAGCTTGCCCGCCAGGCGTCCACCCAAAAGCGGCTCCATCACAAACACCGCGAGCCCGCGCTCGGCGGCTGCCATGAGTCCCGCCGTTCCCGCTTGGTAGCGCTCTCCAGCGTAGTTGTACTGGATCTGGCAAAAGTCCCAGTCATACGCGTCAAGCATCGTGAGGAAGTCCGCCGCACTGCCGTGGTACGAAAAACCTATCTGGCGAATACGCCCCGCAGCCTTTTGGTGCGCAATCCAGTCCTCGATACCCAACGCTACCACGCGCTCCCACTGCGCGGGCGAGGTGATGTTGTGCATAAGGTAATAGTCGATATGGTCAGTCCGCAAACGGCGCAGCTGCTCGTCGAAGAACCGATCGAAATCCTCCGCACATTTGCACGAAGCGTGCGGCAACTTGGTCGCAAGCAAAACCTGGTCGCGCAAGCCCAGGCGCTCAAGCGACGCACCCACACAAGCCTCGTTGCCGGGATAGAGATAGGCCGTGTCCAGGTAGTTAATCCCCTGCTCCACCGCACGGGAGATGATGGCGTCGGCAGTCTTCGCATCCGGGCGTCCCGGCGCACCGGGAAACCTCATGCAGCCCAGCCCCAACGCCGAGATACGGTTGCCGCTTTTGGGGTCAACGCGATATTGCACGGCCCCTCCCCTCCCATCGAAGCCCTGACAAGGCGAAACAAACCCGTCACGTCATCGAAACACATCGGAATCGCAATCGAGAACGTATCGTAACGCAGCAGAAATCAGGCCGTCACGGCACCGCTTTAACATCAGCAAAAAGCCCGATGAAAGGAGACGAGCGTGACCACACGCGAGGACGCCTACCCCTACCCCGGCGAGCAATACATCCTCTCGGTCGACCGCTATCAGATCGAAGTCATGGACCATCTAAACGAGCTTCCAGCCACGAGCGCCGTCATCTTCTGCACCTTCCCCAAGGTCCGCGATGGCGTCGGATACCCCGCCCGCGTCTTTGCGGTCTGCCCCGCGGCATAAGCGCACAGCGCAATAGTTTCTTTTTCATAACAGCCGCCCCGCGCACCCATCAATCACCCCGGCAGCATACAATCCATCAGGCGCCCCTTACGCGGGCGCCTTTTATATGGGGAGATGATTCACATGCAGATCAACAAGGTTGCCTTTATCGGCAAGGGCGGCGTCGGCCTGCTCTACGGCAGCATGATTGCCAAGGCCCTCGGCAATGACGCCGTCGAATACGTTATGGATGACGCCCGTTTTGAGCGTCACGCGGGCGATGCGCTCACCGTCAACGGAAAGCCTTGCGATCTCACGTCCGTCCGCGCCAGCGAGGCAGCGCCCGCCGATCTGGTCATCCTGACGGTCAAGACCACCGGTCTCGACCAAGCACTCAAGACTATGGAGCGTGTCGTGGGACCCAACACGCTCATCGCCCCGCTGTGCAACGGCATTACGAGCGAGCAAAAGATTGCCGAACGCTTTGGCTGGAAGCATACCGTTCTTGGTATCTGCCAGGGCATGGACGCCGTGTTCCTCAACGGCGCGCTCACCTTTACCAATGCGGGCGAGATCCGCTTTGGTGCAGCCGCCGGCACCGACCCCGCGACCGTCGCCGCTATCGACGAGCTCTACACGCGCTGCGGCATCGCCCATACCGTCGAGAGCAACATTGCGCACCGCATGTGGGCCAAACTCATGCTCAACGACGGCATCAACCAGACCTGCATGGCTTACGGCGGGACCTACGGAAGCGCCACGGAGCCGGGCTCCGAGCAGCGCCGCTGTTTTGTCGCCGCCATGCGCGAGACGCTTGCGGTTGCCAACGCCGAGGGCGTTGAGCTGACCGAGGCAGACCTGACGCAAATGGTGCACCTCATCGAGGGAATCGACCCCGCCGGTATGCCCTCGATGGCGCAGGACCGCATCGCACAACGAAAAACCGAAGTCGAGGAGTTCGCGGGCGCCATTTGCCGCCTGGCCGCCAAACACGATATCCAAGTGCCGCAAAACGATTGGCTCTACCAGAGGATTCGCGAAATAGAAAGCAGCTGGTAGTGCTCGGCATACTGCAGCCAACAGATCCAATGGCAAAGCCGCCGCAAGGGGCACTCCCCTCGCGGCGGCTTCCTTTTTCATCTTTGGCCAAAAATCAGCTTCACAACGGTTAGAGCTGCGACTCCGACGCCTGGTCCTCATCGTCGCGACAAAGGACTACACCCGCACTTCCCAGCAGCGCGGCCGCGATCAGCGCGCCGACCACGATAGGAGCAGCCCCGCATGTCCCCTGCATGCCCGCGACGAGCGCGGCCGTGGGACCAAGGCAGCCAAGCATCAACGCGACGGCGGCAACGGCAATATCTCGAGCATTCACAAGACCACTTCCTCCAAGAGAAAGACCTTATTTCTCAAGAACCAGTGTGCCCCGCATCCATACGCCCAGCGTACCGCCACGGTAAGGGCTCTGTTAACTCAAACGCATACATAGAACGGACGTCCTTACGTTGCCCTAAAGCTCGGTAAAGACGCCCGTCCGCCAAATATCCGTGATGCAGAAAAATTACCAACCGGTGTAGTAGTCGGTGGTTCCGGCAGCGCAGCCGGAGTCATAGACCTTGCAATCACCCTTGGAGCCCGTAAAGGTCGAGCCCTGGGCCATATCGCCCGCGGCAACAACGTAATAGCCGTCGGAATCGCGCCAGAAGCCCTCAGAATCCTGAGTCCATTCGCCCGTGCGATAGTGATAAAGCACATTGCTGCTGTAATAGGTCTCGCGGCGCCCGTTGTAGTTATTGACACCCGCAGAGCGCGTCAGGCCCGATCCGTTCGCGTAGGACGCGGCAGACGCGTAAGGCGGAGTATAACCGGCGTTGTAGTACGAAGCCTGGGCGGCCTCGGCAGCCTCCGCCTCGGCGGCAGCAACCTCGAGCGCTTCGCGCTTGGCATCCTCAAGTGCAGTGCGCAGCTCATCGAGCTCGGTCGACTTCGCGTCGACCTCCTCCATCGTCAAGAGACTGCCCGCACCGTCGATGCAACCCTGCAGCACAGCGCGCTCGTCATCGGTGGCATAGTCACCGTACATGTTCATGATGATCTGAGCGCGCATCTCCAGGGAATCGCGCTTGGCCTCCATCGAGGCGTTCCACTCCTGCATGGAACCATAACCATCGCCACGATAGTCAACGGGCTGCACCAGCGTCGCCTCGGACGGCGTGGATCCAACCGTATCGGACAGTGTTGCGGCGTGGGCATCAGTTGCACCGGCGCCCGCCAAAAGTGCCACGGTCAGAGCGGCGGAAAGGGCGGCGGTTTTCGGTTTTCGTGAATCAATCCTCATGTAGCTGGAAACCTCCGTAGTGCGTTTTTGCTGCGTTTGAGCTGCGTGTGATTCGATCGCGCTGCATAGTACCCCGAGCAAATCGCGACCTGCGGTTTTACTTAAAAGGCGCACGTCAATTGCGTAAAACTCACATCCTCTCAACAGGAGTTTTCCACAACTCGAATGCATAAAGCGTGTCAAAAACCCTGTTTTTGCACCCTCTCTATGCAAAAAAGGCGCCTATGCAATCATTGTTCGCACAGGCGCCTTGAGCAGGCATTTTATGCAGTTATACCTATCGAGTCGCAAGGGGTCCTTGCACAAGTCGCCTTACTCGTCCAGCGCGGCGAAGGCCTGCTTCAGATCCCAAATGATATCCTCGGCGTTCTCGGTACCGATGGAAAGACGGATCGTGGAGGGCGTGATGTTCTGCTCGGCGAGCTCCTCGGCAGAGAGCTGGGAGTGCGTAGTGGTAGCCGGGTGCACGACGAGCGACTTGACGTCGGCCACGTTGGCGAGCAGCGAGAAGACCTGCAGATGGTCGATGAACTTCCAAGCTGCCTCCTGGCCACCCTTAATCTCAAAGGTAAAGATCGAGGCACCGCCGTTGGGGAAGTACTTCTGATAGAGCTCGTGATCGGGGTGCCCAGACAGGCTCGGGTGGTTCACCTTGGCGACATGGCTATCACCAGCCAGGAACTCAACGACCTTCTTGGTGTTCTCGACATGACGGTCAACGCGCAGCGACAGAGTCTCGGTGCCCTGGAGCAGGATCCAAGCGTTGAACGGGCTGATGCAGGCGCCCTCGTCACGCAGCAGGATGGCGCGGACATAGGTTGCGAAGGCGGCGGGACCGGCAGCCTCGGCAAACGAGACGCCATGGTAGGAGGGGTTGGGCTCGGCGATCTGCTCATACTTGCCGCTCGCCTTCCAATCGAAGTTACCGCCGTCGACGATCACGCCGCCCAGCGAGGTGCCGTGGCCGCCGATAAACTTGGTTGCGGAATGGACGACGATGTTGGCACCATGCTCCAGCGGACGGAACAGATACGGGGTGCCGAAGGTGTTGTCGACGACAACCGGTAAACCGTGCTTCTTGGCGATCTCGGAGATGGCGTCGATATTGGGGATGTCAGAATTGGGGTTGCCGAGCGTCTCGAGGTAGATGACCGTGGTGTTGTCCTTGATGGCGCCCTCGACCTCGTCCAGGTTGTGGGCATCGACGAAGGTGGTCTCGACGCCAAACTGGGAGAGCGTATGCTCCAGCAGGTTGTAGGAGCCACCGTAGATGGTCTTCTGAGCCACCACGTGGTCACCGGCCTGGGCAAGAGCCTGCAGGGTATAGGTGATGGCAGCAGCACCGGAGGCGACGGCAAGACCTGCCACACCACCCTCGAGTGCGGCGATACGGTCCTCGAAGACGCCCTGGGTGGAGTTGGTCAGACGGCCGTAGATGTTACCGGCGTCGGCAAGACCAAAGCGATCGGCGGCGTGCTGGGAGTTGCGGAACACATAGCTCGTGGTCTGGTAGATAGGCACGGCGCGGGAGTCGGATGCGGGATCGGCGCTCTCCTGGCCAACGTGCAGCTGCAGGGTATCGAAACCAAAGGTGTGCTCGGGGTTGTTGATGAACTGGCTCATGACAATCTCCTTGATCGAACAAAAGTTAATAAATTAGAGAGAAGTGAGTCGCTGTCTCCTGATCACGCCGACGGGCGCAAACAGGAGCCCGGCATTCGTCTTGGTAAGCAATTCATATGCGGGCCTCCTTTCGCATCCCGGTTCCGTGGTCGGTTTAATTACCTACCGCCTTTGTGTGTTTTGAATAGTACGAGCATTGTTTTCCTCGGTCAATCACTTTAAAGCGCTAACCTGTTATCGGTTTTATAGATAACACTCGAAAGGACGGGCGCCGATGACCCTCCAACAGCTTCGCTTTTTGATCGCCGTGGCAGAGTCCGGTTCGATCAACGCCGCAGCCCAGCGCCTCTATACGGCACAGTCCAATATCTCCAATGCCGTCAAAAGCCTGGAGCAGGAACTTCATATCGAAATCTTTACGCGCTCCAGCCGCGGTGTTGCACTCACCAACGACGGCACCGAGCTTTTGGGTTATGCACGCCAGGTCGTAGAGCAGGCCGACATGCTCGAGGCCCGCTACGAGGACGGCGGTACCCCGCAAGCCCGCCTCGCCATTTCCGCCCAACACTACGCCTTTTCGGTCGAGGCCTTTGTCAACGTAGTCGAGCGCTGCCGCGACAGCAAGTTCGAGTTCATCATGCGCGAGACCACCACAGCGCAGATTATCGACGACGTGCGCGCGTTTCGCAGCGATATCGGCATCCTCTATCTGGATGACTTTAATACCCGTGTCTTGCAGAAGGCCTTTACCGATGCCCGAGCGAGCTTTCATCCCCTCTTTGATGCAAAAGTCCACGTGTTCGTCAGCGAACGCCACCCGCTCGCACGCCGTTCGCAGCTGTCCCTTGCCGACCTCACGCCCTATACGCGCTACAGCTTTGAGCAAGGCACCTCGAACTCCTTCTATTACGCCGAGGAACCGTTTAGCTATATTCCCTGCAACCGCAATATCCGCGTATCCGACCGCGGAACGCTCACCAACCTGCTTATCACCTCGAACGGCTATGCGCTGTCGACCGGCGTACTCTCCAGCGAAATGCAGTGGGGCATGGCCTCGATCCCCCTGGCAGACGCCCCGACGATGCATGTGGGCTACATCATGCATGACGACCGCAAGCCCTCTCCCCTCTTGCAGCAATACCTCGACGAGCTCAACCGCATCATCCATGCCAACCAACTGTCGGAAGACGGGGTAGAAATCGTAGATTGCTAGCCCCCGGCGGGCATGGCGCTACAATGGTCACTCACGCGAAACGTACCCAACGAAAGGAACCATGTGAAGGTCATCATCTATACCGACGGCTCGGCCCGATCAAATCCGGGACGCGGCGGCTACGGCGCCGTGCTCAAATACACCAACCCCGCCGGCAAGACCTTCACCTCTGAGCTTTCGCGCGGCTACGCCAAGACCACCAACAACCGCATGGAGCTCATGGCCGTTATCGTGGCACTCGAGGCGCTCAACCGCCCCTGCGACGTCGAAGTCCATTCCGATTCGCAGTACGTCGTTAACGCCTTCAACAAGCACTGGATTGACGGATGGAAAAAACGCGGCTGGAAGACCGCCAACAAGCAGCCCGTCAAGAACCGCGATCTGTGGGAGCGCCTACTCACCGCAAAGAGCAAGCACAAGGTTGAGTTCATCTGGGTTAAGGGTCACGCCGGCCATGAGCTCAACGAGCGCTGCGACGAGCTCGCCACCACGGCGGCCGACGGCAGCAACCTCGATATCGACACCGGCTTTAACGAGAGCGACCTGTAACGGCGTTTTCGTACGCTATTTCCTGCCCCTTCGCGCTACACTCATCCTGTAAACCGAACGGCACGAGGGGGATACATGCTGCGTATAGCGACCATCGGCACATCCATGATTACCGACGACTTTATCCAGGTCGTCAACGCCAACGACCAAGCCGCGTTTGTGGGCACGCTCTCACGCGACGCCAATCGCGGTACCGCCTTTACCGCCGAGCGCGGTGGCGAGCGAAACTTTACGTCACTCGATGAGCTCGCGGCAGCCGCCGACGTCGACGCCGTCTATATCGGCAGCCCCAACGCACTTCACTACGAGCAGGCCCTTGCCTGCATCGCCGGTGGCAAGCACGTCATCGTCGAGAAGCCCTTCTGCGCCACCGAGGCGCAAGCGCTGGAAGTCTTCCGCGCTGCCGAGGCAGCAGGTGTCGTGGCCCTCGAGGCCATGCGTCCCCTCCACGATCCCGCCTTCCACGCCATCGAGGACGCCCTGGGTGAGATCGCCCCCATCCGCCGCGCCTCATTGCGCTTTGGAAAATATTCCTCGCGCTACAACGAGATTCTCGCGGGACGCGCCACCAATATCTTCGACTGCAATATGGCCTCGGGTTCCCTCATGGATATTGGCGTCTACACCGTCGAGCCCATGGTCGAGATTTTCGGCATGCCCTCCGGCCTTACGAGCATGACCACCCTGCTCGATCCCACCACGCGACAGCTCACGCACGGCCCCATCGACGGCTGCGGTTCCATCCTCGCCAGCTACGGCGGTGGCCGTATCTCCGTCGAGCTCGCGCACTCCAAAATTACGAATGACCTGCTGCCCTCGCAGATCGAAGGCGAGCGTGGCACTATCCAGATCGACCATCTGTCCACGCCCCGCAACGTCCGCATCGACTATCGCGGCGACGTCGTACGCGGCTCGGCGACCGAGGCGCCGCGCGAACAGGGCGACAACGGCCGCGTGCTCGACCTGCCCAAATCGAGCAACACTATGGAATACGAACTCACAGACTTCATCACCGCCATCGGCGGCATCGATAACGTCAAGGAAGAGATTTGGGAGACCCCGGCGGGACGCCACGAGCTTGGCCACTACCGCGATGTCACGCTCGTCTCACTACGCATCATGGATGCCGTGCGCCAGCAGGCCGGCATTACCTTCCCGGCCGACGCAGGCAAGCAGGCATAGCGATGGGCCTCTTCGATACGTTCTTCTCCAGCGTCACCGGCGGCAGTCGAGAGCCTCAAAAACCATCAAACGTCGAGCTCGAGCTGCGCCGCAGGCTTACTGTGCTCGCAAGCGACGAGGCCACTCAAGACACTCCCCTGCGCTATTTCCTGCGCTGGGAGGGGCAAGTCCAAGGCGTTGGTTTTCGCTTTACCAACACCAACCTCGCGCAGGCACGCGCACTCACCGGCTGGGTGCGTAACATGGAAGACGGCTCAGTCGAGATGGAGATACAGGGAGCTCCGGCAAATATCCTATCTCATCTCGAGGCGCTTCATGCCTCCTACGAGCGCATGGGAACGCGTTTTCGCCTCATAGACGCTCAGGCCCGAGCCCCACTTGCCAATGAAGACGGTTTCAGTCCTCATTATTAGTATTGTGTGCTAAATACGGTATCATTTACCTACGACCGTTGATAGAAAAGAGGCGAGGCGCATGGCGGTGCAAAGAAGGAATACCAGGCAGCGAAAGCTGGTTCTTGACGCCGTGCGCCAAAGCTATAACCATCCCACCGCCGACGAAATCTACAACGCCGTGCGCGCGCAGGATGACAAAATCAGCCGCGGTACGGTCTACCGCAATCTCAATCTCTTGGCCGACGCCGGCGAGATCCTCTCCATCAAGACGCCGGGCGGCAGCCGCTTCGATCGCACGATCGAGCCGCATGCGCATATCATCTGCACCTCGTGCAGCCGCGTCATCGACGTACCGCTCCCCTTCGATGCCCAGCTCGACGCCAAAGCGTCCGAGCAAATCGGCTGGCACGTCACGTCGCACTACACCATCTTCGAGGGCTTTTGCCCCGACTGCCGGTAGGCATGTCCCAAAAGCCTACTCAGCGAGCAGGCGACGCAGTTCCTCTTCCACTGTTCGCACATAGCGGACGCGGTCGTTGATGCCATGCATGGTAGGATTGCAGCTTTCCATCAGATAGGGATGGCCCACGACGTTGAGCATGTCGCGATCGTTCTCGTTGTCGCCAAACGCCATCATCTCATCGGGCGAAATCCCCAGGGCGCGACCGTAGTCGGCAAGTGCGGAACCCTTGCCCGAACCAAAACCGATAAAGTCCGTCCATTCGGTTCCCGATGTCATGACATCGACTCGATCGCTAAAGTGGCGCTCAAAATGCTCCAGCGCCGCCGGCTGCTCGGCCTCGGACGTCTGGAACGCGATCTTAATGACGTCCTCGTCAATGTCTTCGGGACGGTCAACCACCGCTACGTCGCAATGGACCTCATAACGCAGGTGGTCGACAAACGCGTCGTTGCCGCTCATGGTGTAGAGGTGTCCCTCGCACGACAAGGTTACGTCGGCATGAGGATACGCAACCACGGCATTCGCGATATCCATGGCCAGATCGCGCTCCATGGCGCGCTTGACCACGGCACGTCCCTCGCTCATGACCAGGGCGCCGTTCTCGCACACGTAGCCAAGCTCATCGGCCACCGGGGCAAACAGGTAGCGCAGGCTCGCGTATTGGCGACCGCTCGCCGGCATAAACACGATACCGCGACGATGCAGCTCATCGATAAGCTCAAAGGCCTCGGAACGCGGCTCGCGCTCCCCCGGATGCAGCAACGTGCCATCCAAATCGCAGGCGATCAGCTTGATTCCCTCAAGACCCATACGCTTCCCCCAAAGCCTCCTATCAACAGCAAGACGGACCTTGATTGGTCGCCCCTCAAAGCCCGTCTTGCGCATACGCGCGCTTAGCCGCGCGTCTTTTTTACGATGGTAAAGTCTGGAGCCATGCTCACGACGACCTCCGCCGCACTCGACGCAAAGCGCCGGCTGGCATCGAGCTCGCGTGTGACCACCGAGAGCCGAACACCCTCGACACCCCGGAGCATGCGGCCCAAAACAGGCTGCACCGGCGTATACATGCGCACGGTATGCTCGTCCGAGTCGCCTCGGAAGAGCGGCGCATGCATGTTGCCGATCTCCCAGCACGAATGCGCGAGCGCAATCGGGTCCATGCGGTCAACTTCGACCAAATAAACCTCGGCGCTGCGCAAGCGCACGACAACTGCCACGGGCACCATGCCCGAACGGTCGATGGCGAGCACGTCGCCATCGGCAAGACGACCGCCGTCGGCAGTATCCAGCCGAACATCGATCGTGCGCCCCAGCTCCGTCACGCCCGCAAACGCGCATACATCAGACTGATCCCAATCGAGCAGTAGCTCGTCAACCTCAAAGACGCCGCCCAACTTCCGGCGAAGCAGGAGTTCATAGGACGGATCGTTGAGATTTCCCAAGCATGTCGTCGAAACCAAGCGTTCAGGCATACTCTAACCCTCGACCTCGACGAGCTCGATATCAAAGTTGAGATCCTTGCCGGCAAGCTCGTGGTTGGCATCGAGCGTCACGGCCTCGGGCGTCACGTCAATGACGACGGCGGGGACAGGCATGCCGCTCGGCGTGGACAGGAAGAGCTTCATGCCCTTCTCGATCTGCTCGATGTTGGGAACCTGTTCGGCCGGGAAGGTAATAACCATCTCGGGATTGTGCTCGCCGTAGGCATCGGCAGCAGGAATGTGCACGGTCTTCTTCTCGCCCACCTGCATGTCGACAACAGCGGCGTCGAAGCCCTTGATCATCTGACCGGCACCGCAGGTGAACTCCAGCGGCTCGCCGCGATCGTAGGAGCTATCGAACTGCGTGCCGTCATCGAGCGTGCCGCGATAATGGGTCTTGACCTTCTTGCCCTGGTTGGACATGGTAACCTCCGTAATAAGGGCGGCGCACAACGCGGGCCGCCATGAACATATGGCGCTAACTATACCCTAGTCATACAATTCAATGACAGTTTGCAAAGAAACGCTGCAACCGGAGGAACCATGGCATATCCCGTATTTGACCTTCACTGCGACACCGCTGACCGCATCGGCTGGGCCACACTCGATCTCGACCTGCGCTTTACCGCCGGCACCGACGGTTATTTCCCCGGCGACGAAACACATCCGCAAGATTTCGATCTCATCGAGGGCAACGCCTGCGCCATCTCGCTCGCAAAGATTGGCAACACGCCGTGGGCACAGTGCTTCGCCACGTTTGTCCCCGACGAGATTCCCACCGCCCACGCCGCGCGCTTCCAGGCGCAGATCATGGCGCATATGAGCGGCCAGGCAATGCTCAACCACGACCGTATGGTCAACGTGCGCAGCGCGGCAGACATTCGCCCCGCGCTCAAGGACGGCAAGGTCGCTTGCATCCACACCATCGAAAACGCCACGTTCTTTGCCGAGGACCCCGCGCTGATCGAAGTGCTCAAGAGCTTGGGCGTGCTTATGTCGTCACTCAGCTGGAAT